>DATLXM010000164.1:0-19698 GCA_035575835.1 Gaiellaceae bacterium
CTGGGAGCGCCGCTGCACGCTGAGCCCGTCGGCGCGTACATGCACGACCCTTCTCTGAGCGCGGCAAGAGCCTGCTCAGCGGTCGGGTGCCGACGCGAGCGCGGCTTTCGCCGGAACCTGAACTTCACGTCGCCGAGTTGAAGCGTGCAGGGCGTCCGGCGTGCCGGTCTTCTCGCCGCACGACCTTCGGCACCGCCGGATCAGCCTGCTTCATCGGCAGGGCCGCTCCTGGGCAGAGATCGCAGGCTTCGTCGGTCAGCGGAAGCTGAGCATCACCGCGGACACGTACTCGCACGTGATGAGCGACGGCCAGGAGCTCGCGTACGAGAGGCTGATTTGAGCGAACGTGCTCGCCTTGTGCAGACCCCGGTGGAACCTCAGACCATGGAAACCGCCGATTAGCAGGGGTGGCTGAGTCCAGGCGGGCCCATGTTTGCCGGCGCAGGAACAGAAATCCGCAGAAGCGGATTCCTGTTCCGCGCAAAGACCCCTGAAGGCGCCGCTTTCGCGGCCCGGTTCACACGCCGGCGGCGGTCATCGGGTGGTTGTCCTTGCTTCACCGTCAAGCGGCGCGGTGAACCACCCGTTGGGTGATAGGTCAAGCGACCACCCCTGGTGCAGTGTGTACCCAGCGGCTTATGAGGTTCACGGGACTCCTGCGGTGGCCCCGGATCTCACTCGGAGAAGAGGGGCGGGGCTCCTGCGGTGGCCCCCTCTCACTCCACCCCGACGAAGAAAGGGAACGGCATGTCGAACGCCACATACGCACTGATCCTCGTCAGCGGTGCAGCACTCCTCGCCTTGTGGCTCGACCTCCGGCTCCCCACTCTCGCCCCGGCCGGCCTGCGGGCGATCGTCCTGCACGCTGCCCTCGCCCTCGGAGTCGTCCACCTGATTCCCGGGGACGCAGCTTCACCGGCCGGCGTCTACCTCGCGCTCTTCGGGATCGCGCTCCCGGCCCTCATCTACGTCTTCCTCGTCGCGATCTGGTTCATCCGGCACGCGCAGAGCGCGCTCGGCTCGAGCTTCCGCTAGCCGAACCGTTCGATCGAGACCGCGCGGTCGCTGCGATCGCGCCACGCCCTGTCGGTGCCGGGGCCACCTTCGATCCGGTCGAACGTTCCGTCCCAGGCGCGAAAGACATCGTTGCCGGGGCCGCCGAACATCGCGTCCGAGCCGGCCCCTCCCTGGATCTGATCGGCCCCGGCGGCCCCGTAGATCGTGTCGTTGCCGAGGCCACCGTCGATGAAGTCGTTGCCGCCGAGCCCGCAGATCACGTCGTTTGCCCGCGTGCCGAAGATGAAGTCGGCCGCGGGAGTACCCGTGATCGTGCAGGGGGCGAGAGCGATCCAGACGAGGAAGGGCGCGAGCATCAGGCCGCGACCAGCCGGTCACCGAGCGCGAGCCCGCGGCGTTCGCACTCGCCGCTTGCAAGCTCGAGCGCCGAGTGGGCGTGCCGCTTCGCAGCGGCCCGCCACGGCCGGAGCTCGGGCTCGATCCCGACCACGACGAGCTCCCGGTCGAGGAAGACGACGTCGATCGGGAAGCGCATGAACGCCGTGTGGATCGAAGCGGCCGGCCGGAGCAGGATTCCTTCCCCCTCGGGAAGCTCGCGGCGGCCGAGCAGCCCACACATCCGCCGGAGCGGGCGCGCCGCGACGAGACAGTGCTCGACGACGACGCGCCCGTCCTGACGGGCCAGGCTGATCGACTCAGAAGCCAACGTGGATGTGATCCCCGTGGTTGGCGAGCGGGAACGACGGGCCGCCGAGCCCGAGCAGGGAGATGACCTGCTGCGGCTGCAGCTCGGCGGGGAGGAGGAGGATCGAGCGAACCGCTGCCTCGGTCGGCCCACCGGGCTGCTGGTTCCCGGCGATCGAGGCGCCTTCGATCGCGGCGAGGTCGACCGCCTGGCCGTACACGTGCGCGGACACGACACCGGGCCGTGCGTACTTGCGGTGGCCCGAGAAGAGGCTCGAGACGGTGAGCGAGCCGTGCCGCTCGGCGAGGTACGAGAGCAGGACGACGATACGGACGTCGATCCGTCCGGCGGCGAGATCCGCCCGCCCGGCCTCGTAGATGCTGACCCGGCCATCCGCGAGCAGCTGCTCGACGAGACGCGGCTTCGACTGCTCGAGCCCGGTCACGAGCGACTCGAGCCCAACCGCGCGGTAGTAGTCGGCGAGCGCCTCCGCCCGGTCGGCGAAGCTCGTCCGGCCCGAGAGCGCGAGCGCCCCGCGCCAGGCGTTGCCGTTCAGGCTCCCGGCGAGGCGGCCCAGCTCGGCCGTCGTCGCGGGCACCGAGCCACGCTCGCCCTGCGCGCGGAGCACGCCGAGGACGGTCGCCCAGTCGGCGCCGTTGCGCTTCGCCGTGCTCGCGAGAGACCGCGCGAACGTCCGAGTCAGCCGCGCGGACGGCGGCGTCGGGTCCGGAAGGGCCCGGTTGAGCCAGATCGTGGCCGCTTCCGCGCCGTGGCGCTCGATCTCGGCGGGCCGGGCGGGAGTGAGTTGCGCCCGTGCCGTCACCCACTTGCGCGTGGGGGCGGAAGACGCTGTGCGTGGAGCTCGCTCGGGAGCAGGTGCTGCGTTGGTCGGCGCCGTCGCCTGACGGGGCGCGAGCGGCTGGTCGGTCTCCGTGGGTGCTGCCGTTGCTGTTTCCGTCTCTGTGGGCGCAGCGGGAGTCGCCGCTTCGGTCGCCGGAGCGGGCTCTGAGGCAGCAGCGGGCTCGGGGGCAGGGGCGGGGTCTGCGGCAGCGGGCTCGGGGTCAGCGGGCGCGGGGGCAGCGGCGGGCTCGGGAGCGGCCTCCGGCTCAGCGGCCGGAGCGGGTTCCGGCGCCGCCTCGACCTCGAGTGCTGCTGCGACCGCGCCGACCTGATCCAGCGCGACCGCCTCGTCGCCCTCGAGCATGGCGGCGACGCGATCTCCGGCGCCGGCCGTGAACGACGCTCCTGCGAAGAAGAGCAGCGTGAACCCGGACACGAGCGCGAGCCGTGCAGCCGGGCGCCGAGGCGTCGGCTGCGGAACGGGCACAGGATCCGTCACCGGCTCGAGCATCGGCCGGCGGACGTCGGCAGCCGGTGGCCGTCGACGCAAGAGCGTAAGCCCGGCAAGCACCAGAGCTCCCGCGAGTGACAGTGCGATTCCTACGAGATGTCGATTCCGTCTTGGCACGAACCCCAGCTCCTCATTTCGGATGGGACGCCGGATTAAAGTGCCGGCGCCAGGATCTCCACCGCGCCGCAAACGGTTGTCGAATACCTCCTCCCGATCGGCTTCGTCTGGTTCAAGGCGAAGCGCCGGCTGGCCGCGCTCGAGGATCAGCTGCCCGACCTGCTCACCACGCTCGCCGCCTCGCTGAAGGCGGGACACAGCTTCCGGCAGGGAATCCAGGCGGTCGTCGACGAGGGGGCCGAGCCTGCCAGCAAGGAGTTCAAGCGCGTGCTCACCGAGACGAGCCTCGGCCGGCCGATGGACGACGCCCTGGCCGAGATGGCCGAGCGCGTCGGCTCCGAGAACCTCTCCTTCGTCGTCACCGCGGTCACGATCCAGCGGCAGGTCGGCGGCAGCCTCGCCGGGATCTTCGACATGGTCGCCGAGGCCGTTCGCAACCGGCAGCAGTTCGCCCGGAAGATCCGGTCGCTGACCGCGATGGGGAAGATGTCCGCCTACGTCCTGCTCGGCCTCCCGTTCTTCATCGCCGGAGCGCTGACGCTGATGAACCCGGAGTACATGGACCCGCTCTACAACACCTCGTCGGGCCACATGCTGATCTTCATCGGGCTCACGATGATGTTCTTCGGCACCCTCGTCCTCAAGAAAATCGTCTCCTTCAGGGGTTGATCCAGATGCTGCTTGCGCTCGCTGCCGCTCTTCTCGCCACCGCCGTCTACCTGGCCGGCGAGGTCGTCACCTATCCCGCCCGGGAGCGCCAGCAATCGCTCCGGCGGGCCTCGACCTACGGCCGTCTCCGCTTCGCCAGTGCCGGCCCCGAGCGCCTTCGCTTCCGGGAGCGCGTGATCGGCCCGATGTCCGACCGGCTCGCCCGGCTCGCGCTCCGGGCCGACCCCCGCGTGACGGTCGAGAGCATCGGACTCCGGTTGCTCGCGGCCGGGATGGGCCAGACGCTGACGCCGACCTCGTTCCTCGCCGCGAAGGCCGCGGGCGCGGGAGTGGGAGCCTGTTTCGGCTTCCTCGTCGGGGCGAGTTCCTGGGGGATCCTCGGAGCGTTCGGGCTCGCGATCGTCTTCGCGCTCGGCGGTTTCACCCTCCCGGGCGTCTGGGTTTCGGGGAAGGCCCGCCGCCGCCGCGAGGAGATCCGCTCGCAGCTCCCGGACGCGCTCGACCTGCTCGCGGTCAGCGTCGAGGCCGGGCTTGGCTTCGACGGAGCGGTTGCGAAGCTGACCGAGCACATGGAGGGCTCGCTGACCGAGGAGTTCTCGCTGACCCTCGGCGAGATGCGGATCGGGGAATCGCGCCAGGACGCGCTCAAGAAGATGGCCGTGCGGGTCGCGACCCCGGAGGTCGCCTCCTTCACGCGGGCGATCATCCAGGCCGACCAGCTCGGGATCTCGCTCGGCCGGATCCTCCGGCTCCAGGCCACGGACTCGCGGCTGAAGCGCCAGGCGGCGGCCGAAGAGAAGGCGATGAAAGCTCCGATCAAGATGCTCTTCCCGACGGTCGCATTCATCTTCCCCGCGATGTTCCTCGTCATCCTCGGGCCGGCCTTCATCAATCTCTCGAAGCTCTTCTGATGGCGGCGACCGAGCACGAGACGGAGCAGGGATTCGGCACCGGCCTCCGCGCCCAGCTCGAGAAGCGGCGTGAGGGCGAGGCTGCCGACGAACCCTCGGCGGCGGCTGTCCCCGCCCTCGAGCACGCCGCGGCCGTCGAGCCGGAGCTCGCCGCGGTCGCCTCCGACGATTTCGAGCTGGACTCGCTCCGGTCGGAGCTGACCGCAGCACTCGGCCGGGAGAATGACCTCCGTCACGAGCTGGCCGAGCTCCAGGGCACCGTCGAGCGCGAGCTTGCCGGGGCGAAGAGCATCGGACAGCGTTCGAGTGAGCTCGACGCCCGCGCCTCCCAGGTGGCGGCGCGCGAGGGGACGCTCGAGGGGCGCGAGCAGGAGCTCGCCCAGCGTGCGGAAGCAGCCGCCGCCGAACAGCAGCGGCTCGCCGACCTGAAGGTCGAGTTGGCCGCCGTGGAGAATCGCACCGCCGAGCGCGAGCGCCAGATGTCCGCCAAGTTTCGGGAACTGCAGACCGCCGATCGCGAGCTGACGGAGACCTCCGGCGCGCTCGCCAAGCAGGAGGCCGTGCTCGCCCAGCGCGAGCGCTCCCTCGACCGAGCGCGCGCGGAGCTCGAGGCCGCCCAGCACGAGACCGGTGCCCGCGCCGAAGCCCGCGAGTCGGTGCTGACGACGCGGGAAGGCGTGCTCCGCGAGCAGGAGGGCGAGGTCGCGGAGCGCGACCGTGTGCTCGCCGAGCGCGAGCGGGAGGTCGTGAAGGCGCGCGCGACCGTGACTGCGCGCGAGGAGCAGTTCGAGAACCGCGAGGCCGAGCTCAAGGCGAAGGCCGACAGGCTCACGGCCGACCTGGAGCGCCATGCCCAGGAGCGGGCGAGCAGCGGCGAGATCGAGGGGGCGGTCAGCGTCCGCTCGACCGAGATCGCCGCCAAGGAGAGCGAGCTTGCCGCCCGCGAGGCCGAGCTGAACCGGCGCGAGTCGCAGCTCCGGCGCGAGGAGGCGGACGAGATGACGGCCGCGCACCTCGAGGAGGAAGCGCGCCGGGTCGACGATCTCCGGCGCGAGCTCGCCGCCCGCGAGGCCGAGGTCACCTCGAGCGAGACGCTGCTCGAGTCTCATCGGGCCCGGGTCGACCGGCGGGAGAAGCGGCTCGGCTCCACCGAGGAGGGGCTCTCCGACCGGATGCGCGAGATCGACGAGCGGGAGGCCGAGATCGAGACGCGGATGGCGCGGCTCGAAGCCGATTTCGAGCTCCGCGACGTCAAGCTCGAGCAGCGTGAGCGCACCGTCGGCGAGCTCGAGCTCCGCCTCGGCAAGAAGGAGTCGGACCTCGCCCAGTACGTGGGCCAGCTCCAGGACGAGATGGATCGACGCGAGACCGACTGGTGGGAGAAGCAGCTCGGCAAGCCCGTTCTTGCTGCGCAAGGGCACGGGGCAAGCCCGCGCTAAGACCCTGAAGGGTCGCTTCGCTCCCACTCGCCGGATGACCGACGGGTCTGTCGGGTTGGCACTCCGGCGAAACGCGAGTAGTGACTGCCCGTTCTCTTTGCAACTCCAGGGGGCACCATCGGGGGTCCTGCAGAAGCAGGACAGGGGAGGTAGGGGATTTGACTCGCATTCGTACCGCGCTGCTCGTGGCGGCGCTCCTCGCGGTCGCGGTGTTCACCGTCGCCGCGAGCGCCGGTAAGCCGGGCAACGGCGCCTCGACGGGCCAGGGCCGGGTGTTCTTCCCGAACCCGGTCGCGACGCTGCAAGACCAGTCGCTGACCGACCAGAAGGACGAGGACTACGCGGCGCTCCAGCCGGCGTACCGGGACGTCACGCTCACGAACCTCGACGGCAGCGGGACGCTCTCGGGCGACTACGCGAACATCCGGAACGAGACGGGCGACAACGCCTACTCGGCTACCAATCAGTTCCTCTACGGCCGGAGCGACGACCGCTTCGAGCAGGTGATGGGTTACTACTGGGTCACCGAGACGCAGAAGTACTTCCAGGCGCTCGGCTTCGGCACCGGCAAGCGGTTCGCGCCGGTGAACGAGGAGTCGCAGGATCTGCGGATCAACCAGTGGGGTGCGGACAACTCGTACTCCTGGGACAAGCACGACATCATCCGGATGGGCAAGGGCGGGGTCGACGACGCCGAGGACGCCGAGGTGATCGTCCACGAGTACGGCCATGCCGTTCACGACGCTCAGAGGGTGGATCTCCAGGGCGTCGAGGCGGGCGGGATCGGCGAGGGGTTCGGCGACTACCTGGCCGTCACGGTGACGAATTACATCTCACCGACTCCGGACGCCCCGTGCGTCGCGGACTGGGACGCGGTCTCGTACACCTCGACCGTGCCGCACTGCCTGCGGCGGATCGACACGGCCGCGCACTACCCGGAGAGCCTCTCGGCGACGAGCGTGCACCGGAACGGCCTGATCTGGTCGGCCTCGCTCTGGGACATCCAGAAGGCGATCGGCCGGGTTGCCGCGGACACGACGATCCTCGAGGCGCACTTCTCGATGGGCGTCGTCACGAACATGCCGTCTGCGGCCGGCGTGATCGTCGATACCGCGAAGCGGCTGTACGGCGATGCCGTCGCAGCCCAGGTCCGCGGGGCCTTCGAGGCCCGCGGCGTGCTCGGCTAGAGATCACCAGCCGGCGGGCGAGAGCCGGGAGCGAAGCGACCCTTCAGGGGTCTTGGCGCGAATCGGGATCCGCGAGAGCGGATCCCGATTCTGCTTGCGCCCCAAGAAAAGACAGCGAGAGGGGCCTGCGCAAGCAGGCCCCTCTCTACCGGACGCGCCTTTCTGGGCCAGACGGCTCTTCCGACAGGCGGATGAAACGTCTGGAGGGGGAGAGGAGTCGCGCCCGGTCGTATATCCATGTCATATCCGGCGGTCGGATACCAGAGCGCTACACTCTGAAACGTGAGTGAAACAGGGACGATGCGGGTGAAAAGCGGTCTGGCCGAGATGTTGAAGGGCGGCGTGATCATGGATGTGGTCAACGCCGAGCAGGCGAAGATCGCCGAGGACGCCGGCGCGGTCGCCGTGATGGCGCTCGAGCGTGTCCCCGCCGACATCCGGCGCGACGGCGGCGTCTCGCGCATGTCCGACCCGGAGATGATCCAGGCGATCCAGGAGATCGTCTCGATCCCGGTGATGGCGAAGTGCCGGATCGGCCATTTCGCGGAGGCGCAGATCCTCCAGGCGCTCGAGATCGATTACATCGACGAGTCCGAGGTGCTGACCCCGGCCGATATCGCCCATCACGTGGACAAGTGGGCCTTCACGGCTCCGTTCGTCTGCGGCGCGACGAACCTCGGCGAGGCACTCCGGCGGATCGGCGAGGGCGCGGCGATGATTCGGACGAAGGGCGAGGCCGGCACCGGCGACGTCGTCAACGCGGTCACCCACATGCGTGCCGTCTTCGGCGGGATCCGCAGGCTCGGCGTGCTTCGGCCCGAGGAGCTGTACGCCGAGGCGAAGGAACTGCGCGCCCCGTACGAGCTCGTCCGCTGGGTGGCCGAGAACGGCCGCCTTCCGGTCGTCACCTTCACCGCGGGCGGGATCGCGACCCCCGCCGACGCGTCCCTTTGCATGCAGCTCGGCGCCGACGGCGTCTTCGTCGGCTCGGGAATCTTCAAGTCCGGCGATCCTGCGCTCCGCGCGAAGGCGATCGTCGAGGCGACGACGCACTACGCGGACGCCGAGATCCTCGCGCGCGTCTCCGCCGGTCTCGGCGAGCCGATGGTCGGCATCTCGACCTCTTCGCTGGAGCCCAGCGAGTTGCTCGAGACCCGCGGCTGGTAGCGGCGACGCCCGTTCGGGCGGGTCGTGCGGGTTGAATCGGTCACCGACACCGGCGCGACGCTGTCCGGGGCTTGGCTCGACCGTCAGCCTGACCGGGGCCGGGATCGCGGTGCGGGCGTTCACCCAGCGGGTGGAGGTCCGCGGGACGAGCATCGAGGTCAGGGGTGACGGCCAGGTCGCCGTCAGGGCCGGAGCCACCGCCACGGTCCCCCGGGACCGCTAGGGCCACCCGTCGGCTGAGCCGGCGGCCGCCGAGCCGGCGCGGCAGGCCGTCTCGAGCGCGTCGGCGGGTGCCGCGCCGGCCGCCAAAGCGACGAGCAGCGTCGCTGCGAACGCATCTCCCGCACCGCCGTGCGCGAGTCCGGCGATGGACGGCGACGTCGCCCGGAACAGGTCGCCGCCGTGCGCAAGCAGGGCGCCGTCGGGCCCGAGCGTGACGCACGCGAGCTCGTGTGCGCCCGCGAGCGCGCGCACCGCCTCCTCAGGCTCGGCTCCGGTCAGAGCCCTGGCCTCTGCGGCATTCGCGACGAGAACGCGCGCGCCGACGAGTGCAGCGAGCCCACGCCGCCGAACGAGGTCGACCGAGCCGGCGGTCACCCCGGTCCACCGCGCCCCTCCCCTCAGCGCGGCCCGGCCAGCCGGCCCCGAGTCCTCGTGCAGGAGCACGTAGCCGGAGACGAGCACCGCGTCGGCATCCAGTGCGCGGAGGTCGGCGGGGGAGAGCCGTCGGTTGGCTCCCCGATCGACGAGGAGATCGCCGTCGACGAACGCGACGGCACCCGTTCGCTCGCCCGGATCGGCCGCGAGCGCAGCAGCAACTCCCCGCGCGGCGAGAGCACCTCGCACTGCGAGAGCGCCTGCGTCGATCCCGACGCGGCCGACGCACGTCGCCTCCGCGCCGGCCTCGGCCGCCCAGACGGCAGCGTTCACGGCCGTGCCCCCGACGGTGCTCTGGATCACCGCGTCGTGAGGCTCCGATCCGCTCGTCAGGCCGAGGTCGAGCATCACGTCGCCGACAGCGGTGAAGGTGACCGGCACCTGCTGGAGGATAGAGCCGTAGTTGCGATACTCGGAGCGGATGGGGTATCTGCTCGAGCAATTCGACGTCGACGACGTTCGCCCGCTCGTAGATGAGCTGCGTGACCTCGGCCCGGAGTCCACGCTCGCCGACGACGCACAACTCGTGGCCGAGCACCTGTATCGCTCGCTCGTCGACGAGGAGGGGCGACCGGCCTGTGCGCTCGTGCGGCTGTACAAGTCCGAGCGGTTCGACGCCCTCGAACCGGATGTGCAGGAGTTCGTCCGCCGCGCGCTCGGCGAGGAGCCTGCCGGCGACATCCGCTGCCTCGCTCTCCTCGGCACCGCGGGCGACGAGCCGGCGTGGAACAACCGTGTGCTCTCGGCCGGTCATCGCGCGATTCCGCTTCCGAGCGAGCAGTTCGTGGCCCGGCTCCCGATGGTCGCGCAGCTGATCACGCAGCTGGGTCTCGACCTCGGCGTCGTCGTGGCTGCGCCGAGCGGCTCGAAGGCAGCCGAGCTCTCGCAGCGTACGAACGACGTCTTCCACGTCGAGCAGGCGGCCGGAAGCCCCTATCTCCCGGCGCAGGAAGAGTTCGTGCTCCCGCACAAGATCGCCTCGGCGGTCGGCTTCGGCGGCATCCTCCTCACCGGTGACTTCTTCTCGATTCTCCTTTTCTCGCACGTTCCCGTTCGGGACACGGTCGCGCGGACGCTGAAGATCCTCGCCCATCCGGTGCGCGTCCGCTTCCTCCGCTTCACTCCGCTCGTGACGCCGCGCCGCTGAGACCCGCGCCGCCGCTTCTAGACTGTGAGCATGAGAGTCGGCGTCCTCGCCCTCCAGGGCAACTTCCGCGAGCACGCGGCGATGTTGGCCGATCTCGGCGCCGACGTCCGCGAGGTGCGGCTCCCGGAGCAGCTCGACGGCCTCGATGGGCTGGTGATCCCCGGGGGCGAATCGACTGCGATCACACGCCTGATGCGGCTGTACGGCTTGGAGGAGGCGGTGCGACGCTTCGCCGGGCCGATCTTCGGCACGTGCGCCGGGATGATCCTCGTCGACAGCGCCCATCTCGGCCTCGCCGATCTCGAGGTCGACCGGAACGCCTACGGGCGCCAGGTCGCGAGCTTCGAGGCCGATCTCGCGCTCGAGGGCGACGAGGAGCCGCTCCGCGGCGTCTTCATCCGAGCGCCGCGCGTCGGCGAGTGGGGGCCCGGGGTCGAGGTGCTCGCCCGGCACGAGGGTGAGCCGGTGCTGCTGCGCGACGGCAGGATCCTCGTCGCTTCGTTCCACCCCGAGCTCACGGGCGACACGCGCGTCCACGCACGATTTCTGGAAATGGTCCGCGAAGCGCATCATGATCCCGACGTGTCGCTGGCAAGCGTTCCGAGGGAGGACAGTGCGCAAGCACGGACTCCCGAGGAGAGCGCAGTCCAGCGGCGCGAGCGCGGCGGAGCCGGGCTCCGCCCGGCGGGAGCCGCGCGGTCGGGGTCATGAGGCGAGAGGAGACGAGTGTCCGGGCATAGCAAGTGGTCGACGATCAAGCACAAGAAGGGCGCGGCGGACGCGAAGCGCGGCCAGCTCTTCACCAAGCTCTCGAAGGCGATCATCGTCGCCGCCAAGGAGGGCGGGCCCGACCCGGAGAACAACCTCTCGCTCCAGAACGCGGTCGAGAAGGCCCGCTCGTATTCGATGCCGAAGGACAACATCGAGCGCGCGATCGCCCGCGGCGCGGGCACGGACGCCGACGGCGCCTCCTACGAGACCGTGATCTACGAGGGCTACGGGCCCGAGGGCGTCGCGGTTCTCGTCGAGGCCCTGACTGACAACCGCAACCGGACCGCCTCCGACGTGCGCCACACCTTCGCCAAGAACGGCGGCAATCTCGGGACGACCGGGTCGGTCGCGTGGCTCTTCGAGCGGCGCGGGATCGTGATCGTCGAGGGCGACACGGTCGACGAGGACGAGCTCTTCCTCGCGGCCGCCGAGGGTGGGGCGGACGACCTCGAGCGCGACGGCTCGGTCTTCCAGATCTCCGCGGCGCCCGAGGCGCTTTCGAACGTTCGCCAGGCGGTGCAGGACGCGGGCTTCGAGATCCAGGCCGCGGAGCTGACGATGATCCCGAAGACGACCGTCGAGGTCGCCGAGGAGGCAGCCGTGAAGAAGCTCCTTCGGCTGATCGAGGCGCTCGAGGAGAACGACGACATCCAGGAGGTCTCCGCGAACTTCGACATCCCGGAGCAGATCCTCGAGGCCGTGGCTTCCTAGCGGCGACGCCCGCGACGCAGGAACATCCGACGCCCTGCCTAACCTCTCCTCGTGAAGGTTCTCGGCATCGACCCAGGGACTGCTGCATGCGGGTACGGGATCGTCCACGAAAGCGGCGGCCGGATCAGGCAAATCGACCACGGCTGGTGGCAAACCCCCGCCAGGGAGCGCCCGGAGCTCCGCCTCAAGACGATCTTCGAGGGAGTGCAGGCGCTCATTGCGGAGCACGAGCCGGACGGCGTCGCGCTGGAAGAGTCCTTCGTGGGAGCAGACGCCCGCACCGCGCTCTCCGTCGGGCAGGCACGAGGCGCCGTGCTGGTCGCGGCCGCGTGCGCCGGCGTTGAGTGCGCCGAATACGCGCCCGCACGCGTGAAACAGGCGGTCTGCGGCTACGGCCGCGCCGAGAAGGCCCAGGTGCAGCGGATGGTGCGCGCGATCCTGGCGATGGACTCGATCCCGACTCCGAATCACGCGGCCGACGCGCTCGCCGTCGCGATCTGCCACGCGCTCGCACCGCCGCTCCTCCGGATCTCCGCGTGAGGGACGCGTGATCTCGCGCCTCAGAGGCCAGCCCGTCGCCCGCGTCCCCGAGGGGCTCGTGCTCGACGTCAACGGCGTCGGCTACCTCGTCGCGGCCTCGGCCGCGGCTCTGCGCAAGGCGGACGGGGTGGGGGAGGTCGTCGTCGAGACCTACCTGCACGTGCGGGAGGACGCGCTCCAGCTCTACGGCTTCGCCGACACGAGCGAGCGCGAGCTCTTCACCCAGCTACTGACCGTGAACGGGATCGGCCCCAAGGTCGCACTTGCGATCGTCTCCGGCTCGCCCGTGGCGGAGCTCCGGCGCGCGATCGCGCTCGAGGACATCGACCGCTTCCAGGCGATCCCCGGGATCGGGAAGAAGACGGCGGAGCGGATCGTGCTCGAGCTGAAGGGCAAGCTCGGCGCCGAGGAGGTCACGCCGATCACCGCTGCAGGCGGAACGGCCGCGCACTTGACCGCGCGGGAAGCCCTCGTCGAGCTCGGCTATTCGCTCCTGGAAGCAGAGCAGGCGCTCTCCGGAGTCGATCCGGAGCTGACGCCCGAGGAGCGGGTGCGGCTCGCCCTCCGGCAGGCGGCATGAACGCCGTCACCGCCGCGGACGTCTTCCCCGACGAGGAGGAGCTCGAGCGCTCGCTCCGTCCGCGTCGGCTCAACGACTTCGTCGGCCAGGAGAGCGTCAAGGAGCAGCTCTCGATCGCGCTCGCAGCGGCGAAGGCGCGCGGCGAGGCGCTCGACCACGTGCTCCTCGTCGGCCCACCGGGGCTCGGTAAGACGACGCTCGCGCAGATCATCCGCGAGGAGCTCGGAGTGGGGATCCGCACGGTCGCCGGCCCAGCGCTCGAGCGCAAGGGCGACATGGCTGCGATCCTGACCGGACTGGAGGACCGGGACGTCCTCTTCGTGGACGAGATCCACCGGATCAACCGCTCGATCGAGGAGATCCTCTATCCGGCGCTCGAGGACTTCCGGCTCGACATTATCGTCGGCCAGGGGCCGGCTGCGCGAACGTTGACGCTCGACCTGCCTCCCTTCACGCTCGTCGGCGCGACAACGCGTACGGGCCTTCTGACGACGCCGCTCCGCGACCGCTTCGGGATGACGTTCCGGCTCGGCTACTACGACGCGGAGCAACTCGGCTCGATCGTTCGCCGCTCCGCCGGGATCTTCGGGATCGCGATCGAGGACGACGCGGCCCGCGAGATCGCCCGCCGATCCCGCGGCACCCCGCGGATTGCGAACCGGATTCTCCGCCGCGTCCGTGACGTCGCCGAGGTCCGCCACCAGGGCGCGATCACGAACGAGATCGCCCGCGAGGCACTCGAATTGATGGAGGTCGACGACGCGGGGCTCGAGCGCACAGACCGCGAGCTCCTGCACGCGATCGCGCACAAGTTCGACGGCGGCCCGGTCGGACTCTCGACGCTCGCGGTCACGCTGGGCGAGGAGACCGACACGATCGAGGACGTCTATGAGCCCTACCTGCTCCAGCTCGGTTTCATCCAGCGCACGCCCCGCGGGCGAATCATCACGAAGCTGGGGAGAGCACACGTGGGCGCGCCCGCGGCTCCCGAGCCGCGCCTGTTCGAGTAGCGCCTCGCTCAGTAGGCTCGGACGCGTGAGCCACCTAGATCTCCCGGCCGAGCAGGCCTACGTCGATCGCGCATACGCAGCGTTGGACGGGATGCGCGACCTCGTCGCCCGGGCCGCGACGGCGACCGACCAAGAGGTGGCCGCGCTCGCGCTCGAGGCGTGGAGCGCGAAGCGGCTCGTCACCTACGAGGACGCCGAGCGGGGGCTTCTCTTCGGCCGGCTCGACTTCGACGACGTGGAGCGGCCGCTCTACGTCGGCCGCCGCTGGGTCGAGGACGACGAGCGCCGCCAACTCGTCGTCAACTGGCAGGCGCCTGCCGCGCGGCCCTTCTACACCGCGACGCCAGTGGATCCGCAGCGCGTCACCCTGCGCCGGCGATTCCGCACCGACGGCCGCCGTCTCCTCGGAATCGCCGACGAATCGCTCGACGGCTCGATGCTCGACGGCTCCGCGATCGGCGACTTCCTGCTCGAGGAGCTCGACCGCAGCCGCGAGAGCCGGATGCGCGACATCGTCGCGACGATCCAGGCCGACCAGTACCGCCTGATCACGCACGCCCCCGACCGGCCACTCGTGATCCAGGGCGGCCCGGGGACGGGGAAAACCGCCGTCGGGCTTCACCGCGCCTCCTGGCTCCTCTACACCTTCCGGGAGCGGCTCTCGCGCTCGCGCGTCCTCGTCGTCGGGCCGAACAGGCTCTTCATGGAGTACGTCTCACACGTGCTCCCGGCGCTCGGTGAGCACGCCGTCGAGCAACGCGCGGTCTCGGAGCTCGTCGACGGGATCGAGCCGACGCACGTGGATCCGCTTCCCGTGGAGCGACTCAAGGCCGATACGCGGCTCGCCGAGGTGCTCGCGCGCGCGGTCGAGCTGCGGCTCGAGAGCGAGCCCGAGGAGCTCTACCTCCGGCTGGAGGGCGAGGCGATCCGCGTCCGGCCACGCGAGATCCGCGAGCTGCTCGACGACGTGCGGGAGCGCGAGGGAACCCACGCGCTCGCCCGAGAGCGCTTCCGGATGGCGCTCGTCCGCCGCTTCTACGCCGCCTACGGGGAGACCCTGGGCGGCGGGGCCGTCCGGGACGGTGAGGAGATCGAGAAGGCCTTGAAGGCGGGCGGATACCTGGCCCGGATTCTCGACGCGGCCTGGCCCGCACTGCTCCCCGAGAAGCTCCTGCGGGCGCTCTTCACCCAGCCGAGCCTCCTCGCAGCAGCATCGGAGGGGATCCTCGAAGTCGATGAGCAAGCACTCCTGCGCAGGCGGGCGACGGGCTGGAGCACTGCCGACGTACCGCTCCTCGACGAGCTGAACTCACTCGTGGGAACGCCGCCGCGCAGCTACGGGCACGTCATCGTCGACGAGGCGCAGGATCTCTCCCCGATGCAGCTGCGGATGATTTCGCGGCGTGCCCGGGAGGGCGGTCTGACGCTCCTCGGCGACGTCGCCCAGGCGACCGGCGCCGTTGTCTACCGGAGCTGGGCCGAGGTGCTCCCGCACCTGCCGCACTCCAGCGAGGCCGAGGTGGAGGAGCTTCTGCACGCCTACCGCGTCCCGAGCGAGATCATGGAGGTGGCACTGCCGCTTCTCGCGACGATCGCCCCGGACGTCGCCGCGCCGATCGCGTACCGCACGGGAGCGGCCGCACCGCTCATCCGGCGGGTCGAGGCGTCGGAACTCCTTCGCGAGGCCTACCGGGAGGCGGCCCGGCTGGCCCGAGAGGATGGCCTCGTGGCGTTGATCGTCCCGGACGAGCTAATCGAGCCCGCGCTCGCCGAGGGCGGCCTCGAGGAAGTACCGCTCCTGACCGCCCGTGGAGCGAAGGGGCTCGAGTTCGACCACGTGATCGTGCTCGAGCCCGCGCTCCTCGCCGAGCGCGAGCAAGGCCTTCGAGAGCTCTACGTCGCGCTGACGCGGCCGACGAAGACGCTCGTGATCCTCCACTCACGGCCGCTGCCCGTCGAGCTCGCTGCGTAGAGTCCCGGTGTGCCCGAGCTCTGGACACCCGGGCTGGCCGGCCCGCTCGAGGAGCTCGTCGGCCGGATCCACCGGCGGATCGAGGCCTTCGCGGCCGAGCACGGAGTCGAGGCGATGGTCGAGGTCGAGCTCGCCGACGGCGCCCTGTACCGGCTGACGTCGATCTCCGCGGAGCCCGGCTTCGGGTTCGTCACCCTGCGGCCGCACACCGAGGACGAGCCTCAGGAGCTGATCGTCCCGCTCGGCGCGATTCGTCAGCTCACGCTGAGTCCGGCAGAGCCCGAGAGCCCGATCGGATTCTCGATCCCAGCCGCATGAGCCAGGGCGCGACAGCGAGCGCGACGATGTCGAACCAGACGTAACCCGCAGCGACCCCGCTCGGCGGGTTCCCGTTCGCGATCCCCGTCCCCGGGATCTCGACGGCCCAGCGCCACGTCCCGATCGCCGTTCCGTAGAGCTCGAGCCAGGCGACGACTAGGAACACGCTCGCATAGGTCGCGGGCGCCCGGCCGCGGACGAGGTAGAGCGCGAGGAGGGTTGCTCCGATCGCGCCGCCGACGTCGGAGCGGGGCAACAAGGTCAAACCGGCGATCCCCCAGGCGACAAGGAGCACGAGCGCGAGCCGGACGAGGAGCGTGCGGTGGGCTGCCGCGGCGACCGCGATCGCGGCCCCGGCGAGGTATACGAGCCCGTGCGCCGGCGGGACGAAGCTCGGCAGGTTCTCGAGTCGGTAGGTGTAGACGCCCCAGACCAGTGAGCCGAGGATCTCGCCGCAGGTCGCGACGACGACGACGACGAGCGTCTGGACGCGGAGTGCGGGGGAGACGGCGCGGCACGCAAGCAGGAGCGCTGCCCAGGTGCAGCCACCGAGGACGAGCTGGAGGCCGGCGCCCACCTGCGTGTCGACCGCCAGCAGCGCCGCGATGTAGGCGACGATGGCGAGCGCTCTGATCATCGGCGGAACTGGAGCTCGTGCCACGACGGAACCGGCGCCAGCTCGAGGAGCGCGCGCCCACCCCGGGGCTCGGCGTAGCCGAAGTCGCCGCTCTCCTCGTCCCAGGCGACTTCGAGCAGGCCCTCCTTGACTCGGTGGTCGAGCCAGGCGCCGCGGAAGACGAGCTTGCGCAGCCAGTAGACGAGCGACTCGCCCTCGAGCAGGCCCACGCGCTCCCAGTGGCGGACGAGATAGCGCCCGAGTTGGCTGCGGGCGTCGGCGATCCGGCCGTCGGCGGCGAGCTCGACGAGATCCGAGGTCTCGTCGTCGTCCAGGTCGTTCCCTGCGATCAGCCCGAGCCGGACCGCGGCGGCGGTGATCCGCTCCTCGAAGTCGTTCGCGTTGAAGCCGAAGCGATAGCCAAGGAACTCGACCACGTAGTCCTCGCCGGAGCCGTAGTTCACCTCGCCCATGTGGCTCGAAGGGTACCCTCAGGGCCGTGGAGCGGCGCCTCGTGATCCCGATGATCTTCGTCGTCCTGGCGGTCTGGCTGCTCGGGACGTGGGTCACGAAGTACTCGCTCGAGGAGATGGCTGTGTACACCCCGATCGCAGTCGCTGCGCTGGGCGCGTTCATCGGAATCATCCTCTTGTGGGTGAAGATCGTGCGCGAATCGTTGCGTTCTCGGCGCACTTCCGACACGTAGCCGGCAGAGGCGGGAGCGAAGCGACCCTTCAGGGGTCTTCGCGCGATCGGAATCTGCTCCCGCAGATTCCGATCTTGCGCATAAATGTCGTCCGACGCTCCCCGTACCGTCGATTGCCCATGCACGACGGCTCCTGGACGATCGATCCCTGCGCGTACTCCGAGGTGAGCGCGCTCGCAACCGCGCTCGAAATCAGCGAGACGACGGCCTCGATTCTCGTTCGCCGCGGGTACGCGGACACCGAGATCGCGCGCAGCTTTCTCGAGGGCGAGCGGCCGCCACACGACCCCTTGCTGCTCGGCGACATGGCGGAGGCGGTCACGCGCATCCGCGCTGCGATCGCGGCTGGGAAGAAGATCTGCGTCCACGGCGACTACGACGTGGACGGGATCTGCGCGACGGCGCTCGCCGTCCTGACGCTGCGCGAGCTGGGCGCCGAGGTCGAGTGGCACCTGCCGAGCCGCTTCGAGGAGGGCTACGGCGTCTCCGGCGACACGATCTCCCGGCTCGCTGACGAGGGGTGCGGCCTCCTGCTCACCGTGGACTGCGGGATCACCGCGGTGGCCGAGGTCGCCGCGGCGAAGGCCCGGGGGCTCGAGGTGATCGTCACTGACCACCACAGGCCCCGAGTCGTCGACGGAGTCGTGACTCTCCCCGACTGCCCGATCGTGGCGACCCGGCCGTCCGACTATCCGTTTCCGGAGCTGTGTGGCACCGGTGTCGTCCACAAGCTCGCCCAGGCGCTCCTCGGCGTCGACCACGAGGCGGTCAAGCGCCACGCCGACCTCGTCGCCCTCGCGACGATCGCCGATGTCGTCCCCCTCCTCGACGAGAACCGTTCCCTCGCGATCGCAGGGCTTCGCGCCCTCGCGCGGACGCAGAAGCCGGGCCTGCGAGCGCTGATGCGCTCCGCCCATGTCGATCCGGCAGCGGTCGACTCGAGCGCCGTCGGCTTTCGCCTCGCGCCTCGGATCAACGCAGCCGGCCGGCTCGGTCGGCCCGATGCAGCGCTCGACCTGCTCCTGGCGACCGACGAAGGCGAGGCGACGCGGCTCGCGGGCGAGCTCGAGACGTTGAACCGGGATCGTCAGGGTGTCGAGGACCGAATCCTCCGGGCTGCGGTCGCCGAGGTCGAGAGCTGGCCCGAGCCGAAGCGTCGCCGTCGCGGCTACGTGCTCTGGGGCGAGGACTGGCACGAGGGCGTGATCGGGATCGTGGCGTCGCGCCTGGTCGAGAAGTTCAACCGGCCGATCGTGATGATCGCCGGCACGAGCGACGGAGACTGGAAGGGCTCGGGGCGGAGCGTCTCCGCCTTCGACCTGCACGGGGCGCTCGCCGCCTGCTCGGAGCATCTCGGGCGCTTCGGCGGCCACCGCGCCGCAGCCGGGCTCTCGATCGCTCCCGAGAACCTCGAGGCGTTCGCCGCCGCTTTCGCGGCCTACACGGAGGCCACCCTGAGCGACTCCGAGCTCCTGCCCGTGACCAAGGTCGACGCGATCGTGCCCGGCGCCGCGCTGACGCTCGGCCTCGCCCAGGAGCTCGACCGACTCGCCCCGTTCGGGCTCGGCAACCCGGACATCACCCTGCTCGTCCCGAGCTGCGAGGCCGTCTCGGCAGGGCTGGTCGGCGAAGGCAAGCATCTGCGCTTCCGGGTCCGCCACCACGGTCGCGATGCCGGCTCGGCGATCGCCTTCGGGCTCGGCGAGCAGCTCGACCGGCTGGCGCGTCCGGTCCGGTACGACCTCGTCTGCCGGCTGAAGGAGAACCGCTGGAACGGGACGGTGGCCCCGCAGCTCCTGATTCGCAAGCTCTTCGACGCGCCCGACGGCTACGAAGACCTCCGAGACCACTTGGCGGGGCTCTGGAAGGGAGACCGCGGGGACTGGACGAGCGACGCACGAGCCGTTTTCACCGACCTCGAGCTTGAGGCGGGGGCCCGTCGTCAGCTTTACGAATCCGAGTCGTTCAGGGCGCTCTTGGTCGGAGCCGCGATCGAGCTACCGCGCGCCGCCTAGCGATGCCCTGAGCGTTTTCCGAGCCGGAGCGGAGCGCCGCTCACGGGCGGCGTCGTCGAGCTGCACGAGTGCGCGGGCGAGGCGGGTTGCCTTGCGGTTCTGACGTCGTCTG
>DATLXM010000165.1:0-5954 GCA_035575835.1 Gaiellaceae bacterium
TTTCAGGCCTGACTAGAGTGCGCCGGTGCCCAGCCGCCGGAGCTGTTGGGATCGGCGCCTACCAGCGGCCGACCCCGCCACGGCTCGTGGTTTCCGGATCTCGGCGGCGCGGCGGGCTCGAGGCTGGCTACTCTGAATCCATGAAGCTCGTGGTGATCGGATGTGGTCGGGTCGGCTCCGCGGTGGCGCGCGACTTCGCGGCGGACGGCTGGGAGGTGACGGCCGTCGACCAGAAGAAGGAGGCGCTCGTACGGCTGGGCGACGCCTGGGAAGGTCGCTTCGTCGTCGGCCACGGGATGGATTCGCAGATCCTGCGGCGCGCGGGCGCCCACGAGGCCGACGCGGTCGTCGTTGCCACGAACGGGGACAACACGAACCTCGTGATCGCCCAGGTCGTCCAGAAGCGGTTCGGGGTTGAGAACGTGGTCGTCCGCGTGCTCGATCCTGCCCGTGCGCAGTTTTACGCGACGCTCGGCCTGCAGACGGTCTGCCCGACCCAGACAGCGATCTCCGAGCTTGGCAACCGGGTCCGCCGTACCGCTCAGGTGCTCGCCTGATGAAGGCGGTCGTGGCCGGTGGCGGAAAGGTCGGTGCGAACGTCGTCCGGTCGCTCCTCGCGATGCATCACGACGTGACGTTGATCGAGCAGAGGCCTTACCGCCACGAACGTCTCGTCGAGGAGTTCGGGGACGCGGCCATGCTCGGGGACGCGACCGAGATGCACGTCCTCGAGGCGGCGGGGATTGCGCGACCCGCCGATCTCGCGCTGGCCCTGACGGGCGACGATGAGGACAACCTCGTGATCTGCCAGCTCGCGCGCGACGCCTACCGAGTCCCGAAGGTCGTTGCCCGCGTGAACGATCCGCGCAACCAGGAGCACTTCGACCTGCTCGGAATCGGCCAGACGGTCTGCGCCGCGGCGAACATCCTGGGGCTCGTCGAGCACGAGGTGCCTGAGTACGGGATGGTCCACCTCCTCGAACTGCGCAAGGAGAACCTCGAGATCGTGGAGCTGCAGATCGGCCGCGACTCGCCCGCCTGCGGCAAGCGCGTGGGCGGGATCCGCGTTCCCGACGGCTCGCGCCTGATCTCGGTGATGCGGAACGGGCGCTCCGAGCTCGCCGACGACTCGACCGTGATCCGCCCGGGCGACCAGGTGCTCGCGGTGCTCGAGCCCGGGAAGGAGGACGAGCTCCGGCGCGCCCTCCTCCGCTCCCGCTAGTAGAGCCTAGAAGTTCCGCCAGTAGTGGCGGGAGGCGAGGACGACGATCGGGATCACCTCGAGCCGCCCGAGCCACATCAGGACCGTCATCACCACGGTCGAGAAGTCGCTGAACGGCGCGAAGGAGCCGACCGGCCCCGCGAAGCCGAATCCGGGCCCGACGTTCCCGAGCGTGGTCGCGGCGGCCGCGACCGCCTCGAGCACGCTCAGCTCGAGCCCCACCCGGGCCGCGTCGATTGCGAGCAGGCCGGCCCCGACGATGAAGATTCCCATGTAGAGGAGGATGAAGCTCGAGACCGCGCGCAGCGTCCGCTCGTCGACGACCTGCCGGTTCAGACGGACGGGGGCCACGACCTCCGGGTGCACGGTCTGGTCGAGCTCGCGCCGCAGGATCCGCCAGAGCAGGAGGTGGCGGATCACTTTCACCGAGCCGGTGGTGGAGCCGGCCGAGCCGCCGACGAACATCAGCGCCACGAGCGTCATCGCGGCGAGCGGCGGCCAGAGCGCGAAGTCGACAGTCGAGAAGCCGGTCCCGGTCATGATCGAGATCGTCTGGAAGATCGCGTGCCGGGCTGCCGCTTCCCCGCCCGCGATGTTCTCGGTTGCGAGCAGGACGGCAAGGACGAGCGAGGCGAGCGAGAGGATGCCGAGGTAGAGGCGCAGCTCCTCGTCGCGCACCAGCACGCGCGGCTGCCGGCGCACGAACGCGCGGTAGAGCAGCGCGAAGTTCATCCCGGCGAGGAGCATGAAGAGTGCGATCGTCCACTGGGACGCGGCCGAGAAGTCCCCGAGCGAGGTGCCCTTCGTCCCGAAGCCGCCGGTCGAGACCGTGGTCAGCGCGTGCGCAATAGCCTCGAACGGGGTCATCCGATCGTCCGCGCCGACGGCGTGGATGGCGAGCAGCACCGCGACGAGAGCCACGGTGAGGCCGACGTACAGCCACCAGACGCGCCGGGCGGTGTCCGCGATCCGGGTGCTGAGGCTGTCGATCTCGGGTCCGGGCATCTCGTGCTCGAGGAGCTGGCGGCCGCCGACGCGGAGACGGGGCAGGACGGCGAGCGCGAGCACGATGATCCCGATTCCACCGAGCCACTGGGTGAACTGCCGCCAAAGGCGGAGGGAGGTCGACATCTGCTCGACGTCGACGAGGACGCTCGCGCCGGTCGTCGTGAAGCCGGACATCGCCTCGAAGTAGGCGTCGAGCGGCCGGTCGAGCTGCGGGTCGGAGGAGAGGAGGTAGGGGAGCGCGCCGACGAGCGCGGCGACGAGCCAGGTCAGGGAGACGACCAGGAACCCCTCGCGCGTTCCGACGCTCGAGTCCGCCGACCCCGTCACGCGTTCGACTGCGACCGCGACCCCGCCGACGATCGCCGCGGTCGCGAGGAACGGCCACGGCGGTTCCCCGTAGCCCAGGGCGACGGCCGCTGGCACAAGTGTGGTCAGGCTCAGGTACTTCGTCAGCCTCGCAACGAGGTTGAATGAGGCGCGAACGTCGACCGCGAGCAGCCGCGGCCGGCCGACCTGCCGGATCCGCGCGGCGTGGCTCACAGCGCTCTCTCCACCTCGCGGACGCGGCTCGACTCGGTGAAGACGATCGCGCGGTCGCCGGGCCGGAGCACGTCGTCGCTGCGGGGGAAGACCGCCTCTCCGTCGCGAACGATCGCCCCGATCAGCGCGCCCCGGATCGGCATCTCGCGGAAGGTCAGGCCCACGTATTCGCTGCCCGTACGCGTCGTGATGTCAAGGACCTCGAAGCGATTACCCTCCAGCATCGAAACCTGTTGCGTGCGCGGGTCGTGGGCGAAGCGGACGATCTCCTCGGCCGTCACCTGGCGTGGGTTCACGGTGACGTCGATGCCGGCGCGCTCGAAGACCTCGACCGACACCGCCTCGTTGACGATCGCGATCGTGAACGTGACCCCGTGAACCTTCGCGAGTGTCGCCGCGTAGTGGTTCTGCATGTCGTCGCGCAGCGCGAAGATCGCCACCTGCGCGTCCCCGATCCGCTCCCGTTCGAGGAAGTCGGGGTCAATCCCCGTCGAATGGTAGACCCGCGCCTCCGGCAGGTCGTCCGCGACCACGCGCGCCCGCGGACCCGAGGCCTCGATCAGGCGGACGCCGATCTTCTGCTCCAGCAGTCGTCGCGCGATCGCGGTTCCGTAGGCGCCCGCGCCGAAGATGACGACGTCGCGCACCTTGCCGGAGCCGGGCACCATCAGCTCGCCCCACGACTGGGCAGCGTGCGGCGAGCCGATCACGATGACGCGGTCGCCGGCGCGGATCACGGCGTCGCCGCCCGGCAGAATCGCCTCCTTGCCCCGGAGGATGCTCGCGACCTTGGAATCGGCCGGGAGTGGCGCGTCGCGGAGCGGAACGTCGACGATCGAGCGCGAGGCGCTCTCGTTTACGTCGAACTCGACGAGCTGAACCTGGCCCTCCGCGAAGAGGTCGGTGTGCCGGGCGGCCGGGACCGTGATCGTCTGCGAGATCGCGGCGGCGGTCTCGACCTCGGACGAGACGATGAAGTCGACGTCGAGCTGGCCCTCGTGCCAGACCTCGAGATACTCCGGATTGGTCGTCCGGACGACCGTCGTGGTGCGGGGGGCGACAGCCTTCGTGATCATCGCCGAGACGATGTTCGTCTCGTCGCGGGAGGTGCAGGCGATCAGCAGGTCGGCTCCCGCCACGCCGGCGGCCGCGAGCGTCCGGCGGCTGGCGCCGTTGCCCTCGATCGTGGCCACGTCGTAGCGGGCGCTGATTTCCTCGATCCGGGCCGCCTCCTGGTCGACGATCGTGAGCTCGTGCGCGCCGTGCAGCGCCTGCACGATCGTGGTGCCGACCTCCCCGGCGCCGATCACGAAGATCTTCACCGCGGCAGGTTACTGCGGCGCGAGGCGGCGGGGCGAGGGGGTCGGCTACCCTGGTCCACGTGCCGCTCGTCGTCGCAGCAATCGTCGCCACCGTTCTCGCCGCTCTCGCCCCGGGTGCGGAGCGAAGCGCAACCGTCGGCCCGCGCGCGGTCGTCACGAACCTGGCGAGCCCGGTCGGGCTGGCCGCGCCGCGGAACGAGCCGGGCCGGCTCTACGTGGTCGAGCAGGGCGGGACGATCCGCGTGGTCGTGAAGGGGAAGCTGCGGTCCGAGCCCTTTCTCGACGTTCGCAACCTGGTTCGCGCCGGCGGCGAGCAGGGGCTCCTCGGGCTTGCGTTCCACCCCAGGTATGCGACGACGAAGCGCTTTTACGTCAACTACACCGACCGGAACGGGAACACGAACGTGGTCGAGTACCGCTCGAACAGCGCTGGGGCAATCCCCGGGAGCGCTCGCCGCGTCCTCTTCGTCGCCCAGCCGTACTCGAACCACAACGGCGGCGGGGTCGCGTTCGGCCCCGACGGCAAGCTCTACGTCGGCACGGGCGACGGCGGCTCCGGAGGCGACCCCGAGAACCGCGCGCAGAACCTGAGCTCCCAGCTCGGCAAGATGATTCGGATCGACGTGGACAAGCGCGGCTCGAAGCCGCAGATCGTCGCTCTCGGCCTCCGCAACCCCTGGCGCTACTCGTTCGACAGGCAGACCGGCGATCTGACGATCGCCGACGTCGGTCAGAACGCGCTCGAGGAGATCAACCACACGCCGCGCGGCACCACCGGTCTCCTCAACTACGGCTGGGACGTCTACGAGGGCCGCGCGAAGTTCGAGGACAAGGCGAGCGGCGCGGGCAAGCTCCGGTTTCCGGTCATCCAGTACGGCCGCGGCGACGGCTGCTCCGTCACGGGCGGGATCGTCTATCGCGGGAAGGGCGCGAAGGCCGCGTTCGGCCGCTACTTCTACGGCGATTTCTGCACCGGGAACATCTGGAGCGCGAAGCTGTCAGGCCGCGGCGCGACCGGGCTGCGCAAGGAGAGCTTCAAGATCGCGAGCGTGACCTCGTTCGGCGAGGACGCGGCGGGCGAGCTCTTCGCCGTCTCCCACGGCGGCACGCTCTACCGGCTCACTCCCTGAACTGGGTCTGCGTCACCTGCGCGGCGCAGTTCGCCGAGTCCGCGGAGCCACCCGAGCGCTGCCCGATCTGTTCCGACGAGCGTCAGTACGTCGGCCCCGACGGCCAGCGCTGGACGACGATGGCGGAGCTCGCCGCCGATCATCGCTGCGAGCTCAGGGAGGACGCGGGAATGCTCGGGATCGGGATCGAGCCATCCGTCGCGATCGGGCAGCGGATGCTGCTCGTCGAGACCGGGGCCGGAAACGTCCTCTGGGACATGATCCCGCTCGTCGACGACGCGGCGCTCGCCGCGGTCCGGGAGCGCGGTGAGGTGACGGCGATCGCGGTCTCGCATCCGCACTACTACACCGGGATGGTCGAGTGGAGTCATGCGCTCGCCCAGTCACAGGGATCCAGCGTCCCGATCCTGCTGCACGAGGCCGACCGGGAGTGGATCATGCGCCCCGATCCGGCGATCGAGCTCTGGTCGGGTGTGACGAGGGAGCTCGGCGGCGGGGCCACGCTGCTGCGGCTCGGCGGCCACTTCGCGGGCGGCACGGTGCTCCATCACGCGGACGTGCTCCTCGCGGGGGACATCGTCCAGGTGATCCCGGATCGCCGCTTCGTGGGCTTCATGTGGAGCTACCCGAACCTGATCCCGCTTCCGGCCTCCGAGGTCGAGCGGATCGCGGCGGCGCTGGAGCCGTGGCGGTTCGAGCGAATCGTCGGGGCGTGGTGGGATCGCGTCGTCC
>DATLXM010000166.1:0-17249 GCA_035575835.1 Gaiellaceae bacterium
GGCGCACGGCGTCGAAGTCGACACGGCACTGGCAGCCGGAATCGCCTTCAGTGCGGTCGAGACCGTGACGAGCATCGCCTTCGGAATCGGGAGCGCCATGTATCTCCTCGGCGGCGTCACGCCCGGGGTCAAGCGCTATGCCCTCGCGGGCGTCTCGGCGACGGGGTGCCTCGCAGTCGGCGTCGCGTTCGGCGCGACCGTCGTCATGCCGCTCGTCTAGCGAGGCGCGGTGCGCAAGCGGGGTAGCTCGCCGACCGGCTCGGGTTCCGACGCGGTGAACGAAGCTCCCGCGAGTTGTCCCTTGATCGGGACGAACCCGGAGCAGTCACATGCTTGAGACGACAGGGTCTGGAAGTCGCCGATTCTGCGCCGGCACTCGCGTCGTCCGTTTTTCACAAACACGCGCACGTGGTCGGAGCGCGGGTGGCCACACGTGTCGCAGAGCGGCGAACCGGCACAGGTCGGGCAACCGCCGCGATCCGTGACCCAACGATGCGTCGCTTGCGGCCAATGCGCTCCGCAGATGCGACAGCCAACGGTCTTCGTGCTCATGCCGACGTACTCGGCTCCGCGACGAGATGGCTTTAGTTACGGAGGAAGCTCGGAGGCTCGAGCGGATCTTCGGAGCGCGTCGGGCGGGAGGAACTCCCGGTGAAGGTCGGCACCGGCGTCCGCCGGCCCTTGCCCCCGAGTCCCGTGGCGACGACCGTGACCCAGACCTGGCCTGCGAGCCGCTCGTCGACAGTCGCACCGAAGATGATGTTCGTGTCGTCGGTCGCGGCCTGGCGGACGAGCTCGGCGGCGTCGTTCACCTCGAGCAGGGTCAGGTCTTCCCCGCCCGCGATCGAGAGCAGGATCCCGCGGGCACCGACGATCTCGGTGTCGATCAGCGGGCTGCGGAGCGCACGCTCGGCGGCCTGCTTCGCCCGATCCTCGCCGGTCGCGAAGCCGATCCCCATCAGGGCCGAGCCTGCGTCGGACATGATCGTGCGCACGTCCGCGAAGTCGAGGTTGATCAGGCCGGGCATGGTGATCAGGTCGGTGATCCCCTGGACGCCCTGGCGGAGCACGTCGTCGGCGATCTTGAACGCGTCCAGCATCGAGGTGGAGCGGTCGAGCACCTCGAGCAGGCGGTCGTTCGGGATCACGATCACGGTGTCGCAGGCTGCGCGCAGCTCCTCGACGCCCGTGTTCGCAGAGCCCATCCGGCGCGTGCCTTCGAACCGGAACGGCGTCGTCACGATCCCGACGGTGAGTGCCCCGAGCTCGCGCGCGATCCGCGCGACGACAGGAGCGGCGCCCGTGCCGGTGCCTCCACCCTCGCCGGCGGTGACGAAGACCATGTCCGACCCACGGAGCGCGTTCTTGATCTGGTCGTAGCCCTCCTCGGCGGAGCGGCGGCCGATCTCCGGCTCCGCACCCGAGCCGAGGCCCTGCGTGAGCTCGCGGCCAATGTGGATCTTGACCGGCGCGTCCGAGATCTGGAGCTGCTGCATGTCGGTGTTCACAGCGACGAACTCGACCTGCGAGATTCCGGCGTCGATCATCCGGTTGACCGCGTTCAGGCCGGCGCCGCCGACGCCGACGACGCGGATCACCGCGAGGTAGGACGTCGAGTCGGGCCGCGTCGCGTACTCGAGGCGTGGAGCGGGCTCGGGCATCGCCTCGAGGAAGCGGCTCGAGGGCGGCTCGTAGGGGCGCTCGCGTGGGGTGGGCTCGGAAGTGACGGGCGGCGAGGCGACCGGCTCGGCGCGCGGGGGCGCGGGAGCCACGGGCGCAGGGGCGACGGCGACCGGCTCCTCCTCGACGGGAGCGGGCTGCGCAAAGTCCGGGACGTGCTCGACCGTCTTCTCCTGCGGCTCCTCGACCGGAGTCACAGCGGGCGGCGCGGTCTCGCCCACCGGCGCCGCGGGCTGCTCGGCAGGAGCGTCCTGCCCCTGCCGCTGGGCGGCCTCGGTCGCGCGGAAGAGCTCGGCCAGCGGGCCCTCACGCATGCTCGCGCGGTTTCGCGCCATCGAGCACCTCCTTCGCCAGATCTCTGTAGGCCTCGGCTGCAGTCCCGGTGGGGTCGTACTTGAGCACGGACGAGCCCTTCACGGGCGCTTCCGCGTAGCGGACGGTCTTGCGGATCCGCGTCTTGAAGACGAGGTCGCCGAAGCTCTCCTCCAGGATCTCGACGGCCTCGCGCGCGTGCAGCGTCCGCGCGTCGAACATCGTCGGGAGGATCCCCTCGATCTTCACCTCGGGATTCAGGTTCTCGCGCACCATCGCCAGCGTGTTCTCGAGCTGGACGAGGCCGCGGAGCGAGAGGTACTCGCACTGGACGGGGACGATCACGCCGGTGGCCGCGACGAAGGCGTTGATCGTCAGCAGGCCGAGCGAGGGCGGGGTGTCGATCATGATGAAGTCGTACTGATCGCGCACCTCGAGCAGCGCCTTCTGGAGAGCGCGCTCGCGGCCGATCATCGAGGAGAGCGCGAGCTCGGCGCCGGCGAGGTCGATCGAGGAGACGGCGACGTCGACCTCGGCCTTGTGGATGATCTCGGAGATCGGGAGCCGGTGGACGAGCACGTCGAACATCGAGCGCTCGATCGCGTCCGGGTTCATGCCCTGGCTCATGGTCAGGTTGCCCTGCGGGTCGAGATCGACCACGAGGACGCGGAAGCCCTGCTCCTTGAACGCGACGCCGAGGTTGAGCGTCGTCGTGGTCTTCGCGACGCCGCCCTTCTGGTTGGCGAACACGATCACCCTCTGCAACGACATCTCCTCGGTGGTGGTCGGCGGCCGAACGTTCGGCCGTGGAAGTAGGCGCATGAGTCCCATGTGGACTCGCTTTTCAAGCCTAGCCGGGTTATTCCTGCACGGGACTCAGTCTTCCCCGTCCCAGTAGTCGAGCGGCTCGACCCGCACCATCACGCCGAGCCCCCCGAGGAGCACCTTGTTCGAGCGCGGGTAGTAGCACGTGTCGTCCGGGCGGCGGCTGCCGTACATCAGCACCGAGAGGCCGCCCTCGTCGGCGCGGAAGGCGTGGGCCACTCCGGTTCCTGCAGGGCGGCAGACGACGTGCCCGGCCCGCACCGAAGTCCGCTTCGACCTCCTCCGGGCCGCTCCATAGCTCGAGCTCGCCGGTTCCCTCGAGCACCAAGAAGATCTCCTCCTCGGCGGAGTGGCAGTGCGGGGGGCAGTTGAGCTTGCCGGGCGCGACTTCCGAGAGTCGCAGGCCCGTCCGCTGGCTTTCTGGGCCCGAAAGATCCCGGACGCTGGCGCCGACCAAGGGGCGGTCGCGAACCCGCGGCTCGAGGTCGGCGAGGTTGCGGATCCATGCGGGCCGCTCGGATGGAGCCGCGAGCTCGGGCTCGCCGGCTTCCTCTTCGAGCTTCCAAGGATGCTCGTCGGGATCTCCGGTCCGGACCCACGATCCGAGCCCCCACGAGACCCCGGCGCGAGGCAGTCGCCCCCCACTGTCGAGGTGGCGCTCACCGAAGGCCAAGACCTCGAGCCCGTTCGCGCCCGCGTGCAAGGTGTGCGCCTCGGTGCGGGCGGTGTGGATGAGGCAGTCGCCCGGGCCGACCTCGTAACAGGCGCCGTCCTGCCAGGAGATCCCGGAGCCTTCGAGGACGTAGAAGATCTCCTCCTCCGAGTTCTCGACGTGCGCGGGCGTCGACCACTTCCCGGAATCGATCCTGATCCGCTTGACCCCGCTCTCGCGCGAATGCTCGCCGGTCAGGTTCTGCCAGTCCCCGCCGATGTGACCGCGCTCCTTTCGCGTCCACTCGAGGTCGTCCCAGTGTGCAATCACGGCGCGATCACGGCGCGATTGTCTCACGGGCGGAGGCGCGCGCGATCCCGTCGAGCATCCCGTCGAAGACGAAGCCGTGCAGAGGCCAGACCGCGTACCAGTACGCGAGCCCCCAGAGCCCGAGCGGATCGAAGAGCGCGGTCTGGTTGATCGTCGAGCCACCCCCCTCCGCGGGCTCGACCTCGAACTGGAGCCAGGCGCGTCCCGGCACCCGCATCTCGGCGCTGAGCCGGAGGAGCCGGTTCGGCTCGTAGGCCTCGACGCGCCAGAAGTCGACCGCGTCGCCCACGCGCAACTGTTCGGGGTCGCGCCGTCCACGCCGGAGACCCGGCCCGCCCACGAGCACGTCCAGTAGGCCACGGAGCTGCCAGAGCCTGCGGCCGTAGTACCAGCCCACCCTGCCGCCGATCCGCCGGATCGGCGCGAACGCGAGCTCCGGCGGCTGCGGGACACGGCGCGAGCGCGAATCGAGGTGCCGGGTCCCCAGCTTGACCCCGCCGAAGCTCGGCTGAGGCAACTCCTCGTCGGCCCAGCGCGTCTCGATCGCCTCCTGCTCCTCGTTCGCGAGCGCACGCGCGATCGCCTCCCGGTAGCCGCGCGGCCGCAGCTCGAAGGCCTCGAGCGCGCGCGCGTCGGTGACGATCGTGTCGTGCTCGATGCTGTCGATCAGGGCGCGGCCGAGCCTGGCATAGACGGGGGTGACGAGGCCGAGCCAGAGGCTCGAGAGTCGCGGGGTCAGCACCGGCACCGGCACGTAGAGGCGGCGGAGCCCGCGCTGGCGGCCGTACTCGCGCATCAGCTCGCCGTAGGAGACGACGTCGGCGCCGCCGATCTCGAAGATCTCACTGGCGTCGGAAGGTCGATCCAGCTCGGCGACGAGATAGCCGAGCTGATCCTCGATCGCGATCGGCTGGGCGCGATTCGCGACCCAGCGCGGGGTGATCATCACCGGAAGCCTGTCGACGAGCGCCCGCACGATCTCGAACGACGCGCTCCCCGAGCCGATCACGGCTGAGGCGCGGAACTCCGTCGTGGGGGTGGCCTCGCGGAGGATCCGGCCCACCTCCTGACGCGAGGCCAGGTGCTTCGAGAGCTTTCCCTGGCCGAGCCCACCGAGATAGACGACCCGCCGCACGCCCGCCTCGCGCGCGGCTTGGCCGAAGGTCGAGGCGGCGTCGCGGTCGGCGCGGGCGAACGGGCCGGACGAGCTCATCGAATGGACGAGGTAGTAGGCGACCTCGACTCCTTCGAGCGCGTGCCGAACGCTTTCCCCGTCGAGGACGTCGCCCGTGACGACCTCGGTCTTCGGCCCGACGCGCCCGGCGAGCGCCTCCGGCCGTCGCGCCAGGCAGCGGACTCGTTCCCCGCGCGCCTCGAGCGCGCGCAGAAGACGACCGCCGACGTAGCCGGTCGCGCCGGTGAGGAGGATCAGCCCTGCGATAGGACCAGGTTAGACGGCGGCCGCCCGCCGCTCGTGGGCGTGCGCGTCGCGCAACCCGAGCAGCTCGTCGTCCAGTGCGTGCAGGAGGGCGGCGCGATCGCCGTGACGGAGGGTCGCGACGAGCGCTCGCCGGACGGCGTCCGTGGCCGACGGGGCTGCGATCTCGCCCGAGCCGAGCGCGCGGAGCGAGGAGTGGAGAGAGCGCCGCTCGTCCGAGGTCTCGCCGAGCAGGACCGCGGCGCGGAGCTCCCACGTCTCTCCGAGCAGCGCCGTCAGCGCCCCTCGAAGTTGCTCCGACCGGAAAGGATCGTGCTGGAAGAGCGCGAGCTCCCAGCGATCGAGGGCCTCCGCGAGTGCGGGATCGGCGTCGGCGAGAGCCAGCTGGGCGAGTACCTCGCGGGCGACGGCGGCGCGAAACGAATCGAGGCGTGTCGCCTCTCCGGGAGGCTGGGTCGCGGCGATCGGGAGCACGGGCCGGATCCCGAACGGTTGCCAGTCGAGCCGTTCGAACAGAACCGGCCCGGCGGAGACCGGCGCGGCGGTCGCGAGCCTGATCGCGGTTACGGCGTCGGCGAGCTCGGCGGGCGCGTCGGGCGGCCCCTCGGCGGCGTCGAGCCCGCGTTCGAGCTCGAGCACGCAGTAGCGGTCGACCTCCTCGCCGAACCCCGGGGGCAGGAGGCCCTGGGCCTCGGGCCAGTGCCGCGCGAGCTCGCCGGTCGCGGCGGCGCGGATCCGCAGCCCCTCGCCGAGCTCGACCTGCGTGACGACCGAGATCCCGACGAGCGGCGCCACGGCCGCGTACGAGCGCGAGGCCCCGAAGAGCGAGCGCTCGAAGTCCGCATAGGCGCGCTCGAAGGCGAGGTCGTCCCAGTCGAAACCGCCGCACGCCTCGGCCGTCGAGAGAAGGAGCGCGAGCAGGACGGTGCGGAAGAGCGCCTGCTCCTCCGTCGGGCGGCGGCCCGCGTGAGCGCGCGCATAGATCGCGGCTGCCGGCTCGCGCGCGAGCTCGTCGAGTGCGATCCGCGCGTCCTCGCGCTGCGCGAGCGCGCTCGCCCGCGCGTCGACGAAGGAGCGCACGAGCGGGCGGTACTCGTAGAGAGCGGGGCCGTCCCGCTGGACGTGCTCCTCGAACGAGAAGGGAAGCTCGTCTCCGTCCTCGAGCGAGCGACCGAGGAAGACGAACGCCCCGAGACAGAAGGAACGGAGCGCGAGGTGGAGCTGGGGTGAGCGAACCGCCACCCGGACGACTACGCCCCCGGCGGCGCTCCTCCTGCCTGACATCCCGAACACCAGTAGGCGGTGCGGTTCTCGTCGCCCTGCCCGCGCGAACTGACGATCGTCCCGCAGCGAAGGCACGGCCGCCCGGCCCGGCGGTAGACATTCCGGCCCGGCCGGCCGGTCGCGAGCGAAGCCTGCATGAGGCACCGGGCCGCCTCGACCGCCGCCGCGAGCGTCTCGGCGGGCGCGTCCCGCACGCGGATCCACGGCGAGACGCGGATCTCCCAGAGCGCCTCCGCCATCCACATGTTCCCGATCCCGGCGACGAGGCGCTGGCTCTGCAAAGCCTCCCCGAGCCAGCGATCACCGGCGGCGCGAAGGCGGGCCACAGCGGCGGGCACGTCGAACTCGCTCGCCAGCACCCCCTGGCCGAGCCGCCGGACCGGCCGCGTGTCGAGCGCGAGCACGGGGCCGTTCCAGAGGACACCCTCGAACGCGTCGCCGCGGAGGACGAGCCAGGGCAGCCCGACCCGAGCCTTGCCCTTCGGTTCGAGCCGCCAGCGACCGCCCATCCGCAGGTGACTGCGCACCACGATTCCACCCTCGAAACGGAGCAGCAGGTTCTTGCCGACTGCCTCGACGCCCTCGAGAACCCGGCCGTCGATCGCCGGCGCGACCCGCGTGACCTGGGCCCGCGGGTTCGGGGACTCCGCCTCGATCCGCTGGCCGACGAGCGGCTGCAACCTGCGCGCCGCCCGGTGGAGAGAATCTCCCTCTGGCACTTTGCAAAGGGTACTGTGCGACTTCATGGCGAACGCTGGCACGTTCACCCCAAATCTCTCGGCAGACTCGATCAAGGCCGCTGCGGCGCAGCGTGTCCGCGGTCGAGATCCGGCCGACAAGCGCGTCTTCGACCGGCTCACGAACCTCGTCTCGGCCTTGCTCGACGTCCCGGTCTCGCTCCTCCTCGTCTCCGACGCGGATCAGCTGCTCTTCGGGAGCTACCACGGCCCGGACGGAGTTCTGGCCGGAATCGAGGAGTTTCCCCTCTCGCAGGCCTACTGCCAGCACGCGATCGGCTCGCGCGCGGCCTTCGCAGTCGAGGACTCGCGCGTCGAGCCGCTCGTCTGCGACCTGATGCCGACCACCGAGCTCGGCGTGGTCGCCTACCTCGGCGTCCCGTTGTTGACGCTCTCCGGGGAGCCGATCGGAATCCTGTGCGCGATCGACTTCGCCCCCCGCACATGGAGCGAGCACGACATCCGCGTCGTCGAGGATCTCGCCGCGACGGTGATGGCCTACATCGAAGCGCGACCGGTCGAGCCGGAAACGCGCCTCTCGAACGGCCTCAACATCGCTGCCGTCTCGAGGCGCACCGGAATCGCGGCCGACACGTTGCGCAAGTGGGAGCGCCGCTACGGCGTCCTGCGGCCGCGCCGCACCGCCGGCGGCCAGCGCCGGTACGACGAGCTGGATGTCTCCCGGGTCGAGTGGCTGCGCGACCGGCTCGCTGAGGGCTTCCGGATCGGGGCCGCCGCGGGCCTGCTCGAGCCGTCTCAGGGTGAGGCCGCCGAAACGGTCGACGAGCTGCGCGACGCGCTCGTCGCGGCCGCCCACGGGGCCGATCCGGCGGCGCTCCGCGGCCTCGTCGACCAGGCCTTCACGCTGCACCCCTTCGCGGCAGTGATCGAAAAGATCGTCGCGCCGGCACTCGGAACCGTCAGCGCGGAATGGACGAGCGACGCCGGGCTGATCGGCGACGAGCACCTCCTGAGCGAGATCGTGCGCTCCCGCCTGGAGCGGATGCTCTCGGACGGACGCGCGGGCATTCGCGGCAAGGCTGTGCTGACCTGCGCGCCGGGCGAGCGCCACGAGCTCGGCCTGCTCGCGCTCGCCGTGATGCTGCAGAGCGACGGGTGGCTGATCGCCTACCTCGGGGCGGACTCCCCGGTCGAGTCGGCCCTGTCGCTGGCGCGCCGCCTCGATGCCGACGTCGTGTGCGTGAGCGTGACGATGCCGGAGGCGCTCACCCAGCTGACCGCCGAGCTCGAAGCCAGCCCTGCCGGTGGCCCGATCGTCGTCGCTGGGGGCGCCGCGCTGACGCACGCGCCGAAGCTCTCGGCCAGGATCGTCACCGGCTCGCTCGAGGACGTCGTCGCAACGATTCGCGCCGCCTGAGATGCGAGAGTGGGCTCGCGCGGCGGCGGCAGGCGCCGTGGCCGCGACCGTGTGGGGCCTGATCGAGCCGTTCGACCAGAGGATTCTTCGCTGCGACTACTCGGATGTGGCTCTGCTCGGAAAGGCGGTGACGCGAGGGCCGCACTGGCGCGCCGCGGGCTTCGCCGTCCACGCCGCGAACGGCGCTGCCTTCGGGCTCGTCCTCCACGAGCTGCAACGGCGGACGGGAGCCGACCGCCGCCGACTCGGGATCGGGCTCGCGCTGGCGGAGAACTTCGGCCTCTATCCGCTCTCGGCCCTGGTCGACCGCTACCACCCCGCCCGCGGCGAGCCGGGCATCCCGCCGCTCCTGACGAATCCACGCGCGCTCGCCCAGGCGACCTGGCGTCACACCGTCTTCGGGGTGCTGCTCGGCCGACTCGCCTGAGGAAGGCCTACGGGCGCAACACTGCGCGCCGCGGGCCGGCGAGGAAGCCGGCCTCGACGAGGAGCGGGAGCACATCGGTCTCCGTCACGGGCTTGCCGTCGAAGCGCTCGACGGCGAGCCGCTTCGACTTGCCCCCCGTGAGCGGGCTCTCGCGCACGTGGGCGACGAGCGCCTCGATCGCCGGTCGCAGCCACTCCTCGTCCGGCTCCCTGAGCGGCACGAGCGTTCGCCCGCCGCGCTCGACGAAGAGGACGGCGTCGCCGCCCAGGAGCACGACCTGGGCGCCGGCGACACGCGCGGCGCGGGAGCCCGCACGCCTGGGCCACGGGATCGCGGCGCCGTACGGCTGGGCCGGATCGGCGGCGGCGAGGACGAGCGGCTCGTCGTCGTCCTCGTGGCGGAGCTCGCGCAGCCGCTCGACCGCGCCCGCGAGCGCGAACTGGGCGCCACCGAGCCCCTCGACGAAGTAGCCGCGGCGGCAGACTCCGATCGTCTCGAGATCCTTGAGCTCCCCGTAGACGGCGCCATAGCCACCCGGGATCCCCTCGCCGCGGACGCCGTCGCGGGTGACGATCCCCTGGCGCTCGAGCAGGAGCTCCGCGAGCGCGCGACGATCCGGCGTGCCCGGGAAGAGCTTGTCGGTCAGCGACCAGCGACCCTGCGTCGAGGTGATTCCGGCTGCGCGCGTGCGCGAGAAGCGACGGGGGCGGCGATCTGCCCTGAATCGATCGTTGAGGGCTTGATACCGGCGACCCGCACGCAACGGCGTCCAGGCGTCGTTCGTAACCTCGCCGGCCCAGACGAGCTCCCAGAGCGCCGGCAGAGCGGCCTCGGGCTCGAGCCCGGTCGCCTCCACGAGCGGGTGCCAGAACTCGGCGCTCGCGGCGAGCGCACTGCGGATCGTCGCAGCGGCCTCGGTCTCGGGAGCCGGAGCGCCCGCAGGTCGGCCGAGCACCGGCGCGTCGTCGCGGAAGTAGATCGCGACCCGGTCGAGGCCGGCGCCGATCCAGACGAGCTCGCCGCTCGCGCAGAGCGCATCGAGCCAGGCGGGCTGATAGTTCGGAACGCGGCGCGGCAGCACCTCGGTCTCCCAGAGAGAGACCGGGAGCGCGAGCCCCTGGAGTGGGACGAGCGCCTCGCGCAGGCTCGCGCGGCGGCCGATCCCGTGCCAGGCGGGGAGGAAGCGCCCGTAGGCGGCCTGCTCTGTCGGCTCGACCTCGCGCCGGAGCGCGGCGAGCGAGGCGCGACGGAGCCGCCGCAGGACTTCCGGGTCACACCATTCGCGTTCGCTCCCACCGGGACGGAGCTCTCCTCGGACGAGCAGATCGGCGTGCTCGAGCTCACGCAGGAGCTCTTCGAGCGGGAGTCCGAAGCGTTCATCGGCCTCACCCGTCGTGAACGGCCCCCGGCCCTTCGCGAAGCGGAGGACGAGCCTGCGAAGCGAGTCGGAGCCACCTTCAAGGAACGCCTCCGGAAGCCCGCCCGGAGGCATCACGCCGAGCGCGTCGCGGTAGCGGCCGGCGTCGTCAGCCGCGACCAGCCGCTCCTCGCCGGCGAACCGGACGAGCAGCGCTCGCCGCTCGGCGACGAGGACGGCGGCGAACGCCTCGTCGTACTCGCCCGAGCGCCGGTCGCCACGGAGTCGGAGTTGGTCGTGCAGCTCGTCGGGGTCGCGCGGCTTGCCGCGGAGCTGCTCCTCGACGTCCGCGAGCGCGTCGGCATCGATCAGCTCGCGCAGCTCCTCCTGGCCGAGGAGCTCACGGAGAAGGTCACGGTCGAGTGAGAGGGCCTGAGCCCGCCGCTCGGCGGGCGGCGTGTCGTCCTCGTACATGTACGTGGCGACGTAGTCGAACATGAGCGAGGAGGCGAACGGCGAGGCGGAGTTCGTCTCGACCTCGACAACGTCCAGCTCGCGGGTCTGCATCCCGTGCAGGATCCCTTTCAGTGCAGGCAGGTCGAACACGTCCTGGAGGCACTCCCGGTAGGTCTCGAGCACGATCGGGAACGAGCCGTACTTGCGCGCGACCTGGAGCAGGTTCTGCGCCTTCAGGCGCTGCTGCCAGAGTGGCGTCCGCTGCCCGGGGCGGCGGCGGGGGATCAGGAGGGCACGGGACGCGTTCTCCCGGAAGCGGGCGCCGAAGAGCGCGGTCTGGCCGACCTCCTGGACCACGAGCTCCTCGATCTCGTCCGGCGCGATCAGCAGGTCGGCGAACGGCGGCGGCGCATCGGCGTCCGGGAGATGGAGCGCGATCCCGTCGTCCGACCAGATCGACTGAGCCTCGATCCCGAGCGCGTCGCGAAGCCGGGCGACGAGCGCCATCCCCCAGGGCGCATGCACGCGACCGCCGAACGGGGTCAGGATGCAGACGCGCCAGTCGCCGATCTCGTCCCGGAAGCGCTCGACGACGATCGTGCGGTCGGAAGGAACTGCGCCTGTCGCCGCCGCCTGCTCACGCAGGTAGGTAATGAGGTTCTGGGCGGCGCGCCGGTCGAGGAAGAAGTCCTCTTGCAGGCGCTTGCCCGCCTTGGCGTCGGAGAGCGCCACGAGCTCCCGGCTCGCGACCCCGATCTTCTCGCCGAGCTCGAACGGCCGGCCGACGCCCTCGCCCTTCCAGAAGGGGACGGCACCCGGGACGCCCGGCGCGGGCGAGACGAGAACGCGGTCGCGAGTGATCTCCTCGATCCGCCAGGAGGAGGCGCCGAGGAGGAAGACCTGCCCCTGCCGCGCCTCGTAGACCATCTCCTCGTCGAGCTCGCCCACGCGGCCACCGCCGTTGACGAGGTGGACACCGAAGAGGCCGCGGTCCGGAATCGTGCCGGCGTTCGTGATCGCGAGCCGCTGGGCGCCCGTGCGACCGCGGATCAGCCCCGCGGTGCGATCCCAGACGATCCGCGGGCGCAACTCGGCGAACTCGTCAGACGGATAGCGGCCCGCAAGCATGTCGAGCACGTTCTCGAGCTGGGCGCGCGAGAGGTCGGAGAATGGATAGGCCCCCCGGACGAGCCGGTGCAGCGCGTCGACCTCGATCTCCGCCTCAGCGGCGATCGCGACGATCTGCTGGGCGAGCACGTCGAGCGGGTTCCTCGGGATCGAGGTCGACTCGATCGCCCCGTCGCGCATCGCCCGCGCAACGACCGCGCACTCGAGCAGGTCGGCGCGAAACTTCGGGAAGACGCGGCCCTTCGAGACGGAACCGAGCTCGTGCCCGGCCCGGCCGACTCGCTGGAGACCGCGCGCGACGGACTTCGGGCTCTCGACCTGGATTACGAGATCGACCGCGCCCATGTCGATCCCGAGCTCGAGGCTCGATGTGGCGACGAGACAGGGAATCTGGCCGGCCTTCAGCAGCTCCTCGATCTCGACCCGCTGCTCCCGCGCGAGCGAGCCGTGGTGGGCTCTCGCTATCTCTTCCTCGGCCAGCTCGTTCAGCCGCAGCGCGAGCCGCTCGGCGAGGCGGCGGTTGTTCACGAAGACGATCGTGGAGCGGTGCTCGCGGACGAGCTCGAGCAGGGCCGGGTAGATCGAGGGCCAGATCGACCCGATCCCGCCCTCGGTGCTCGTGAGGAGCGCGCTCCCGTCGGCCTGGGGCGGCTGGCCGTAGGCTTTCCCGCCCGGCTCGCGCATGTCCTCCACCGGAACCACGATCTGGAGGTCGAGCTCCTTCCGGGTGCCGGCGTCCACGATCCGGATCGGGCGGTCGCCGCTGACGAAACGGCCGATCTCCTCGATGGGGCGCTGAGTCGCGGAGAGCCCGATCCGCTGGACGGGCTTCGGGAGCATCGCGTCGAGCCGCTCCAGCGAGATCGCGAGGTGAGCGCCGCGCTTGGTCCCGGCGACGGCGTGCACCTCGTCCACGATCACGGTCTCGATCGTCTTCAGGATCTCCCGGGCCTGGGAGGTCAGCAGCAGGAAGAGCGACTCGGGGGTCGTGATCAGGATGTCCGGGGCGCTCCGGAGCATCGCCTGGCGTTCTTTCTGCGGCGTGTCGCCGGTGCGGACGCCCACGCGGAGTTCGGAGCGAAGGCCGGCGAGCGGGCCGCGAAGGTTTCGTTCGACGTCGTAGTTGAGGGCCTTCAAGGGCGAGATGTAGAGCAGTCGGAGCCCCTGGCCGGGGCTCTGGTCGAGGCGGTCGATTCCGTAGAGGAACGCGGCGAGCGTCTTCCCGGAGCCCGTCGGCGCCTGGATCAGGACGTGCTCGCCGGTCGCGATCGCGGGCCAGCCGGCGGCCTGCGCGGGGGTCGGGCCCGCGAACGCCTGCTCGAACCAGGCTCGCGTCTTCTCGGAGAAAGGCGCGAGCGGATCCACCCCTACAGGGTAGCTCCGGGGGCGTCGCTAGAAGATCTGGTAGAGCGCGAAGGCGAGCCCGCCGATCACGAGGAAGAACACGAGCGCAGCCAGCGCGACACCCGAGATCGCGAGCGCGGGCGTGCGGGCGGAGCGACCGCGGTCTGCCTCCTCGACGAGCTCCCTGGGCTTCTCGGCTGGATCGGCCATGACGGTCGAGTACCCCACCTCGTTAGGATCGAACCGTGACCGAGGCGCTCTACTTCACGAACAACCAGGAGGCGAACGAGCTGATCGCCGCGGATCCGCTCGCGCTTCTGATCGGATTCGTGCTCGACCAGCAGATCACCGTGCAGACGGCGTTCGCCGGCCCCCTGAAGCTGAAGCAGCGGCTGGGCGGGCTCGACGCGAGCGCGATCGCGGCAGCGGAGCCGGAGCGCCTCCGCGAGCTCTTCCGGGAGAAGCCGGCGATCCACCGCTTCCCGGGCAGCATGGCGAAGCGGGTGCAGGAGCTGGCCGCGGTCGTCGCCGAGGAGTACGGCGGCGACGCGGGCCGGATCTGGGGGGAGGCGGAGTCGAGCGACGAGCTCGCCCGGAGGCTGCACGCGTTGCCCGGGTTCGGCGAGATGAAGGTGCGGACGCTCGCCTCGGTGCTGGCGCGCCGCCTCGGCGTCGCGATCGCAGAGCCGCTTGCGCCCACCCAGCGAACGCTCGGCGACGTCGATTCGCCCGAGGCGCTCCTCGAGTACCAGGCCGCGAAGCGCGCCAAGAAGGCGGCGCTCAGGGCCGCCGGTGCCTGACCTCGAGATCCGCGCCTACCGCGACGGCGGCCAGACCGCGGCCGACGTCGCCCACCAGGTCGCCGATTTCCTGGGCGCCGCCGAGCGGACGCTCGAGCTCGCGCTCTACGACATCCGACTCCACGACGAGGCCGGCGAGACGGTCAAGACGGCGCTGCTCGCCGCGCAGGAGCGGGGCGTCGAGGTTCGCCTCGTCTACAACGCCGACTACGGCGCGCCGATCCCGGTGCCGCCGCCGCCAAAGACGGCGCCCGAGCTCCTCGCGGCGCTACCGATCGGGACGCGGCCGGTGCCGGGGATGCCAGACCTGATGCATCACAAGTACGTCGTCCGCGACTCCGAGGCGCTCTGGACCGGCTCCCTCAACTGGACGGACGACTCCTGGACGCGGCAGGAGAACGCGATCGCGATCGTCGAGTCCCCCGGGCTCGCGCACGCCTACCGGCTGAACTTCGAGGAGCTCTGGTCGACGCAGCAGGTCGAAGGCTCGGGAAACGTCGAGCCGCGCCCGGTCGACGTCGGCGGAATCGAGGTTCGCCCGTGGTTCACACCCGGCCAGGGCGCCGCCCTCCCCGCCCGGATTGCGAAGCGGATCGCCCAGGCGAAGCAACGGATCCGGATCGCCTCGCCCGTGCTCACGTCGGGCCCGATCCTCGGCAAGCTGGCCGAGATCGCCTCCGAGGGCAAGGTGGACATTGCGGGGGTGGTCGACGACACCCAGGTCGACGGTGTCCTCGACCAGTGGCGGCGGAACGGCAACGCGAGCTGGAAGGTTCCGGTGCTGCGGCGCGTGCTCGGCGAAGGCGATTGGCGCGGGAAGCCTTCGACGACGTGGACACCCGACACGGTGCACGACTTCATGCACGCCAAGGTGACCGTCGCCGACGACGTCTCGTTCCTCGGCAGCTTCAACCTCTCCCGCTCCGGTGAGCTGAACGCGGAGAACGTGCTCGAGATCAAGGACGCGGCGATCGCCGACCGGCTCGCCGCGTTCGTGGACGAGATCCGGGCGCTCTACCCGGCCGTGACGCTGCCACCCTTGTAGGGATGCAGTCCGCCGCCGATCGGGGCATCCTGTGCTCCATGAAGCGGCTCCTCCTGTTGGCCGGGTGCGCGCTCGCGCTCGGCGGCGCTGTCCAGGCGGCGCCGAGTGGGAAGATCCAGGGTGCGCCGAACTGCCCCGTGCTCCCGGCGAGCAACACCTGGAACCAGCGTGTCGACCGACTCCCGGTCGCAGCAGGGTCGGCCGGGATCGTCGCCTCGATCGGCCTCGAGGACAATCTCCACGCGGACTTCGGCTCCGGCCTCTACGAGGGCCGCCCGATCGGGATCCCGATCACCGTCGTCCGCAGCGGCCAGGCGACGAAGCGCGTTGCCTTCGAGTACGCCGACGAATCGGACAAGGGGCCCTACCCGATCCCCGCGAACGTCGCGATCGAGGGCGGTCGCAGCTCCGACGGCGACCGGCACGCGCTGATCGTCGACCGGGACGCGTGCAAGCTCTACGAGCTGTTCGCGCTCTACCCGACTGCCGGTGGCGGCTGGCGTGCCGGCTCGGGTGCGAGCTTCGACCTCCGCTCGAACAAGCTCCGGCCCGCCGGTTGGACGTCGGCCGACGCGGCCGGGCTCCCGATCCTGCCCGGGCTCGCCCGGTACGAGGACGTCGCCCGCGGCCGGATCGACCACGCGCTCCGCTTCACCGTCCAGCGCAGCCGTAGGGCCTACGTCTTCCCCGCCCGCCACTTCGCGAGCGACCTGACCGACCCGAGCCTGCCGCCGATGGGCCTGCGCGTCAGGCTGAAGCGGAGCTACCCGATCGCCGGCTTCCCGCGCCAGGCGCGCATCGTCCTTCAGGCGCTGAAGGAGTACGGGATGATCGTGGCCGACAACGGCAGCGACTGGTTCATCTCGGGCGCGCCGAGCCCGAAGTGGTCGAACGCGGAGCTCCACACCCTGCACGAGGTGCCGGGCTCGGCCTTCGAGGTCGTCGTGACGAAGCGCTAGGAGACGCCGGCGAGCAGGAACGCGCGGCTCTCGCGCGCCATCTCGCGGGCGATCACGAGCCGTTGGACCTCCTGCGTGCCCTCGTAGATCTGGGTGATCTTCGCGTCGCGCATGAAGCGCTCGACGGGGTACTCCTTGATGTAGCCGTAGCCGCCGAGGATCTGGACAGCTTCGATCGAGGCGAACATGGCGACGTCACCGCATTTCAGCTTCGCCATCGCGGACGCCTTCGTCAGCTCCGAGTCCTCGGCGTCCTCGTCGCACATCTGGCCGAAGCGGTAGAGAAGCCCGCGCGCCGCCTCGCACTCGGTCTCCATGTCCGCGAGCTTGGCGGCGATCAGCTGGTGCTGGGCGATCGGCTTGCCCATCGTCTCGCGCGTCTTCGCGTACTCGAGCGCGTAGTCGGTCGCACCCTGGGCGATCCCGAGCGCCTGCGCCGCGACGCCCGGCCGCGAGCGGTCGAGGATCCGCATCGCGATCTTGAAGCCCTGGCCCTCCGCACCGAGCAGGTTGGCGGCGGGAATTCGGCAGTCGTCGAACGCGAGCTCACCGGTCGTCGAGCCGGAGATCCCCATCTTGGTCTCGAGCCGCGTCACCGAGAAGCCGGGGCTGTCGGCCTCGACGACGAACGCGGAGATCCCGGAGTGGCCGGCCTCGGGGTCGGTCTTCGCGAAGACGGTGTAGAGGTGCGCCACGCTCGCGTTGGTGATGAAGCGCTTGCTCCCGTTGAGGACGTACTCGTCGCCCTCGAGCCGCGCCGTCGTCCGCATCGCGGCCGAGTCGGAGCCGGAGCCGGCCTCGGTGAGCGCGTAGGCGGCGAGCCACTCTCCGCTCGCGAGCTTCGGGAGGTGGAGCTCTTTCTGCGCCTGCGTCCCGGCGAGCTTGAGCCCGAGCGAGCCGAGCTCCTGGACGGCGAGGAGGAGCCCGCTCGTCGCGCAGACCTTGGAGATCTCCTCGATCGCCACGAGCGCGAGGAGGGTACCGGTGCCGGATCCGCCCCACTCCTCGTCGTAGAGGAGGCCGAAGAGCTCGTGCTCGCGAAAGAGCTCGACGATGTCCCAGGGGAACTCGTGCGACTCATCGATCTCGGCCGCGCG
>DATLXM010000167.1:0-36423 GCA_035575835.1 Gaiellaceae bacterium
GCACGAATCGCCTCGCTCCGGCTGACCCTCGACAGCGGCTTCGGGCCCGAGACCGGGGTCTGGACCTTCTAAGCTCGCCGCCGTGAGGCGCGTGCTCTCAGCAGATTGGGTGCTGCCCGTCGAGGGCGCGCCGATCCAGAACGGTGCCGTCGCGATCGAGGACGGCCGACTCGCCGCCGTCGGCACGCCTGCAGAACTCGGCGAGGGCGAGCACTTCCCGAACGCCGCGATCGTGCCCGGCTTCGTCAACGCCCATACGCATCTCGAGTACGCGGTCTACGCGGGGTTCGGCGACGGGCAGTCCTTCGCGCCGTGGCTCGCGACCCACATCGAGCGCAAGGCCCGGATTGAGCGCGACGAGATGGAGGCGATCGCGCGCCTCGGCGCTGCCGAGTGCCTCGCCTCTGGGATCACCACCGTCGGGGACGCGGCCTTCGCCGGCGCGAGTGCCCACGCGTGCGCAGAGCTCGGCCTTCGGGCGATCGTCTACCTCGAGGTCTTCGGGAGCGACCCGCGCGAGGCGATGCGCCAGTACGAGGACAAGCTCGCGTACGTGACGCCGGTGCTCTCCGGCCTGGTGCGGGCCGGGGTCTCGCCGCACGCGCCGTACACGTGCTCGACCGAGGTCTACGCCGCGTGCCTCGAGCTCGGGGTGCCCGTGATGACTCACTTGAACGAGAGCCAGGACGAGATCGACTGGCTCGAGCGCGGCGAAGGGCCGATGCAGCCCGTCGCGCACCTCCTCGTCCCGCCCGACGGCCAGACGGGCATCCGGCGGCTCGCGGCCGCCGGGCTGCTCGACAGCTCGATCGTGGCTGCGCACTGCGTCAAGCTCGAGGCGGACGAGGTGGCGTTGCTCGCGCAGCACGACGTCGCGGTCGCACACTGCCCCCGTTCCAATTCGTTCCTCGGGTGCGGGATCGCGCCTCTCTCCGAGTTGCGCGCGGCCGGCCTGCGCATCGGGGTCGGCACCGACGGTGTTTCCTCGGTTCCCTCGCACGACTACTTCGAGGAGTTGCGGGCGGTCGTCGCCTTCGCTCGCGCCCGCACCGAGACCGCGGCCGGGCTGTCGCCGGCCGAAGCGCTCGAGCTGGCCACGATCGGGGGAGCGCGCGCCCTCGGGCTCGACGCGGAGATCGGCTCGCTCGTTCAGGGCAAGCGTGCGGACCTGGCGATCGTGGGGCTCGAGGGATCCCCGTTCCTGCCCTGGGAGGATCCCGCCTCGGCCGTGGTCTTCGGCGGCGGCCCCCACCGGATCCTCGCTACCCTCGTCGACGGTGAGACGCGATATGAGAGAGGAAGAAGCGAATGGCCCGGGCTGACCGCCGCCGCGGCGCAAGCCCGAAACCGCCTGCTGGCGGGCGAGCCCGCAAGGACGTAGCCCAGGCGAACTACGAGGACACGATGTTCTTCACGCGGCTGCGCCGGCACGCCAAGTGGATGTTCGTGTTCCTCGCGCTCATCTTCGCGGGTGGCTTCGTCGTCTTCGGCGTCGGCGCGAACAACGCAGGCACCGGGATCGGCGACATCCTCCAGGGCGACGGCGGGGGTGGAAACGGCGTCCTCTCCGTCTCCGACGCGCGCGAGCGGGTGCGCGAGAGCCCGAACGACGCCTCCGCCCAGCGGGAGCTCGCAACGGCGCTCGAGACCGACGGGCAGAACGACGAGGCGATCAAGACCCTCAACGCCTACCTCAAGCTGCGCCCGAAAGATCAGGACGCGCTCCGGGAGCTCGCCGGCCTCTACCTGACGAAGGGGAACGGGTTCCAGGGCGAGGCTCAGAACGCCCAGATCCGCGCCGGCTACCTGACCGCGGGGTCGACCTTCTCCGAGCCGTTGAAGCTCGGGACCCAGGGCGCGACGCTCGGCGAGGATCCGATCACGACCGCGGTCACGACCGAGGCAAACGAGGCGATCAACGCCGCGATCACGAAAGCGCAGGGGGCATACACCGATGCCGTCACGACCTACGAGAAGCTGGTCGCGGTCGCACCGAAGGATCCGCAGGTGCAGCTCGAGCTGGCCCAGACGGCCGAGCAGGTGCGCGACTTCCCCAAGGCGATCGCTGCGTACAAGCGCTTCATCGTCCTCGCTCCCGACGATCCGAGCGCCGAGATCGTCAAGACCCAGATCACGCAGCTGCAGGCCGCACTCCAGCCCGCGGCGTCAGGTTAGACTCACCCCCGTCCGGGAAAAACGCGGTTCACTTACTGTCGGACAGACCGGGGGCATGCGAATGAATTTCGACGTCAAGACCGAGAAGCTGAGCGATCAGCAATACGTGATCTCCCTCGCGGGCGAGGTGGATCTCTACACCGCCCCCGAGTTCAAGCAGCAGCTACTCGAGGTGATCGATCAGGGCGGCCGTGACGTGATCGTCGACCTGAGCTCGACGACGTTCATCGACTCGACGACGCTCGGCGTCCTCGTCGGCGGAGTCAAGCGGCTGCGCACGAACGAGGGGCAGCTCTCGCTCGTCTGCAGCGACCGGAACATCACCAAGATCTTCGAGATCACCGGTCTCGACCGGGTCTTCACGATCCACGCGACGCGCGACGAGGCCGTCGAGTCGCTCGGGACCGGGTCGACCGCCTAGGTTGCGCAGGCTCCTCGGTGCCTGCGCGGTCTCGCTCGCGGCGCTCGCCGCGACCGGCTGCGGCACCGTCGGGCTCTCGGAGGCCGGGGACGGGAACGCCGCGAGCGGCAAGCCGCTCTTCACGCAAAAGTGCGGCTCGTGCCACGTCCTCGCGGACGCCGGGACGAAGGGGCAGATCGGGCCGAACCTGGACGACGCCTTCTTGCAGTCGCGCGCGGACGGGCTCGGAGAGTCGACCGTGCAGTCGGTCGTCCGCGGCCAGATCGAGTACCCGATCCAGGAGCCGTCCACGGGGTCGCCGGGAATGCCTGGGCCGGACACGCTTCTCCCGGAGTGCGCGGGAGACTCGACCGACGACCCGCCGGGGTGCGTCGAGGATCAGGACGAGGCCGCCGAGAACATCGCCGCCTATGTCGCGTCCGTGGCGGGAAAGCCGACCGCGGGCACGCCGGCCTCCGGCGCGGACGACAGCGGCTCGACGACACCGAAGCTCGGTGCGGGCGGCGGCGGGCCCGACGGCGAGGCGATCTTCGCCCAGGCCGGCTGCGGCGGCTGCCACGCGCTCGAGGCAGCGGGCGCATCCGGCAACGTGGGCCCGAGCCTCGACGACACGAAGCCTTCGAAGGAACTCGTGATCGAGCGCGTCACCAACGGGAAAGGGGCGATGCCGTCCTTCTCGGCCGACTACACGCCCGACGAGATCGCCGCGGTCGCCGACTACGTCGTCGAAGCGATAAGCGGCCGCTGACCTAGACCGGGGCGAGCTCAGGGCAGGCGTGACCCGAGCACCTGCTCACGCACTCCCTCCGCCTTGCGGCGCAGGACCTGGCGGCTCAGGTGTCGACCGCTGGAAGAAGCGCCGGAGCGCGAGGGCCGTGAGCGCGAGAAAGACCGCCAGCCCGAGCCAGGTGTTCAGCGCCGCGGCTCCGACGATCAGCGCGAAGTAGGCCACCGTGAGCAGGACGAACCGGAACGCCTCTGCCTCACTGCGGAGAGGATTCCGAGGCACGACCGGCTCAGAGGAGGTAGATCGTCGCGTACACGACGATCCACATCACGTCGACGAAGTGCCAGTAGATCCCCGGAATCTCGACCCCGTGGTGATGCTCTGGCGTGTAATGCCCGCGGAACGCCCGCACCGTCGCGACGGCCAGGAGCGTCAGGCCGATGAAGACGTGAGCGCCGTGCAGGCCCGTCAGGCCGAAGAAGATCGTCCCGAAGGCGCCGTCGGCCGGGTTGAACCCGATGCGCGCGTACTCGAGCATCTGGGTGACGAGGAATGCCGACCCCATCAGCAGAGTCAGGACGAGCCCGGCCTGGAGCCCTGCACGGTTGCCGCGCTTCACCGACTGCAACGCCCAGTGCATCGTGAAGCTCGAGGTCACGAGCACCGCCGTGTTCACGCCCGCCACGAAGACAGGGAGATGGAACGGCTCGAGCGGCCAGCCCTGCGCCTCGGGGTTGACGACCCGGACGAAGAAGTACGCGGTGAAGAAGGCCCCGAAGAGCATCGCCTCGGAGGCGATGAAGAGGAACATCCCGAGCACGCTGGCGCTGACCCTCGAGCTCTGGTTCGCAATCGGCGGCCCGTGATGCCCGCTCTGGGCCTGCGGCTCGGCGTGCGCGCTCACGGCTCCGTCCTCATGCCTGGGCCCCGACCTCGGCCCGCGCCTGCTCGGGTTGGACGACGACGTGCTCGACGGGCACCTTTGCCTCGCTCTTCAACCGGCCGATCAGGTCGCGCCGCAGCCAGGAGCCGCGCTGCTCCGGGAACGTCGAGACGAGGATCGAGTCGACCCGCTCGTCGCGGACGGCGTGCATCGCGGCGGTAAACGGATCGGGGTGCGCGACCTGGCCGTGCGCGTCGATGCCCTCGGCGCGCAGGCGGGCGAGCGCCGCCCGGAGCCGGCTCTCGGCCTGCGGATGCGAGCCCTGCGTCGGATCGCTCTGGGGACAGATGATCAGGAAGCTGACGCGCTCACCTTCGCGCGACTTCTCCCGGATCCGATCGAGGAGCGGCTCGCCGAGCACCGTCTCGTTCGCGATCACCAGCACGTTCTCGGCCCCCACACGTGCGGCTACGTCCGAGACGACGTGCGCCACGGGGCGGTCGCCGGCCGCCTTCCGGATCTCGTCGAGCAGGTTCCGGCGCCGCCAGCCCGACTTGGACTCGGGATGGGTGGAGACGATCAGCTCGTCCGGGTCGTCGCGCGCGATCGCGTCGCGGACAGCCGTGAGCGCGTCGTTGTCGACAACATCGCCCATCGCCGGTACTCCCGCCTCGCGCAGCTTGGCGAGCGTCCGCTCGAGGCGTCGGCCCGCCGAGGCGCGGCGCGAGTTCTCATAGACGACGTACCCCTCCCGGGGAGTGTTGACCGGCGCGATCACCTGCACGAGGACGTCGCGACCCTCCGCGTGGGCCCGCACTGCCTCGATCAGCTCGTCCCCGGTCAGGGTCTCGTTCGCGACGACGAGGATCTTCAGCGATCCGTCGCTCAATGCACCCGCTCCTCCTCGGGCACGCCGGCGTCGGCGCCCGAGCCTCCGGTGAGCACGGCATGCCGCGCCCCGGGAACGCCGTACTCGTACGGCCCGGCGACCACCCGCGGGATCTCGTCGAAGTTGAAGATGGGCGGCGGCGAGGTGACCTGCCATTCGAGCGTCATCGCCCGCCAGGGGTTCGACGGCGCGATCGCGCCACGGTGCCAGCTGATGATCATGTTGTAGAAGAAGACGATCGTCGAGGCACCGAGCAGGAACGAGAAGATCGAGATCACCATGTTCCAGTCGCCGAATTGCTCCGAGTAGTCGGCCACTCGTCTCGGCATCCCCTGCAGGCCGATCCAGTGCATAGGGAAAAACGTGCCGTTGAAGCCGATGAACGTGAGCCAGAAGTGCGTCTTCCCGAGCTTCTCGCTGTACATCCGGCCCGTCATCTTCGGGAACCAGTAGTAGACCCCGGCGAAGATCGTGAAGACGGAGCCGCCGAAGAGCACGTAGTGGATGTGCGCGACGATGAAGTACGTGTCCGAGGCGGCGATGTCGATCGGGATCGAGGCGAGAAAGATCCCGGAGAGGCCGCCGAGCACGAACATCGAGAGGAAGCCGAGCGCGAAGAGCATCGGCGTCCGCAGATGGATTCGCCCCTCCCACATGGTCGCGAGCCAGGAGAAGATCTTGATCCCCGTCGGGACCGCGATGATCATCGACGTGACCATCATCGGCACGCGCAGCCACGGCGCCATCCCGGCGACGAACATGTGGTGCGCCCAGACGGAGAAGCCGAGCACGAGGATCCCCATCAGCGAAAGCGCCATCAGCCGGTAGCCGAAGATCGGCTTCCGCGAGAAGACGGCGATCACCTCGGAGACGATCCCGAAGCCGGGCAGCATCATGATGTAGACGGCCGGGTGGGAGTAGAACCAGAAGATGTGCTGGTAGGCGAGCGTATAGCCGCCTTCCTCCACCCTGAAGAAGTTCGTGTGCATCACCCGGTCGAACATCACGAAGAACTGGGAGCCGGCGATGAACGGCGTCGCGATCACGACGAGGAGTGAGGTCGTGAAGTTCGCCCAGACGAGGAGCGGCATCCGCCAGAAGGTCATTCCCGGCGCGCGCATCGTGATGATCGTGACCAGGAAGTTGAGCGCGGTCATGATCGAGCTCGCGCCTGCCCACTGGACGCCCATGTTGAAGAACACCTGCCCGAGTGGCTGGTCGGACGCGAGTGGTGCGTAGCTCGTCCAGCCGGTCGCGAAGGCGCCGCCCGGGGCCAGGAAGGCGCAGAGGAACATCACTCCGGCGACCGGCAGCAGCCAGAAGGAGAGCGCGTTCAGCCGCGGGAAGGCCATGTCCGGGGCGCCGAGCATCAGCGGCACCGCGAAGTTCGCGAGGCCGGCGAAGGCCGGGATGATGAAGAGGAAGATCATCAGCGCGGCGTGCTCGGAGACGAGGCCGTTGTAGGTCTGCGTGTCCACGAACTGCATGTCCGGCTTCGCGAGCTCGGCTCGGACGAACATCGCCATCAGGCCGCCGATCACGAAGAAGAAGAACGTCGTCACGAGGTACTGGACGCCGATCACCTTGTGGTCCGTGTTGACCTTGAAGTAGTCCTTCCAGCTCGTGGCGCCGTGGCTCGCGTGGTCGTCGACGCGGGTCGGGCGGCCGGAGATGTAGTAGGCCCAGTAGTCGAAGGCTCCGATTCCGGTCAGGAAGCCGAGAGGCGCCATCGTCAGGGATGCGACCACCGTCAGCGGCGTCCAGTCGACGACCGGGTCGTAATGCCCGAGCCAGCGGAAGAAGACGACGATCCCGAAGCCGATCGCCCAGAAGAGCGGTGTCGTCCACGCCGCGCGGAGGTAGCCTGGGTAGCGGAGCCGCGCGAGGCCCCCCGGCGGCCGCGACGCGGGCGCGTGGTGCGGGTCGGGCGCTGTGTGGACGATCTCGGTCAAGCTAGTTCCCTCCCTGGCCGTCGCTCAGATACTGCACGAGCGCGTCGATCTGCCCCTCGGTCAACGACTTGTCGTAGGTGTTCGGCATCACGTCGCCCTGGTAGCCGGGTGCCAGCACGGCGTTCGGGTCGACGATCGACTCGAGGATGTAGGCATCGACGGGCTTCCCACCCGAGTCGATCTCGTCCAGGGAAGGCCCGACCGCGGAGTCCGTTCCCGCCGGCTCGAAGGCGTGGCAGCCGCCGCAGCCTGCGGCCGTGTAGACCGCCGCACCGTCGTCGGCAGCGGCGGGAGCGCCGTCACCGCTCGCGGCTCGCTTCAGGAACGCCTGGTAGTCGGTCGCCTCCACGACCTGCACCTGCGCCCGCATCGTCGCGTGGCCGAGCCCGCAGAGCTCCGTGCAGACGAGCGAGTAGCTGCCGATCCGCGTCGGCGTGATCACGAGCGTCGTCTCGATCCCGGGCACGGCGTCCGACTTCTGCCCGAACTCGGGCACCCAGAACGAGTGGATCACGTCGAGGGAGTGCAGAGTCAGCTTGACTGCCCGGCCGACCGGGAGGACGAGGCTGCCGGAGGTCGTCTTGTCCGGATACTCGAACTTCCACGCGAACTGCTGGGCGGTGACCGCGATCCGGAGCGGGTTCTTGCCTGCATCGTCGTTCTTTGCGAGGACGACGGCGCTGACCACCGAGATCGCGGTGACGAGGACGGTCGGGATCGCCGTCCAGATGATCTCGAGCCCGGTATGGCCGTGCACGGGTGGCCCGTCGCGCTCGTCGTCGTCGGCGGCGCGGAACTTGAGGACGGAATAGGCGATCGCGGCCATCACGATCGCGAAGATCCCGATGCAGATCACCGTCGTGAACCAGAAGGTGAACTCGATCCGATCCATCTCCTCCGAGGCGGAGGTAGGCAGCCAGGGGATCAGGACGGCGGCCAGGGACGCAATCGTCCCGGCGATGACGCCGTAGATCGTGATGCGGACGATCGAGCCCCTGCGCACCGCGGCGAGCCTACCAGCCCGTATCTGCAGCGGCCTGTCGAACGTTCTTTAGAGGAGCTGCAAAACGGGCACAACCCCCGCACCCCCCCGTAGAAACAAGGAGGACGAAATGGGTCTTGGAGTGAGCATCTTTCTGATCGCAGTCGGCGCGATCCTGACCTGGGCGGTCAACGCGACCGTTTCCGGGCTCGAACTGAACACGATCGGCGTGATCCTGATGATCGTCGGGATCCTCGGCCTCGTGCTGTCGATGATCTTCTGGTCCTCGTGGGGCGGCTTCGCCAACGGCGGCGCCCGCCGGCGGACCACGTACGTGGACGACGGCCCCGTCTGATTCATTCTGGGCGCAGCAGGGCCGGGATCTGCTCTCGCAGATCCCGGCCCGCGCCAAGACCCCTGAAGGGTCGCTTCGCTCCCGGGCCCAATCCCGGAGCGCGTTCCGCAGAGGCGGTCAAGTCATGGACCGCCTCTTTTCGTTCTAGGCAAGCGGGAGGTCGAAGTTGAACGTGGAGCCGATGCCCGGCTCCGACTCGACCCAGATCCGCCCGTCCATCCGGCGCACGATCTCGCGGCAGATGTAAAGGCCGAGGCCGGTTCCGCCGACCCCGCGGGTCAGGTTCGGATCGAGGCGATAGAACTTCTCGAAGATCCGCCCGTGCTCGGAGGCGGGGATCCCGAGGCCGCGATCTGAGACCGAGAAGCGCATTCGGCCCTCGACCGGCTCGAGCTCGATCTTGACCTCGCCCCCGTCGGGCGAGTACTTGATCGCGTTCTCGACGAGGTTGACGAGCACCTGCCGGACCTTGTCGGTGTCGGCGAAGATCGGTGGGGAATCGGGCGGGAGCACGAGGACGAGCTCGATCCCCTCTGGCAGTCGCACCGACGCGGCCGCGGCGACCGCCCGGACGAGCTCGGGCGCGTCCGCCCGGCCGATCGAGACGTCGGCGGCCCCGGAGTCGAGCCGGCTCGCGAGGAGGATGTCGTTGACGATCCGGGCGAGCCGCTCCGATTCCCCGGCGACGACCCCGAGCATCCCGTCCCGCTGCTCCTCCGAGAGCGCGACGTCGCCCCGCTTCAGCGTCATCGCTGCGCCGTAGATCGCGGCGAGAGGCGTCCGGAGCTCGTGGGAGACGGTCGAGACGAAATCGCTCTTCAGCCGCTCGACCGCGCGTTCCTCGGTGAGGTCGCGGAACGCGTAGACGGTGCCGGCGGCGAACGCCACGCCCGAGATCGAGATCCAGAGCTCGCGGCCGTTCACGTCGACCGGAACCGTCTCCGGGCGGACGAGTGCGGCCTGGCGCCTGTCGGCGACGGGCGCGACGGCCGCGACGGCCGCCCAGGCGGGGATCGCCTCCGCAAGCCGACGCCCGACCACGGCCGCCTCCCGCAGCCCCGTGATCGCCTCCGCAGCCGGGTTCCAGAGCCGAACGACCTCGTCGCCGTCGAGCAGGAAGACGCCCTCCCCGATGAACTCGAGCGCCTGTGCGGCCTGTGCGCGACGCTGGAGCTCTGCTTCAGCCTCTTTGAGATCGCCCACGTCGCGAACGAGCCCGACCATGCTCACGGGCCTACCGCTCGGGTCGACCTCAACCGCTCCTCGCACCCAGATCCACGTCTCGATCCCGTCGGCACGCGTGATCCGGCACTCGAAGTCCCAGTCGCCTCGTTCCGCGATCGCCGCTTGAAAACGCTTGTCGACCTCCTCGCGGTCTGCCGGATGAACGTGCTCGAGGAACCGGTGATAGCTCCATTCCGGGGCCGGACCGCCGTAGCCGAAGAGGAGGTCGTGGAGAAGCGACCGTTCCGCCTCGAGCGTGACCAGGTCGAGCTCCCAGCTACCGAGGAGCGCCGAATCGAGCGAGTACTGGCGCCGCCGGTCGCTCTGCTCGAGCGAGAGGTAGAGCAACGCGTTGTCGACTGCGATCGCCGCGCGGCGCGCGACTTCCTGGGCCAGCTCGAGATCCGATTCGTCGTAGAGCCGGCCCGATTCCGCGGAGACGAGAGAGAGCGCCCCGAGTGTCCTGCCTCGCGCCCGCAGCGGCACGACGAGAGCCGAGCGCAGACCCAGCTCGCGCAGGATCTCGAAATACCCCGCGCGGTCGGCGGTAGCGAGCTGCAGCAGCTCCTCGCTGATCTCGCGGGTGAGCTCTGGCTCGCCGCTCCGGATCACCTGGGCGACCCCGTTCGTCGCCTCGGGGTCGGGCGGGAAACGCCGGTCGAGCTCCTCCGCCCATCGCGTCTTCGCGGGATCGGCGTGCACCGCGGCCAGGGTGCGCAAGCCCCCTTCGGGATCGAGCATCGTGACCGAGCACCAGTCCGCGAGCCTGGGAACCGCGAGGTGCGCGAGGCTCGCCAGGGTCGCCTCGTAATCGAGAGACGAGGCGAAAAGGGTGCTGGCCTCGGCGAGAAAGTCGACGGCGCTCTGCGCCCGCTTCTGCTCTGTCACGTCCCGGAACGACCAGAGCCAGCCGAAGTAGCCTCCGTCGGGCCCGCGGACCGGCGAGCCATAGCGGTCGAGGATCCGACCGTCCTTCAGCTTCACCTCTTCCCGGCTCGTGCTCTCCGGGTGGTCGTACAGGTACTGGACGCGGGCGATGAACTCAGCGGGATCCGCGACCTTCGTCATCGCCTCGGCGAGGGCGGCGTCGTCCGACCCTGCTGCGATCAGGTCGTCGGAGAAGCCCCAGACCTCCGCGAAGCGCCGGTTGTAGCTGACCATCTCACCCTCGGGCGAGACGAGCAGGAGCCCGTCGAGAGACGCTTCCTGCTGCGCCTCGAGCACCGTCGAGCGGAACGTCAGCTCTCGGACGAGCCGGGCGTTGTCGATTGCCGCCGCCGCGCGCCCGGCGAGCTCGGTCGCGAGGGTCAAGTCGGTCTCCGTGTAGCGGCCGGGCCGGCGCGCGCCGATCGCCATCACGCCGAGAGGGGCTCCGCGCGCGACGAGAGGCACGAGCATCATCGAGCGCGAGCCAACGCGCTCCAGCGCACCCCGGTCGGCGCCGAGCCGGACGAGGTGCTCGTAGAAGTCGCTCTGGACCTCGGAGAAGAGCACCGGCTCTCCCCGCCCGAAGACAGTCGCCATGAAGGTGGGCGAGTCCGGGCCGAGCTCGTACGCGTCCGGCATCGACTCCACATCCGACTGTCGCTCCGGGTCGACGTGCGCACAGGTCGCCCGGCGCAGCACCCCTTCCTCAGCGAGGAAGATGTGGATCGAGTCGCCGAGGCGCGGCAGCACGACGCGCTGGATCTGCTCGAGGATGGCCTCGACCTCGAGCGAGGAGGCGAACAACGCACCGCCCTCGGCGAGCAACCGCACCCGTGCATCGGCGCGGTGCTGCGCCGTGATCTCCATGATCACGCCGCCGACGCCGATCGTCTCGCCGCCCTCGGTGCGGACCGGGTAGTAGCTCGAGAGCCAGTGTCGAGCCGAGCCGGGGCCGGCGATCTCCTCGTCTGTCGACTCCTCGTGGACGACCGGCTTGCCCGTCGCCAGCACCCGGCGGTAGAGCGGCTCGAGCGTCGGGGCGAGCCCCGGGATAACCTCCGCGATCGTCCGGCCGATGTGCGCCTCCGCCGTGACGCCGTTGATCGAGGCGAGGGCGTCGTTGACGCGAACGAAGCGGAGCTCGGGATCCCAGTAGCCGATCGCCACCGGCGAGGAGACGAGCAGCGTGTCGAGCAGGGCGAGCGACTCGCTCGCGTCGGCATAGAGCCGAGCGTTGTCGACCCCGAGCGCCATCCGCCCTGCGACCTCCTGGGCGAAGACGATGTCGGCATCGTCGTAATGGCGGCGCGACTCGCCCATCCCGAGCGAAAGCGTTCCGATCGTCCGACCCCGAGCAAGCAGCGGAACGACCAGGTAGGAACTCGGATCGAGCTTGCGATAGAGCTCCAGATGCTCGGCGTCGAGCGCCGCGCGCTCGAGCTCCGGGTCGTCCGTCGTCGCGATCAGGAGCGGTGTCCCGCTCGAGAGGACGAGGGAAGCCGGGTGGTCGGAGTTCAGCATCGGCGGGTAGCGGTCTCTGATCTGGCGAAGGACGAGCTCGCGCTCGGGATCGTTGTGGCGGAGCGCCGCCTGCTCCAGGCCACCGTCGGGTTGGACGAGGTCGATCAGGCAGTAGTCCGCGAATCCGGGCACGAGCATGTTCGTGATCGCTTCGATCGTGACCTCGGTGTCGAGGGAGGAGACGAGCAGCTCGCTCGCATCGGCAAGGAGCCGAAGCTGTTCGGACGCCCGGCGCTGCTCGGTGACGTCCCGGATCAGGTTCACCGCGACACGTTGTCCGTCCTCGGTACTGATCGGCAGCGAGCGGATCGCCGACCACCGCTCTTCGCCGGTCTCGCGAATTCGATAGCAGAGGGTGCGCTTCGCCTCCCGGCCTTCCACCAACGCGAGGCGGCCCGGAAGCTGGTCGTAGGGAAGCGGGCGGCGGAGCTCGTCCAGGACCTCGAATCGCGCCATCACGTCGAGGACTGGGGCGCCGAGCAGTTCCGACGCCGAGTCGAAGCCGATCAGGCGTGCGGCGGCGTCATTGGCGTAGACGAGTCGCCCGGTCGCATCCTGGACGGTGACGCCATCGGCGAGGGCGGCGAGGATCGCGGGAGCCAGTCCCGCCGGTGTGCCGAGCATCTCCTCTTCTTCGACCGACACGTTCGGCGACCCCCCCCCCGGACACACGATTGGCCCAGATCGTATCCCTCAGCCAGGGACTGTCCAGGCTCCGCGGGGCGCCGCCCCCGGCTACACTTTGCCGCCGGACGGGCCGTTAGCTCAGCTGGTAGAGCAGGGGACTCTTAATCCCAAGGTCGAAGGTTCGATCCCTTCACGGCCCATGCTTGTTGCGCAAGCTGAGGGATCCCTCACGGGATCTCTCATCGCGCTAAAACCCCTGAAGCTGCATGGGTCGGATTCGGGGCTCGGCTCGCGGTATTACGTCGGTTCTCTAGGCTCGCTTACGTGAAGGTTCTGACCGTCGTTGGCAATCGGCCGCAGTTCATCAAGGCGGCGGCGCTCGCGCTCGCGCTTCGCGAGGTCGGGATCGAGGAAGTCTCGCTCCATACCGGGCAGCACTACGACCCGGAGCTCTCGCAGGTGTTCTACGACGAGCTCGGGCTCCGCCCTCCCGCGTATTCGCTCGACCTGAGAACGGCGGCAACCGACGCGATGCGACCCGCGATAGCCGCCGCAATCGAGGACGAGGAGCTCGACTGGGTCGTCGTCTTCGGTGACACGAACTCGACGGTCGCAGGCTGTCACGCGGGCCACGCGCGCGAAACGCCTGTCGCCCACGTCGAGGCGGGCCTGCGTAGCGGCGACCTGACGATGCCGGAGGAGCTGAACCGGATCGAGGTCGACCGCTGGTCGGCGCTCCTGCTCTGCCCCGACGAGCCGTCGGCGGCGAGGCTCGAAGACGAGGAGGTGCCGGGTGAGATCCTCGTGGTCGGCGACGTGATGGCGGACGTGGCCAGGATCTTCGCGCCGCTCGTTCCTCGGAGCGACCGCGAGCCCCGGAGCTACGTGCTGGCGACGATTCACCGGGAGGCAAATGTGGAGCAGCCGCGGCTCGAGCGGATCGTCTCGGCCCTCGGCGCGCTCGGCGAGCCGGTCGTGTTCCCGGCGCATCCGCGCACGCGGGCTGCGATCGAGCGGGAAGGGATCGAGCTCGGGCCGAACATCGAGCTGATGCCGCCGCTCGGGTACCTCGAACTCGCCGCGCTCGCGTCTCGGGCGAGAGTGATCGTGACCGACTCGGGCGGGCTTCAGAAGGAGGCGTACTGGTACGGGGTCCCCTGCGTCACGCCGCGGCCCTCGACGGAGTGGGCCGACACCGTCCGCGTGGGGGCGAACACGCTGGTGGACGACGATCCCGAGGCACTCGTCCGCGCCGTTTCGGACGCGCACATGCCGCCGGAGCTACCGGAGCTCTACGGCGACGGTCACGCGGCCGAGCGGATCGCGGCAGCCCTCCACCGGTAGCATCGTGCGCCGTGACTGACGTTGCCATCGTCGGCGCCGGCTACGTCGGCGTCCCGCTCGCCCAGGTCTTCGCCGAGGCCGGACGTTCCGTCCTCCTCGTGGACGTCAGCGCCGCGCGCGTCGCGATGCTGAATCGCGGCGAGAGCTACATCGAGGACGTCCCGGCCGAGGTGATGAAACGACTCGTGGACGAGCATGACCTCCGCGCCTCGACCGACTACGACGATCTGCGCGACTGCGACGCGATCCTGATCGCGCTGCCGACCCCGCTCTCGAAGCAGCGCGAGCCCGACCTCTCGATCGTCCTTGGGGCCGCGCGCGAGATCGGGAGGCGGCTCCGCGCGGGCCACCTCGTCGTGCTCGAATCGACGACCTACCCGGGCACGACCCGCGAGGAGGTGCTTCCGATCCTCGAGGCGGAGAGCGGGCTCGTCGCCGGCCAGGACTTCCACGTCGCCTTCTCGCCGGAGCGGATCGACCCTGGCCGCACCGACTGGACGACGAAGACGGTTCCGAAGGTGGTCGGCGGCATAAACGAGGCCTCGACCGAGGCGGCGGCGGCGCTCTACGGAGGCGCGATCGAGAACATCCACCGCGTCTCGACCCCCGAGGCGGCCGAGCTGACCAAGCTGCTCGAGAACATCTTCCGCTCGGTCAACATCGCGCTCGTGAACGAGCTGGCGATGCTGTGCGACCGGATGGGGATCGACGTCTGGGAGGTCGTGGATGCGGCCGCGACGAAGCCGTTCGGCTTCATGCGCTTCGACCCGGGCCCGGGGCTCGGCGGCCACTGCATCCCGATCGACCCGTTCTATCTCACCTGGAAGGCGCGCGAGTTCGACTTCACGACTCGCTTCATCGAACTCGCCGGCGAGGTCAACCAGAACATGCCCTACTACTGCCGCTCGGTCGTCTCGCAGGCCCTGAACCACGGCGCGGGCAAGTCGCTCGCCTCGTCCAGAGTGCTCGTCCTCGGCGTCGCCTACAAGGCCGACATCGGCGACATGCGCGAGTCGCCGGCGCTGAAGCTGATCGAGCTGCTCCAGAAGGCGGGCGCGGACGTCTCCTACCACGACCCGCACGTTCCCCACTTCGAAGAGCACGGGCTCACACTCGACTCCGCCGCGCTCGACCCCGCGGCCTACGACGCCGTCGTGATCGTGACCGCGCACACCGGGATCGACTACGCGCAGCTCGTGAGCGACGCCCAGCTCGTCGTCGACTTCCGGAACGCGACCGGGCGGAACGGCGTCGTCAGCGACAAGATCTGGAAGCTGTGACGAAGGTCGGCCAGGCCGGGCTCGGCTACTGGGGCAAGAACCTCGTCCGCAACTTCGACGAGCTGGCCGAGCTCAGCTGGCTCTGCGACGCTTCCGACGAGCTCCGGGCCCAGTTCGGCGCGCGCTACCCGCAGGCTCGGGTCACCGGCGATTTCGCGGAGATGCTGGCCGACCCGGAACTCGAGGCGGTGGTGATCGCGACTCCCGTTCCGACCCACTACGCGCTTGCCAAGCAGGCGCTCGAGGCGGGCAAGCACGTGTTCGTCGAGAAGCCGCCGGCGATGAGGGGCGCGGAGATGGAAGAGCTCGTCTCGCTCGCCGAGGCGTCGAACCTCGTCCTCATGCCCGGTCACCTTCTGCTCTACCACCCCGGCGTGCGGAAGCTGAAGGAGCTCGTGGACACGGGCGACCTCGGCGACATCCTGTGCGTCTACTCGAACCGGCAGAACCTCGGGATCATCCGCAAGGACGAGAACGCGCTCTGGTCGCTCGGCGTCCATGACCTCTCGGTCATCCTCTACCTCGTCGGCGAGGAGCCGGAGGAGGCGATCGCACACGGGAACGCGTTCCTCAACCCGGGGGTCGAGGACGTCGTCTTCTGCTACCTGCGCTTCCCTTCGGGGAAGATCGCGCACATGCACCTCTCCTGGCTCGACCCGCACAAGATGCGCAAGCTGACCGTGGTCGGGAACGAGAAGATGGCCGTCTTCGACGACATGGAGCTGGAGCGGAAGGTGACGATCTACGAGAAGGCGCCCTGGGAGCCCGCGGGCACCTACGGCGAGTGGCGGACGCGGACCGGCGACATCCACAGCCCGAAGATCGCGAACGACGAGCCGCTACGGCTCGAGTGCACCCACTTCCTCGAGCTCGTCGCGAACGGCCCGAACGGGCACGCCGAGGCGAAGGACGGACTCAGCGTCGTCCGGGCGCTGGATCGCCTGACCGAAAGCCTGCGTGGCGGCTGAGATCCATCCGACCGCGACGGTCTACCCGGGCACGGTGCTCGGGGAGGGCGTCAAGGTGCTCGAGAACGCGGTCGTCGGCAAGCAGCCGACGCTCTCGCCGCGCTCGACCGCGAAGCGCGACCCCCTCCCGCCCGCCGAGCTCGGCGACGGCACGATCGTCTCCACCGGCGCGATCGTCTTTGCGGGAACGACGGTCGGGGCGCGGGTGATCCTGGGCGACCAATCGTGCATCCGCGAGCGCGTCACGATCGGCGACGACGTCGTCGTCGGGCGCGGATCGCTCGTCGAGAACGACACCACGATCGGGGCGCTGACGAAGATCCAGGCGGAGGCGTACATCACGGCCTACTCGACGCTCGAAGACAACGTCTTCATCGCGCCGTGCGTCGTCACGACGAACGACAACTGGATGGGCCGGACCGAGGCGCGGTTCGGGAACATCAAGGGGCCGACGATCCGGCGCGGGGCCCGGATCGGAGGCGGCGCGATCCTCTGTCCGGCGGTCGAGATCGGCGAGGAGGCGTTCGTCGGCGCCGGCGCGGTCGTCACGAAGGACGTTCCGGCGCGGAAGCTCGTGGTCGGGAATCCGGCGCGGGTGCTTCGCGATGTTCCTGACGAGGAGCTGCTCGAGAACCAGTAGGCCCGGTCAGGCCTTGACGATCGCGAACTTGTAGCGTCCCGCGCCGCGCGAGCCGAGCTTCACCTGGACGTAGTACGTCCCCTTCGCGCGCGCTCGGTACTGCAGGTATTCCCGCGGGCCGGGGCGGGTGGACTGCGCGACGACTTTGCCGAGCGAGCCGAGGTCGTCGACGCTCTTCCCGCCCGGGCCCCAGAGGATCAGGTTCGTGTCGGTGCCGGCCGGGCCGCGCACGCTGAGAAACACGGGCTGGTTGCGGCGGAGCCGGATTGCGTAGACGTCGTTATGGTCGTCCCAGAAGTCGAGCGTCGCCTCGAAGCGCTGAATCTCGCCCCAGACGGGAGCCGCCCGTCCACCGAGATCGTCGTTCGGCTCACGGGCATCAGCGGGCGGAAGCGTCCCCGCGTCCAGCGCGCGTAGCGCCGCGGTCACGTCGAGCCGGCCCCAGCCGGTGAGAGCGTCGCGCCGGAGCGCGCACGCGCGGCAGCCCGTCCCCGCGTTCACGTCGACCGCGGTTCCGGTCAGGAGCGCGGTCACCTGCTCCGGGCGGAGCTTCGGCCGGGAAGCGATCAGGACTGCGGCGGCCGCGCTCACCTGCGGCGCGGCGAACGAGGTGCCTTCCGCGTCCCGGAAATCCTCCGGGCCGCAAGGGGAGTAGCCCTGCTCGGCACACTTCTCGAAGGGCGCCGTGAGCGCCCGCGGGAGCGTCGAGACGATCGCCTGTCCGGGAGCCGCGAGGTCGTTGTAGATCTTGTCGCGGTTCGAGAACGTGGGCGACGACCCGTTGCGCGCCAGCGCGCTCACGCCGAGCACGTGCGGGAGGGCGGCCGGATAGCTCGCGAACGGCCACGGCTCGGTCGGGGCGGCGTCGCTGTTGCCGACCGCGGCGACGACCACGACGCCGCGCCGATGGGCATAGTCGAGCGCCGCCTCCTCGAGCCGCGAGAACGTGTCCCGCTCCCGGTCGTGTGGATCTCTGATCCCGCCGAGGCTCATGTTGATCACGCGCGCGCCCTCGTCGACCGCCCAGCGGATCGCGCGGGCCTCGGCGGCGACGTCGATCGAGCCGTCCTCCTTGACCACCTTCGCGATCAGGAGCTCGGCCGAGGGCGCCATCCCCGCGATCCCCTCCGCATTCCCCACGGACGCGGCGATGAGACCGGCGACGAACGTGCCGTGACCGGCGGAGTCCTCGCGAGCCGAGCCGCCGACGAAGCTCCGCGCGTCCAGGATCCTGTCCTTCAGATCGGGATGGGAGCCATCGATTCCGGAGTCGATCACCGCGACGCGGACGGGCGGGAGCAGCGGGGCCGCGGCCCAGAAGCCGAAGGCGCGGTTCGCCTCGAGGTGCCACTGCTTCGCCGCGAGCGGGTCGTTCGGCTCGTACGCGGCCGCCCCCGCCTCCGGCAGCGCGAAGGCGGCCACGAGCACGGCGATCAAGGCTCGGCGGGTGCTCACTCGAGCCGGAGCGTTGGGCTCAGTCCCTCTGCCAGCCCGGCGGCGGGCGCAACCCGGATCCGATAGGTGCCCGGAGCGGGCTCGAGCGGGACGGCGAAGGTTCCGGCCGCGTCGAGGGTGCCCTCGGCCACCGTGACCCAGATCTCCCTCTCGAGCACCTGGGCTTCGACCGCCGCCCCCGCCCGAACCGGGAGGACGGAGCCCTGGATCGAGCCGGAGCCTGCCGACGCCCTGACGAGAGGTGCGAGCGGCACCTTCAAGACCGGCCCGGCGATCGCCCCTGCGGTGAGCCGGAAGGTGCCGGGGGCCTGGAGCTTGACCTTCGCCGTCAGGGCCGGAAGGGGCTTCCAGACGCCGCCGACGAGCTGGGCGAGGACGGCGCCCTTCACGCCGGTCGCCGTCCCTGTCACCGTCAGCGGCCGGTCGTAGATGGCCGGGCCGCCGGGACGGGAGAGCGAGAGTGAGGAGAGGGCGGTGACCCACGTCGAGCGGAGGCCGAGCGCGCTGCGGAGCGCTCCCGCCGTGATCGTCTTCGACCCTGCGGGGGTGGTGACCGTCGCGGTGCGGACACGGCCCGAGGTGGACTTCACGAGCTTCACGGCGAGCACTGGGCCACCGAGCTGAAGGCTCTTGCGGATCGTCGCGTCGGTGACCGGGGTGGGGCCCCAGCGGTTCAGGCTGGAGAGAGAGCTGTGGGGATCGTCGACGGGGACGAGGTACGGCACCGTCGTCCCGAAGGCCTCTGCCGCCGAGACGGTGCGGCCGCCCGAGGTGGAGTGGAAGAGGGTGTTCGCGATCTTGCCCGCGTAGAGCACGACCTGGCCGGCGGTCGCCTGGATCGCCGAGGTCGCCCGCGCGTCCTCTCCCGCGATGCCTCCGTAGACCTGACTGCGGACGTCGGCGTAGAGGTCGTAGGGCTTCCCCCCGACCCGGTGGGCGAGGGCGTAAGAGCGGGCTGCGACGGCCTGCGCCTTCAACGCCTCCGCGTGCCAGGCAGCGGGCATCTCACGCGGAACGACGCCGGCGAGGTAGTCCTCGAGCCCGACGACGTTGATCACGTTCAGCTTCTTCGCGGCGACGGCGACCTCGAGCTGGCCGCGGTACGGGGTGCCTGCCTCGAGTGGCGCCTTGCCGGGCAGAAAGACGATCGGGCCTGCAAGCGCAGTTGGCGCTCCGTTCAGGATCAGCTCGAGCTTCGGGCCGAGCGCGACAGCCCCGGCGGGGAGCGCGTAGGTCTTGCCGAAGACGTCGCGGACGCGGAATGCCGCCTTCGAGGAGACCGTCACGGTCGGGTTCGCCTCGGCGAGGAGCACGCGGACGCGCGCGACCGGAGCCGGGCCGAGCGTCGTCCCGGCATAGAAGTGGGCGAGGATCTCGTCGTAGCTGCGCCCCTCGTTCGCGAACCCGAGCGCCCCGTACTGGCTCATCCCGACCCCGTGACCCCAACCCCGGCCGCTGACGAGGAAGGTCGTCGCGGTCACCGGCTGCGTGGCCGCGCGGGAGCCTGCGTCCACCGAAGCGGTGAGCACGAGGGCGAGCAGGATGAGAGCGATGAGCGTTCTGCGCATGTGCGGGACCCTCTCAATTGAGGCTAGCGGAGAGTTCCGGCGTTTCCGACGTCTTTACCGAACCTTCAAGACCGGTTTTCCCCCTTTGCACTGCGGGCACCCACCGAACGTGACGACGATCCTTCCCGAGCGCTACCACGACCCCGAACGGATCGCCCGCGGGGGCATGGGCGAGATCTACCGCGCCCAGGACGGCGTGCTCAGCCGAACCGTCGCGATCAAGGTGCTCGCCGAGCGGTTCTCCGACGAGGAGGGAACCAGGAGACGGTTCACGCGCGAGGCGCTCGCCGCCGCCCGACTCTCGAACGCCCCGAGCACGGTCACGATCTTCGACGTCGGCGAGCACGAGGGACGGCCCTACATCGTGATGGAGTATCTGGCAGGCGGATCGCTCGCCGACCGGATCGACGGCGAGGGCGCTCAAGCGCCGGGTCGCGCGGTCGCGTGGCTGCGACAGACAGCGGCCGCGCTCGACGCGGCCCACGGCCACGGGATCGTGCACCGGGACGTGAAGCCGGCGAATCTGCTCCTCGACGACGACGGCTGCGTCCACGTCGCCGACTTCGGGATCGCGAGCGCGGTCGGGCTCGACTCGTTCACAGCGGCCGGAACCGTCCTCGGTACCGCCGGCTACCTCGCTCCCGAACAGGCCCGAGGTGAGCGCACGACACCCGCGACCGACCGCTACGCCCTCGCGGTCGTCGCCTACGAGCTCCTGACGGGGAGGCGGCCGTTTGCGATGGAGTCCCCGACGGCGGAGGCCGCCGCCCACGTGCACAGCGAGATCCCGCGGGCGACCTCGCAGAACCCGGAACTCCCGCTCGAGATCGACGCCGTCTTCGCGCAGGGGCTGGCCAAGGAGCCCGAGCAGCGCTTCAGCTCGTGCGCCGACCTCGTCTACGCGCTCCGCGCCGCCCTCGATACGGCCGCCGGGCGGACGACGGTCGGCGTGATTCCCGCGGTCGCGCCCCGGCGCTCGCCGAGCCGAAGCCGCATCCCAGCGATCGCCGCTGCTGCCGTCGCGCTCGCCCTCGGCGGGGTCGCGGTCGCCGCGGCGCTCGTAGGCGACGACGACGAGAAGTCGGCCGCGACGAGCGGCCCGCCCGCCGCGAAGACGGTGAAGCAGACCGTGAGGCTCCCAGGGACGACGGTGGTGGAGACGGTCGTGACGACAGCGCCCCAGCCCGAGCCCGAGCCCGAACCTGAGCCGATCACGACGGCGACGACCGCGCCGGTGACGCCTCCGCCCGCGACGACGGCGCCGCCCGCCTCGTCCGGTGGCCCCTCTTCACTGAACGACCAGGGCTTCGCGTTGATGCGGGCCGGTGACTACAGCAACGCCCTGCCGCTCCTCGAACAGTCCGTGGCCGGGCTCTCCGGCTCGGGAAGCACGACCGAGGCCTACGCGAGCTACAACCTCGCGTTCACGCGGCTCTCACTCGGCCGCTGTGACGGGGTGATCGACCTGCTCGACCGCTCCGAGTCGATCCAGGGCCAGCGGAGAGAGATCGACCGTCTCCGCAAGAGCGCCGAGAAGGACTGCTAGGCCGTCGAGCCGGCGAGCCTGGACGCGTACTGCTTCTCGTAGTACTCCCGGAACGACCCCGACTTGATCGGCTCCCACCACGAGCGGTGCTCCCGGTACCAGGCAACCGTCGCCTCGAGCCCGCGCTCCAGCCCCGTAGCAGGCGTCCAGCCGAGTCCGCGCAGTTTCGTGTCGTCGATGGCGTAGCGGCGGTCGTGCCCAGCCCGGTCCTCGACGTGCCGGACGAGCGACTCGCCCGCGCCGGTGAGCCGGAGGAAGTGGGCGACCATGGTCAGGTTCTCCTGCTCCTCGCCGCCGACATTGTACGCCTCGCCGGGGCTCCCCTCGCGGAGGACGAGCTCGATCGCCGCGCAGTGATCCTCGACGAAGAGCCACTCGCGCCGCTGGCGGCCGTCGCCGTAGACGGGCACCGGCTCGCCGTCGAGCAGGTTCGTGACGAAGAGCGGCAGGAACTTCTCCGGGTACTGTTTTGGCCCGTAGGTGTTTGCCCCGTGCGTCCGCAACGCGTCGATCCCGTACGTGCGCACGTAGGCGGGAACGAGCAGGTCGCCGCCGGCCTTGGCCGCGCTGTAGGGGCTCGACGGACGCAGCTGATCCTCCTCGGTGCGGGCGGACTCGTCGAGCCCGACGTCGCCGTAGACCTCGTCCGTGGAGACCTGAAGCAGGCGCTTGCCGCTCTCGCGGGCCCACTCGAGCAAGACGTGGGGTCCGAGAACGTTCGTCCGGATCACGGCCTCCGGCTCGAGGATCGACCGGTCGACGTGCGTCTCGGCGGCGAAGTTGACGACGGCGTCCACGTTCGCCGCCGCCCGCCGGACCGCGTCGGCGTCGGCGATGTCCCCCACGTGGAGCTCGTGCTCGACGTCCTCGAGATTGGCGCGATTGCCGCTGTAGGTGAGCTTGTCCAGTACGACGACCTCCTCGCCGGCTGCGGCGAGCCGGCGAGCGAAATGGGAGCCGATGAAACCGGCGCCACCGGTGACGAGCACGCGCATCCTCGAAGCCTAGTCGGAGAACAAGAGCGGCGCCGCGAGCAGTTTCGCCATTCCTCGCGCGCCGTTTCGCATGACGTGATCGTGGCTCCAGTGGAAAACCGGGCGGCCGATCGGGGCGATCGCGTTCATCCAGGGGATCGTCGTCTCGACGTTCCATTCGTAGGTGACCGCCGTCCCGTCGCCCTCCCAGAGCCGCCAGCGCCCCGTGCCGCGCAGGTTCCCGTCCGCCTCGCCTTCGATCAGGTGCGGTCGCTCGACCTTCGTCGTCCGAATCCCGAACTCGATGTCGTAGGGGAGAAGGCTCCGCCAGACGTAGCGGTGGACGGAGCCGATCCCGTCGGCGTCACCGGCGGACGTCTGTTCGGCGACCCTGACGCCCGGCCACCACTCGGGCCAGCGCTCGGTCGCGCGGATCGCCTCCCAGACGTCGGCGATCGGCGCGTGGAGCGCCCACGTCGTCACGAAGGAGTAGCGCGCCACCCGCTAGCCCAGCCGCTCCAGGCACGAACGCAGTCCCTCACGCCAGTGCGGGAGCTCGGGCGCGCCCTTCTCGCTGCGCAGGACCGAGTACGCGGGCCGCTGCGCCTTCGCTCCGAACTCCTCGGTCGTGATCCGGCGGACTCGGCAGCCGATCCCCGCCTCGACGAAGATCGCCTCCGCGAACTCGGCCCAGGTGCAATCGCCTCCGGCTGCCAGATGCCAGACGCCCGGGGCCTCGGCGAGTAGCTCCCTCGTCGCGGACGCGAGATGGCCCACGTAGGTCGGTGAGCCGCGCTGGTCGTCGACGACTGCGACCTCTTCCCGCTCCGAGCCGAGCCGGATCATCGTCCGGACGAAGTTGTGACCGGTCGGACCGAAGAGCCACGAGCTGCGGACGACCCATGCTCCCTCGCCCGCGGCCGCCTCGCCGTGCAGCTTCGAGCGGCCGTAGGCCGACTGCGGGCTGGGGCCGTCGCTCTCGACGTACGCCTCGCGCTTGCGGCCGTCGAAGACGTAGTCGGAGGAGAAGTAGACGAGCGGAGCACCCAGCTCGGCGACGTTCGCCGTGCCGCCCACGTTCACCGCGGTCGCTCCTTGCGGATCGTCCTCGGCCAAGTCGACGTCCGTCCAAGCCGCGGCGTGCAGGACGAGCTCGGCCTCGACAAGACCCGCGGGCGGCGGCAGCTCGACGTCCCATTCGGCCCTCGTCAACGCTCGCGCTTCGGAGAACTCCTCGGCGAGCGCGCGGCCGAGCTGGCCGCCGGCGCCCGTGATCAGCACGCGGCCCCACTCAACAGGCTGCCCCGTTCAACAGGCTGAAGAGTCTCGCGGAGAGAGGATCGGGGTCTCGGTGCTCCAGAGGTGCTTGACGCGCGGGTCGGCCCAGCAGAGACCGTGCTCGTCCGGTTCCGCCGGGTCGTACTCCTCGGTCACGTGGTAACAGAAGAGGAGATCCGTGAGCGCCTCGAAGCCGTGTGCGTGGCGGCCGGGGACGTAGATCGCGACCGGGTTCTCGTCGCCGATGTCCTCGGTGAACGTCTCGTCCGTCTCCCGGTCGAGGACGACGACCCGCGCCGTTCCCTGGAGGCAGACGAAGAGATCGTCCTGACCTCGCTCGTGGAAGTGGAGGCCGCGGAGGACGCCCTGGCGCGAGAACGAGACGTTGGTCTGGCGCGTCGCCTTCGGGAGAGCGCTCTCGCGCCGGAGCTCGACGAACCACCCGCGCTCGTCTTCGAAGCGCTCGAGCGGAATCCGGAGCAGCCCCTCGATCACGCGAGCTTGTTGACGCCGGTCCGGGCGATCAGCGCGCCGATCTCCGGCAGCGACTCCTGCGTTCCCGCATCTTCCCACCAGCCGGTGACGCGATGGCACGCGAGCGTTCCCTGCTCCGCGTAGTGGCGGTTGACGTCGGTGATCTCGAGCTCCCCCCGCGAGGACGGCCGGAGGTCGCCGATCAGCCCGAAGACGTCCGGCGAGTAGGCGTAGAGCCCCACGACGGCGTCGCTCGACGGAGGCGAGTCGTAGCGGGTGTCGACCACGCCCGCCTTCTCGACGACATCGGTGACGCGACCGTCCTCGCCGTAGACGACGACGCCGAAGCGTTCAGGGTCGGGAACGTCCTTGACGAAGACGGCGGCTCCGTCGCCGCTGTCGACGAATGATTTGATCGCGGCCACCTCTGCGTACTCGAAGAGGTTGTCGCCCAGGCAGACGAGGAGCTTGTCATCGCCGGCGAAGCTCTCGGCCATCCCCACGACTTGCGCGATCCCGCCCGCTTCGGTTTGCACCTTGTAGGTCAGGTCGAGATCGAAGAGCGGCTCGTCGGAGCCTCGCTTCGGGAGCCGGCCGTTCCCGAGCAGGTCGATCAGCTGACCCGCATGACCCTGCCCCGTCACGATCAACACCTCGCTGACCCCGGCGAGCTGGAGCAGTTGGAGCGGGTAGTAGATCATCGGCCAACCGCCGACCGGAAGCAGGTGCTTGTTGACGACGCGCGTCAGCTCGCCGAGCCGCGTCCCCTCGCCACCGGCTGCAATCAATCCCTTCACGCTCACGCGGGCGATGCTACTGCGGGAACGGTCAGGGGCGTCCGTTCCAGGAGCCAGAAGGAGAGCTCGACTGCCGGCCCGATCCCGAGCGCGAAGACGAGCGTGCCGACGCCGACGGTGCCGCCGAAGGCGAAGCCCACCCCCAGCGCACCGAGCTCGATCACCGTCCTGGCCACCCCGATCCGGAGATGAAGCCGCAGCGCCGTCACGAGCATCAGCGAATCGCGCGGGCCGGCGCCCATCGTCGGGGCGATGTAGAACGCGGAGCCGGCGCCGAAGCACAGGAGCGCCAGGGGCAGCATCGCGATCCGGAGGCCGAGCGACTCGTCCGACAGCAAGGTCACGACATCGATCTCGGTCAGCACGATCACGAAGGTCCCGATCAGGAGCGCGTTCAGGAGCGTTCCGAGCCCGATGTAGGCACGGAGCGCCCAGGCGACCGTGAGGATCGCGGCCGAGACGACCAGGTTGGCGACGCCGAAGCCGATGTCGAGCTGCTCGGCGAGGCCCTGGTGGAGCACGTCCCAGGGCGGAAGTCCGAGCTCGGACTCGAGGAAGAGGACGACTCCGACGGCGCAGAGGAAGAGCCCGAAGACGAGCACGGTCAGCCTCGTCGCGAAACCGCCGCGCAGCTCGGGTGGCGTGTGCACGCTTCAGAAGCTACCCGTCGTGATAGAACGCGCTCATGAGCGAACGCGACGACGACGCCACGGAGCTCCAGCACGAGCCGCAGGTCCTCCAGGGAGACGACGACAGTCCCCGCCAGCCTGCCCCTCCACTCGACCCGTACACGCCGGAGCCGGGGCCGGGGCCAGGTGAGCGCCGCGCGTTCAACACGATGCGGCTGGCGTTCATCCCGATCGCGATCGTGATCGCGGTCGTGCTCTACGCCGCGATTCGCTAGTCGCGCGTCAGCGAACGGCGATCGGGGAGCTGAAGCCGCCGTCCTGCGGTGAGTGGATCCGGACGAGGCTGCCGCGCGCCGCGACGACCGCGACGCTGAAGTAGCCGCGGCTGTTCGTCCGGCTCGTCCCACCGACGAAGCGCCACGCGCCGCCGCTCCGAACCTGCACCCGGTAGGTCTGCGCGCCGAGGCGCGGCCGGACCTGCCCCCAGAGCACGACTTTGCCGCCGCTTCGTCCGGCCTGCGTGAACGGCAGCGGGAACGAGAGCGAGGCGAGTTTCGGTGCGCGCCCGTGCGCAGGTAGAGGCCGCTCTGGAAGCGCTCGATCGTGGGCTCGTCGACGACCAGGTACTGAATCAGCATGTCGACGCGCGGCGCCTTGAAGGCGCGGAAAGCGGCCTGCCCGAGGAACTCCGCCTGGCGCGCCTGGGAGACTCCCCCGACACCCGTCTGGTAGGCGTACTCCGTCAGCCAGATCCGCTTCGGCCCGAAGGCGCGACCGACCTCGCCGAGAAGCCGCTCGAGCGTCGCCATCGTGATCGTCTCGCACCCCACCTGCGTGCAGCCGCCCGCGAAGGGCGTGTCGGTAGGCCGGGCCGGATACGGATGATGGGCGTAGGCGTCGAGTCGGGCACCTGCGGCGCGCATCCCGCGGATCCACTCGACCGGCGAGACCCCGGCCGACCCGGCGCGCGGTGCCGTGACGCCACCCGCGACCTTCGCGCGAGGATTCGCTGCGTGGATCGCCGCGTAGCCCGGATTGAGGAGCGAGCGGACGTAGACCGAGGGAACCGTCGGGCGCAACCAGCGAGCCTGGTTCGGTTCGTTCCAGATCAGCCACTCGCGGACCCACGAGTACCGGGTCGCGGCGGCGCGAGCGAAACCCGAGAAGCTGGCCGCGGTCGGAACATAGTTGGAGGCCTTGTCGCCGTTGGCCCAGCGTGGTGAGCCGACGAGCCCGACGACGGCGCCGATCCCCCGGGAGTGGAGGCCGCGCAGGACCTCGTCGCTGCTCGCCCAGTCGGGCCGACCCTCCGCCGCCTCGATCGTGTTCCAGTGCAGGTTGAACCTGACGATGTCGACGCCGAGGCTCTCGAGGCGGTCGAGCCTGCTCTCGAGTGTGCCCGGGCCGTGGGCGAGCCAGGCGTCGTCCTGGATCCCGAACCGGACGCCGCTCGCAGCCTCACCCGAGGGGGCAAAAGTGCCGAGCAGGACGGCGAGGGCTCCGATCGCGAGGAAACAGCGCATCGAGGTCAGTCTGCCCGGGTCCCGCCGCGACACACGTCAGGATTCGGTTAAGTCCGGGCCTTCGCCTCGCGGATCCGCCGCCTTGCCGCCTTGCGCCGCTTGACCGAGGGCGCCAGCCTAACGGCCGCAAACCAGACGTACGTCCCGAACGCGAGGGCCGCGCCGAGGAGCCTGAGGATGCGGCGGACGAGCGTCATGCGTCGAATCCTACGTGGAGGGGTAGTCTCTCGGAGCATGGCGAAGCGTGATATCGACCGCCTGCAGGGGGAGATCGAAGAGCTCTTCGCCGACCTCTGGCAGGTGCCGCGCTTCGCGGGGCTGCGACACGGCTTCAGGCCGGTGGTGGACTGCTTCCACACCGCCGACCCGCACCAGCTGACCGTCGTCGTCGAACTGCCCGGGGTCGATCCCGAATCGGTCGAGGTGGCGGTGGAGGAGCGCTCTCTGACGATCTCCGGCGAGCGGGTGCGGCCGAGGATCGAGGGTCAGGTCTACCAGCAGATGGAGATCGAATACGGGGCCTTCACCCGCTCGATCCAGCTCGCCGAGGACATCGACGTGGGCGCCTCGAACGCGAGCTACGAGCGCGGGCTGCTCACGATCACGCTCCCGATCAGCGAACGGCCGCCCCGGCCGCAGGCCGTCGCAATCATCGTCCGGCGGATCGAATGAGCAAGGCGAGCGACGGCGCGACCGAGACGCCGACCCGGCTGCCGGTGCTGCCGCTCAAGGAGACCGTCGTCTTTCCCGAGTCGATGACGCCCCTCGCCGTCGGGCAGGAGCGCTCGATCAAGCTGATCGACGACGTCGTCGCCGGCGAGCGGATGCTCGCGCTCCTGACCGTCAAGGACGCCGACTCGGAGCAGCCCGGCTGGGACGACGTCTACGGCGTGGGCACGCTCGCGGTCGTGCACAAGATGATCAAGGTGCCCGACGGGACGCTCCGGATCCTCGTCCAGGGCCTGCAGCGACTCCGGCTCGTGGCACCGATTCAGGACGACCCGTATCTCGTGGGCGAGTTCGAGGAGGTGCACGACCTCGTGCCCGACTCGCCGGCCGTCCAGGCCTTGACCCGCAACGTCCAGGCGCAGTTCGGCCGGATCATCGGGATGACCCCGTACCTCCCCGAGGAGCTCCAGCTCGCAGCCGCGAACGTGGAAGATCCGAGCGCGCTCTGCCATCTCGTCGCCTCGACGCTGAGGCTGAAGACCGACGAGCGCCAGGCGCTCCTCGAGACCCTGGACGTGGAGGAGCGCCTTCGAGCGGTTTCGGTGATCCTCGAGCGCGAGCTCGACGTCTCCGAGCTCGGGACGAAGATCCAGACGCAGGTCGCGTCCGAGATCGAGAAGGGCCAGCGCGAGTACTTCCTCCGTCAGCAGCTGAAGGCGATCCAGGACGAGCTCGGCGAAGGTGACGAGCATCAGGCAGAGGTGAACGAGCTCCGGGGGCAGATTGAGGCGAAGGGGCTGCCGGACGACGCGCTCAAGGCCGCGAACCGCGAGCTCGCGCGCCTCGAGAAACTCCCCCCCGCCGCGGCCGAGTACGGCGTCATTCGGACCTACCTCGACTGGATCCTCAGTATCCCCTGGAGCGAGACCACGACCGACAACCTCGATCTCGAGCACGCCCGAGCCATTCTCGACGAGGATCACTTCGACCTCGAGAAGGTCAAGGAGCGGATCATCGAGTACCTCGCCGTCTCGAAGCTGAAGGGCGACCTCGCCGGTCCGATCCTCTGCTTCGTCGGCCCTCCGGGCGTCGGCAAGACCTCGCTCGGCCAGTCGATCGCGCGCAGCGTCGGGCGCAAGTTCGCCCGGATCTCGGTCGGAGGCGTGCGCGACGAGGCGGAGATCCGCGGCCACCGGCGCACCTACATCGGCGCGATGCCCGGCACGATCATCCGCGCGCTCCGCGACGCCGACTCCCGCAATCCGGTCTTCCTGATCGACGAGATCGACAAGATGGGCTCCGACGCGTTCCGGGGGGATCCCGCCTCGGCGATGCTCGAGGTCCTCGATCCGCACCAGCATCAGTCGTTCCGCGACCACTACCTCGACCTCCCGTTCGACCTCTCTCAGGTGCTCTTCATCTGCACTGCGAACACGCTCGACACGATCCCGGGGCCGCTGCTCGACCGGATGGACGTGATCCAGCTCTCCGGCTACACGCACGACGAAAAGCTCGGGATCGCGAAGCGCTATCTCGTCCCGAAGCAGCTGAAGGAGCACGGCCTGACCAAGTCGCGGTTCTCGTTCGGGGACAAGCCGCTGAAGCTCGTGATCGGCGAGTACACACGTGAGGCTGGAGTCCGGAGCCTGGAGCGCCAGATCGCGACCCTCTGCCGCAAGGCCGCGACGCTGATCGCGAAGGGCGAGGCCGAGAAGCTGAAGGTCGACGAGGCGCAGGTGCGGGAATGGCTCGGCCCCCGCCGCTACTCGAGCGAGGCGCGGAAGCGGACGGCCGACCCGGGCGTCGCAACCGGGCTCGCCTATACCGCCGTCGGCGGCGATGTCCTCTTCATCGAGGCGACGGCCTACGAGGGCAAGGGAAAGCTCCAGATCACGGGGCAACTCGGACAGGTGATGCAGGAGTCCGCACAGGCGGCGCTTTCCTGGATCCGCTCCCATGCGGCCGAGGTCGGGCTCGAGCCGGGGTGGTTCGCCTCGCACGACATCCACATCCACGTCCCGGCCGGCGCGGTGCCGAAGGACGGACCCTCGGCCGGGATCACGATGGCGACGGCGATCGCCTCGCTCGTGAAGGGCCAACCGGTCTCCGAGGAGGTCGGGATGACCGGGGAGATCACTCTCACGGGCCAGGTGCTGCCGATCGGCGGGCTGCGGGAGAAAGTCCTCGCCGCCCAGCGGGCCGGGCTGAAGCGCGTGATCATGCCGCGCGAGAACGAGCCCGACCTCGAAGATCTGCCCCCGGAGACGCGCGCGGAGATGACGTTCATCCCGGTCGACTCGATTCAGGAGGTGCTCGCGAACGCTTTCGACGGAGATGCGCTCGCCCCACGCCGGCGGCGGGCCTCGCTCGAACCGCAGGCGGCCGCGCCCGCTCGCTAGGCCCCAGCGGTTAGGACCGTTTGCAGCCTCGCGCCTTCGGCAACACTGATTCGGCGACTACGACACTCGAAAGGACGAGCCAGCCATGGCGAAAACGAAGGACAGGTTCTACGACACGGCCGACACGGTGCGGCCCTACGTCGACCGCGCGATGCACGACGAAGACCTCCGCGACAACCTCAAGGAGGCGTTCAACGCCGCCCGGGACGTCTACGCGGAGCTCCTCGGCGGCCGCAATCTGACGGCGACCGCGACCCGCGTCGCGACCGACAAGGACATTCAGGACAACCTGAAGAAGACGATCGACGAGCTACGCACCGCGGCCGACCGGATCCAGGGCAAGAAGGATCACGGAACCCGCAACTCGATGATCCTGATGGTGGGGATCGCCGCCGGTATCCTGCTCAACCCGATGACCGGCCCGCAGACCCGCAAGTGGGTCATGGAGAAGATCTCGGGCGAGAGTTCCGACGACTTCAGCTACACGTCGGGCGATTCCGCCGGCAAGTCCGACAGCGCGGCCTAACTAGCCGGAACCGAGCAGCGCGCCGTCGCCCTCTGCCGAGACGGGGGCGGCGAGCGCGCGCTCGAGCGCGCCCGGCTCGAGGCCGCTGGCGCTCGAGATGTCGGTCATCCCGAGGAGGAACGCACCGGGCCGCGGAGCCGTCGCGGTCGGGGGAACGGGCGGCGCCCAGCCGCGGCTGACGGCCGCGGAGAGGTCGACGTCCTCGAGCCGGCGCCAGGCACCGAGATACGGATACGGATTGACGGCTCCCCCGTTGTAGCCGAGCGGGAGCAGCGCCACCGGGTGCACCTCGAAGTGGACGTGATACGGCGTCCCCTGGGCGTCCCCGCTGTTCCCGTTGAATCCGATCACCTGGCCTGCGCGCACCTCGGCCCCGTCGACGGCGAGCGGGCTGAAAGCGGAGAGATGGGCGTAGTAGAACTGGTTTCCGGCCCGGTCGCGAAGCCAGAGGCGCCACCCCCCGATCGTGTTCCAGCCGACGGAGAAGAGCGTCCCGTCGGCGATCGCGAGCACGGGCGCACCGAGCGGGGCGAAGATGTCCGTTCCCTGATGCCGACCGGTGGAGGCACGGGGCGCGCCCCAGGTGTCGCCGAAACCGGCGTCGCCGTACACCGGGAACACGTAGCCCCCTGGAGAGAGCGGCGCGGAGAGGTTGACCGGCGCCGGGATGATCTTCGGTCCCTCGACACCGGGAGCGGCGGTCTTGGGCTCCTTCGGCTTCGGCATCGGCTTCGGCTTCGGCTGCTTCGCGGGAGTCGGCACGCCTTCCGGCCGCGCGGACGGTGGCTCAGGCTTCGGCGCGGCCGCCGGTGCGGGCTTCTCCCGCGGCGTGGTGGTGGCCGCCTCGGCGTGCCCGACCGAGATCTCGCTACCCGCCGGCAGGCCCGCGTGCTCCGCCGTCAGCTGCACCCGAACCGCGGTAACGGCCGCTCTCGCGTTCCGGCTGGCACCCGCCGTCGTCTCGATGCTCTCCTCGAGCGTGACGAGCGAGCCCCAGTCGCCGAGCGGAAAGCGCTGGTTCGGCGTCGCGGTGACGGGCTGGCCGAGGATGACGAGGTTCGTCACGCTCGACCCGGCGGCATCGGCCCCGAGGTCCGAGGCCTTGGCCCGGCCGGCGGCGCTGTCGAAGCTGATCTCGCCGCCGAAGAGGGAGACCCCGAGGATGTCGGTGACACCGTGGGCAGCCGCACCGGCGTCCGTGCGGGCGGAGACGCTCGAGGAGAGCGCACCGGTCCGGACGAGCGATCCATCGGCCGGATACACGAAGGCGTCGGCGAGCCCCGTGTCGGCGTCCCCGGGCGCGACCGCCGTGCCTGCCGACGCTCCCGACTGGCCCGGAACCACGACGCTGATGGCGTACGCACTCGCCGACGCCACGGGCTTCTTGGCGGTGCTGCCCACGCTGGCGCCGACCGCGGCGAGACCGATGGACAAGACGAGGAGTGCTGCGAGCCTGACCTTCACTGGGAGTGGCCTGAGCGTAGCGCCACCACCAGCCGGATGCGGGCGCGGACTCTCCAGCGTCCCGGTCGTCAGGTCCTGCAGTCGGCGCACTCTCCCCGCAGGACGACCTCGTGCGCGCCGATCGTGAAGTCAAGCCGCCCGGAGGCGCCGAGGATCGCCCGCTCGAGCGCCGGGTCGCTGAACGGCTCCACCCTGCCGCAGTCGTCGCAGACGACGTGGTGGTGGTGGTCGCTGCCCGCGATCGGCTCGAAGCGAGCGATCCCGTCCCCGACCTCGATGCGCTGGAGCAGCCGCAACTCCGTCAGGAGCTCGAGCACGCGGTAGACACTCGCGATCCCGACAGGGCGGCCACCGGCTCGCAGCGCGTCGTGGATCTCCTGGGCCCCGGCGCAGCAGTCCTGGGCGGCGAGCACGTCGATCACGGCAGTCCGCGCGCCGCCCGAGCGGTGTCCCGCCGCCCTCAGCGCCCGCTCGGTCTCCAGCTTCCAGCTCGCCTGCATCCGGATAATGATAGCGACTCTCACTTCGTGCTACGCTCGGCAGCCCGTGCTGACGAGAATCGCTCTCACTCTCATTTGCTTTTTTGGCCTTACCGCCTGCGGCGGCGCCGAGGCCGACGGCCGGAAGCGGGTCGTGGCAGCGTTCTACCCGCTCGCCTTCGCCGCGGAGCGAATCGGCACTGCGAGGGTCGACGTTCGCAACCTGACTCCACCCGGCGTCGAGCCCCACGACATCGAGCTCTCCGGCCGTGACGTCGAGGCGATCGGAGACGCCGATCTCGTCCTCTATCTCGGTGAGAGGTTCCAACCCGCTCTCGAGGAAGCCATCGAGACGACGAGCGCGAACGGGGTCGACCTGCTCGACGGGCTCCCGCTCCGAGCTGCCGGCGGCTCGGGCGAGGACGAGCCGGGCGGGCTCGATCCGCACGTCTGGCTCGATCCGATCCGGTATTCCGGGATCGCCGAGAAGATCGGGTCCGAGCTCGGACGGCCCGCGCAGCACCTCGTCGCCGAGCTGAGCGAGCTCGATGCGGAGTTCCGCGCGGGCCTCCGCGACTGCGAGCGACGCGAGGTGGTGACGAGCCACGCCGCCTTCGGCTACCTGACGCAGCGCTACGGGCTGGAGCAGGTCGCGATCAGCGGGCTCAGCCCCGAGGTGGAGCCGACCCCGCGCGAGCTCGAGCGGGTCGTGCGCGCGGTGGAGGCGCGCGGCGCCACGACGATCTTCTTCGAGACACTGATCTCGCCGCGGCTCGCGCGAACGGTGGCACGGGAGGTCGGGGCCGAGACGGCGGTGCTGAACCCGCTCGAAGGGCTCTCGGCGCGGGAGCTGGACGCCGGAGAGGACTACTTTTCGGTCATGCGCGCGAATCTGGCCGCTCTCCGCCGGGCGCTCGCGTGCCGCTAGCCGTCGAGCTCCGCGGGCTCTCGTTCGCCTACGACGGCGGGCGCCCCGTGCTCGAGAATGTCGAGCTCGCGGTCGAGGCGGGCGAGTTCGTCGCCGTGGCCGGCCCCAATGGAGGCGGAAAGACGACGCTGATGCGCGTCGCGCTCGGGCTCGAAAGACCGACCAGCGGGGAGGCGCTGCTCTTCGGTGAGCCTGCGACGAGGTTCTCCGGCCGCTCGGCCCTCGGCTACCTCGCCCAGCGCTCGCAACTTGGCGTCGACGCGCCCGCGACGGTTCGCGAGGTCGTTGCCGCAGGCCGTCTCGCCTCGGGCGGGCTGCTCGGGCCGCTGCGCCGCCGGGACCGGGCGATCGTCACCGAGGCGATCGAGCGTGTCGGCCTCGCCGGGAACGCCGACGTCCCTCTCCGCACGCTCTCCGGCGGGCAGCAGCAACGCGCGTTCATCGCGAAGGCGCTCGCAGCGCAACCCTCCCTGCTCGTTCTCGACGAGCCCACGACCGGCGTCGACGTCGAGGCGCAGGAGGCGCTCGCGGCCCTCCTCGACCGACTCCATCGGGAGCTCGCCGTGACCATCCTCTACGTCTCGCACGAGTTCGGCGCCGTCGAGCACTTCGTCGAGCGGCTCGTCCTCGTTCGGGGGGGAATCGTCTTCGACGGTCCTCCCGCCCACCTTCCGGGCGTCTGGCACGACCCCTCCCACACGCATGTTTGAGCTCGAGTTCATGCGTCTGGCGTTCGCGGCGGGAGCGGTCGTCGGCCTGCTCGCACCGGCAGTCGGCTTCTTCCTCGTCCAGCGCCAGTTGAGCCTCGTCGGAGACGGGATCGGCCACGTCGCGTTCGCGGGTGTGGCGGCGGGGTACCTCCTCGACCTGCCGCCGGTCTTGACGGCGCTCGTCGCGGCGATCGGAGGCGCGACCGCGATCGAATGGCTGCGGGCCTGCAAGCACACGGCGGGCGACCAGGCGCTCGCGCTCGTCTTCTACACCGGGATCGCAGCCGGGGTCGTCCTGATCTCGCTCGCGGGGGCGCTCGACGTGAACCTCTTCAGCTTTCTCTTCGGCTCGATCCTCACGACCACGCGAACCGACCTGGTGCTCGTGGCCACGCTCGGGATTGCCGGGTTGGCGACGATCGCGCTGCTCTACCGGGCGCTTGCTGGGATCGCCCTCGACGAGGAGGGAGCGCGAGTCGCCGGCGCACCGGTCGCCGCGCTCAACGTCATCCTCGCCGTGCTCGCCGCCACGACCGTGGCCCTCTCGATGCGGATCGTCGGGATCCTCCTGATCGCCGCGCTGATGGTGCTGCCGGTCATCGCAGCGTCGCGGCTCGCGTGGAGCATGCGCTCGAATCTGCTGCTCGGGATGGGCATCGGGCTCGTCTGCGTCTGGGCCGGACTGACTCTTGCGTACTACCTGGATCTCCCGCCGGGCGGCACGATCGTGCTGCTCGCTGCTGCGGTGTTCCTGCTCGCGAGCGGTGCTCGGACCCTCCGGCGCGCCTGAGACACTGGCCGCGGATGTCGCGGTCGCTCGTCGTCAACCTCTTCTGGCTCGCGTTCGGCATCGTCGTGGCCTCGACGACGATCGGGCTCGTCACGCTCTGGCCGACCGAGCGGACGATCGAGCAGCCGCCCGGGCTAGTGCGGCCGAAGACTCTACGGGCTGAGGTCGTCGAGATCGCCGCCGCACCGTGCCCCGCACCAGGACTCGTGGACTGTCGCCGCGCCGTGGTGGAGTTGCGCGAGGGACCCGCGCAGGGTGACCGCGCCACTCTCACGATCACCGACCCGCCGGACCGGCTCGATCTCGACGTCGGGGACGAGGTGCGGGTCGCGGAGAACCGGCTTCCGCCCGAGGCGGTCATCGGAGGCGTCAAGGTCGATCCCTATTCCCTCGCGGACTTCGAGCGGCGCTCGCCTCTCCTCTGGCTCGGCCTCGCGTTCGCCGCGTTCGTCCTCGTCATGGGCCGCTGGCAGGGGCTGCGCGCGCTCGTCGGCCTCGGGGCCAGCCTCGCGATCGTCATCTTCTTCGTCGTCCCGGCGATCCTGAACGGGTTCTCGCCGCCCGGCGTCGCGCTCGTCGGGTCGCTGGCGATCATGCTCGTCACGCTCGTGGTCACGCACGGGTTCGGGCCGAAGATGCTCGCGGCGACGCTCGGCACGGCCGCGGCCCTGCTGCTGACGCTCGGGCTCGGATCGCTCTCGATCGAGATCGCTCACCTGACCGGGCTCTCCTCCGACGAGGCGTTGTTCCTGAGAGCCACGGCGGGCGACATCTCGATCAAGGGGCTGCTGCTCGCCGGGATGGTGATCGGCGCACTCGGGGTGCTGGACGACCTGACGGTCACGCAGGCGTCGACCGTGCTCGCGCTCCGCCGCGCGAACCCGGCGCTCGGATTTGCGCGGCTCTTTCGCTCGGCGATCGCGGTCGGCCACGACCACATCGCGGCGACGGTGAACACCCTCGTTCTCGCCTACGCGGGAGCGGCGCTGCCGATCCTGTTGATCTTCAGCCTGGGCGGCACGACGTTCGGGGACGCGATCAACAGCGAATCCGTCGCCGCCGAGGTCGTCGCGACGCTCGTCGGCTCGATCGGCCTGATCGCCGCTGCCCCCCTGACCACCGCGCTCGCCGCTCTGCTCGCGATTCGCATCGCCCCGCTGGACATCCCCGACGGCCACGGCTCGCACGGGCACTAGGGAGTAACTCGGAGCCGGTGCGGCCCGTTCCACTGTGGAATGCCGCGCCGATACGCCGTCCTCGGGTTCCTTCTCCTCGCCAACCTGCTCGCCTTCGCAGCGG
>DATLXM010000168.1:0-20621 GCA_035575835.1 Gaiellaceae bacterium
GCGAGCCTCTTCTCGACCCAGAGCGCGACGACTCTGCTCGAGCAGGTGCGCAGGCAGATCAAGGCCTCGAACCCGGCTCCGGCGGACTTCGCACTCGGGACGGCCGACGAGCGCACGGTCTTCCCGCTCTCGAGCATCACCGGCATCTCCTTCCGGCGCCAGATCACGACGGCGCCCGGGTTTTTCAGCTCCAACCTGGCGACGCCGGCCCTGTCGCTCTATCCCGGCTCCGTCGGGACGGTCGCGTTCGGCTCCTACCTCTCGCCCGACTACGAGAACGCATCGCGCTTCATCCCGCCGACGGGCTCGGCCACGGCGTCCCGGCGGTGCAGGGGACGAACCGGACGGGGGTCCCGAACGTCGCCGGCGGCGCGATCATCGAGGTCGCGGCTCGGAGGCTTCCGCGGGCTCGTGGCTCAGGGCCTCGCAGCCAGGACGCCTGCGCTCACTCTCCTGCTCGCGAGCTTCAATGAGAACATCCCGCTCCGGAACCTGCCCGTGGTCAACACGGACGCCGCAGCCGCCGCGATGCAAGCGGTGATCGAGAACACCGAGTGGGCATCCCAGTCCGGGAACCCCGTTGCGTACGCACCGCACCTGCGGCTCGACCCGCTCGAGGGGGTGCCGACGAAGAGCATCATCTTCCAGTTCGCGCGCGGCGACAAGACCGTGCCGAACCCGACGTCGACCGCGATCATCCGTGCCGGCGACCTCGCTGACCGTACGACGCTCTTCCGGAACGACCTGGCGAAGGCCGTCAATCCGGCGGTCAGCTCCAATCCGCACACGTTCCTGACGAGCATCTTCGGCGCGAGTGCGCCCTACGCGATCCCTGGGCAGGATCAGATCGCCCAGTTCTTCGCTTCGGGCGGCCTGACCACGATCGACCCGCAGGGTGCGGCGCCGTTCTTCGAGACGCCGATCGGGATCCCGCTGCCGGAGGATCTGGCCTACATCCCGTAGGCCGCTCCCGGGAGGGACAGACCCTGGGCCACGTTCGTTTTGGACGCGTCCCGGGGTCTGTCCCCGGGGGAGTAACCTCTGCGCGTGCGAGAGGCGCTGGAGCACCTCGAGGCCTCGGGCGCGGATCCACGCGCGCCGCTCGCCTACCTCGCCGGCCACGGGCTCGTGCGCGACGACGGCGAGCTGCACGGGACGTTCCGGCGCGCAGAGCTCCTGCTCGCGACGGGCGGCGATCCCAGGCGTGAGATCGAGCTCTCCGATCACGCCGTCTCGACGGTCGCCGCCGATCTCGCCGACCCGGAGTCGCTGGAAGAGCTGAGCCGCCGGCTGCGGGCGCTCGAGCCGGACGCCGCCGGGCTGCAAAGCGTCGGCCGCGCGCTCAGGGAGCTCGGCGCCGATCCCGAGCTCGCCTGGCGCGTCTATGCCTGGGCGCTCCTCACCGAGCACGTGGCTGACGAGGGCTAGGCGACTCCGGCGGGAAGGGCGCTGCGGACGATCGAGATGTCGCCGCTCACGCTCTTCAGCCGCAGCTTCGCCTCGTCCCCGGCTCGGTTCTCGCCGGGAGCCTGCGTCACGTCGAGCTGGGAGCTGACGTCGCCGCTCGTCGTGCTCGCGTCGATGAAGACGCGCGTGCCCTGAGCGACTCCCACCTCGAGATCGCCGGAGACGGACTGGAGCTGAACCTGACCCCGGCGGACTGATCCGATCTGCTGGTCGCCGGAGACGGAGGAGATGGCGAGTTCCGCGTGTGCCTCCGCCAATTCGAGATCGCCGGAGACCAGCCTGACCGCGAGCTGGGCGCGAGCCACGCCGATCCGGACGTCGCCGGAAACAAGATTCAGGTTTCCGACCCCGTCGACCGTCTCGGCCCGGACGCCGCCGCTCGCGGTCTTCACGTTCAACTCTCCACCGACGTGCTCGAGCACGACGTCACCCGACGCGGTCTTGACGTCGACCTCGCCGAGCCTGCCCGTGGCGGAGACATCGGCCGAGGCCGTCGTGCACTCGAGCATGCTCCCGTAGGGGCAGCGAATCCGGATCCCGACAGAGGGCGAGCGGCCGAGGAAGCTCCAGCCCGCCTTGGCGATCTCGACGGTGACCGTCCCACCCCTGTGCTCGACGACGGCGTTCTCGATCGCGGTGCGCGTCACCTCGTCGTCGCGGAGGGCTTGGAGCTCGACCGTGGTCTCGCCGGTTTCCGCGGTCTCGATCGCGACGAGGCCGGCCGGGTTGCGAACCCGGAGCCGAGGCTCGCCGGGGGTCTCGAAGCTACGTTCCACGACGGCCCCCCTTCTTGCGGGCGGGGCGGACGACGCGCTGATCCGGGTCGGGCCGACCGAAGTCGGGCTCGGGCAGGACGACGTGGCCGATCGGTGCGGGGTGCAGGTTCATTGTGGAGCTCCTCTCAACCTTCGGCAAAGCCGGTCAGGCGCCTGCTGCTGCGAACAGGACGGGAATCGAGTCCGCGCGCGAGCGTGCGGACGATCCAGGAGTTGGTCGAGACACCCTCGCCGGTGGCGGCGAGCTCGATCTGGATCTTCAGCGAGTCGGGGAGTCGGAGCGTGATCCGGGCCGACAACGAGTCGTCCCCGGGCGCTGCCGCGGGAGCCGGCTCGGCCTCTTCCTCGACGTAGACGAGCTCTGGATCGCGACCCGAGAGCCGCACCTCGATCCGACCCGGAACCGAGGTCGACAGCGCAGCCGCCGCTTCCGAGACGACATCGAGCAAGTGAAGGTGAAGCGACGAGCCGAGCGCCTGGCTGAGCCGACGGCCTGCGTCTGCGGTCGGCTCGTCAGCGGCGAGAGCTGCCGCGGCTGCCAGGTCTTCCTGGATCGCGTGGATGTGATGTGCCATCTGCATGGCACCAATATGACATCATTTCGATGTCATGTCAAGTCACAGCGACGTCAGCCTCAGCCAATCGATCAGCCGACCGTCTCTCCCAACCAGGTGAACGACATCCGCTCGCAGTACATCTCGGCCTTTACCCGCCGGATCTGCTCCACGTTCGCCTCCTGCTTCTCGGGCGCGATCTTGAAGATCCCGAGGTTGAAGAGGTCGAGTCGCGCCAGCTCCGTCTTCTGGTCGCTCGCCAGGTAGACGATCTCGCCGTTCCGTTCGGACTCGTCGCTCGAGTCGCCCCTGATCACGAAGTCCTCGTGCCAGTCGTAGAAGCTGCCTGCATTCGACTCGGGGAGCATGATCGCGAGGTTCGGGAACTCGATCTTCCCGGGCTCGAGCTCGAAGTCCCGGTTCTCGCCGTTCTCGCCGGTGGCGGCCGTCTGCTTGACGGTGAGCGCGTCGATCTTGCTCACCTAGGACGTGTCGATCCCCTTGATCCCGAAGCGGAAGTTCGCCGGGCTCCACATCTTCTGCTTGGCCCCGCCGACCTGCTTCGGCGTCGCCCCGAGCCACTCAGGATCTTGGTGGTCTCCGGCGCGACCTCGACCGTCAGGTATGCGGTCTCCTTGGCGCCGGCGTCGAGCGCGGGGAATGTGACCGCGGTCAGAAGCGCCTGCTGGAAGCTCATCGTGCTGAGCTCCTTGTAGTTGAAGTCGGTCGAGACGAACGCTCCTGATCTGCGCGAGCCTCTGCCGTTGAGCGTCTCGGAGATCCAGTCGTAGAACGCCTTTCCCAGACCCGTCCCGGCCTGGAACGAGATCTCTTCGTACTTGACGTTCCCGATGTGCTTCTTCTGGTAGTAGGTGTTCCTGCCGAGCTCGCGCACGACCGTGCCGACCGCCGCGCCTCCCTCGACCGACTCGACGAGCCCGGCACCTTTGCCGTCGAGCTCGAGCGCGAAGTGTCCGGCGGCGTGGCTGGGTCGCGCCGGCTTGCTCGCCCGGGGCGCCGCTCCCGCAACGTCCGTCCGCCATGCCCCTGCTGCGAGCGCCGCACCTGTGACGCCCGCCGCGCTGAGAAAGCGGCCACGCGTGGCCCGTCCTCGCGTCGAATCCTCCATGTGCTCCCTCTCCCTCTTGGAACCCCGCGGCCGACGCTAGCACCGGCTCCTGGTGAAATCAACGAGTGAACGTTTGGGCGCCTTTGCCCCAGGTGAGGCTAGGTTCCACCGCGAGCGAAGGAGTCGAGATGAAGGCAGTGGTCTGGCACGGCACCGAGGACGTCCGCGTCGACGAGGTTCCGGATCCCACGATCCAGGCTCCCACCGACGCGATCGTCCGGATCACCTCGACCGCGATCTGCGGCTCCGACCTCCACCTCTACAAGGTGCTCTCGATGTACATGGAGGAGGGCGACATCCTCGGGCACGAGCCGATGGGCGTGGTCGAAGAGGTCGGCTCCGAGGTGACGAACATCAAGCCGGGCGATCGCGTCGTGATGCCCTTCAACATCGCGTGTGGGCACTGCTTCATGTGCGACCTCGACCTCCAGTCGCAATGCGAGACGACGCAGGTCCGCGAGCAGGGCAAGGGCGCGGCTCTCTTCGGCTACACGAAGCTGTACGGCCAGGTCGCCGGCGGCCAGGCCGAGTTCCTCCGTGTCCCGCAGGCGCAGTACGGCCCGATCAAGGTTCCGGACGGGCCGGCCGACGAGCGCTTTCTCTATCTCTCGGACGTGATCCCCACCGCGTGGCAGGCCGTCAAGTACGCCGACACGCCGAAGGGCGGGACGCTCGCCGTATACGGGCTCGGCCCGATAGGACAGTTCGCGGTCCGCGTCGCCAAGCAACTCGGTGTCGAGCGCGTGATCGCGGTCGACCTCGTGCCCGAGCGGCTCGAGCTCGCGCGGCAGTTCGGCGCCGAGACCGTCGAGTGGACGGACGACGGGGATCCTGCGCTCGAGATCATGGACCTGACGAGCGGCCGCGGGGCGGACTCCGTGATCGACGCAGTCGGCACCGAAGCCCACGGCGCGCCGGTGCAGGCGCTGATCCAGACAGTCGCCTCTCGCTCTCCGAAGCTGATCGCGACGAAGCTGATGGAGAAGGTAGGGAGCGACCGCACCTCGGCACTGCACACGGCGATTTCGACCGTCCGCCGCGGTGGCACGCTCTCGATCGTGGGCGTCTACGGCGGCGCCGCGACCCCGATGCCGATGATGGAGCTCTTCGACAAGCAGATCCAGATCCGGATGGGCCAGGCCAACGTGAAGAGCTGGATCGACGAGATCATGCCGCTCGTCACCGACGACGACGATCCGCTCGGGACCCAGACGTTCGCCACGCACCGCCTCCCGCTGGCCGAGGCCCCCGAGGCCTACGAGATGTTCCAGAAGAAAGAGGACGGGGCGATCAAGGTCGTTCTCCAGCCCTGATTTTATTTTGGGGCGCAAGCAGAGCAGGGATCGGCAGAGGCCGATCCCTGCTCGCGCCAAACACCCCTGAAGGGGCCGCTTCGCGGCCCGAGGTGTCTGGCTCCAAAGGTCGTTTGGACGGAGAGCCGACCCGGTGCTAGTCTCAGCGGGCTGACCCGCGACGCCGAAAGGAGGTTCGTCATGCGCCTGATCCGCTCGTTCTGCGCGTTCGACGCGCCCCTCGGCGTCCCGCCGCGCTAGCTGCCTCACCGCAAGCATCGCGAGCCGAGTTTTCCGTCCACCGCGACCGCGCCCCGACGCGCCCAGGAGCGAGAACCACCCCGTGAGCACCGTCGACCCACCCGATCTCGCCGTCCGTCCCACGCTGAGGCGGCTCCTCCCGCTCTGGTGGGAACAGCGCCGCCTCGTCGGGCTCGGCCTCGCCTGCGCGCTCGTCTTCACCGGGCTCTCGATCGCGATCCCGGTTCTGACGAAGTACGTGATCGACGACGCGATCGAGGGCACCCACCGGGATCGGCTCCTCCCGCTCCTCGGCGCGATCGTGGCCGTGGCGATCGTCCGCTTCGGCGTCAACTTCACGCGCCGCTTCGCGACGGCGCGCGTCGGGATCGCCGTCGAGGCGCGCCTGCGCGGAATGCTCTACGACGCCTATCTCCACTACCCGCGGGCGTTCTTCGACCGGCACTCGACCGGCGAGGTGATCTCGCGGGCGACGAACGACATCTATCCCGTCCGCTACTTCATCGGTTGGGGCGTCGTCCAGGGAATCCAGAGCGGGATGATGATCGTGGCGTCCGCGACGGTTCTCCTGATCGTGAACGCGAAGCTCGCCCTGATCTCAGCGATCGCGATGCCCGCGGTCGCCGTCATCACCTGGTACTTCGCTCACCGGCTCTTTCCGATCTCCCGGCTCGTCCAGGCGCGGAAGGGAAACCTGACCGAGGCCTCGGACGAGGCGGTGATCGGGATCGAGATGGTGCAGGCGTTCGGGCGCGAGGACGACGTGCGCACGCGCTTCCTCGGCCGGGCCGAGGCCGTCCGCCACGAGACGATGCGGATGGCGACGATCGAGGCGAAGTTCCTCCCGGGACTGCTCGCCCTCCCGACGCTCGGGATCGCGGCCGTCCTCTACGTCGGCGGCAAGGACGTGATCGCGGGGAACCTGACGATCGGAGAGCTCAGCCTCTTCATCACGCTCCTCCTCCAGCTCGTCTGGCCGCTCGAGGCGCTCGGCTGGATCATCAACCTCGGCCAGCGCGCCGTCGCGTCGGCGGGCCGGAGCTTCGCGTGGCTCGAGGAGATCGAGCCGCTCCCGCAGCCGGCACGGCCCAAGCCGCTCCCGGAGGGCCCGCTGCGTGTTCGCTTCGAGGACGTCCACTTCTCGTACGGCACGGGCTCCGAGGTCCTGCGCGGAATCGACCTGACGGTCGAGCCGGGCGAGATCCTCGCGGTATGCGGGGCGACCGGCGCCGGGAAGACGACTCTCCTCAACCTGTTGCCGCGCTTCTACGACCCGACGGGCGGCCGGCTCCTCGTCGGCGGGGTCGACACGCGCGAGGCCGACCTGACCGAGCTCCGGCGCGCGGTCGCGATCGTGACCCAGAAGCCCGTGCTCTTCTCCGTGCTCCTGCGCGAGAACCTCCTGTCCGCCCGGCCGGACGCCGACTGGAACGAGGTGCTCGCCGCCTGCGAGGCGGCAGGTGTCGCCGCCTTCGTCGACGACCTCCCGCACGGCTACGACACGCTGATCGGCGAGCGCGGAGTCAATCTCTCGGGCGGCCAGCGCCAGCGTGTCGCACTCGCGCGCGCCCTCCTCGCCGGCGCCCGCGTGCTCGTCCTCGACGACCCGATGTCCGCGGTCGATACCCAGACCGAGCGGCTGCTCGTCGAGAACCTTCGCCCCGCAGTCGCGGGCCGGACCGTCCTCGTCGCGACCCAGCGGCTCTCGACGATCGGGGTCTCGGACCGGGCCGTCGTGATCCACGACGGCAAGGTGGTCGAGGCGGGCCGGCCGTCAGACCTGATCGCCGCCGGCGGGCATTTCGCCGCCCTCTTCGGAGACGAGGCCGTTGCCGCCTAAGCAACACACCGGCCTCTCACGTCTCTTCCCCTACGCGAAGGACAAGCGGGCGCGGCTCGCCCTGATCGCCGTGCTCGCGATGCTCTCCGCCGCGGCGCCGGTCGTCGGCTGGCACCTGGTCGGCGACGCGATCAACAACGGGATCCGGGACGACGACGAGAGCCGGCTCGGGCTCGTCGTCCTCGCCTACATCGCCGTCAACGCCGCCGCCTGGATCCTCGGCACCGCGACCTGGCTCAGCCTTGCGGGCGTCGGTCAGCGGGTCGTGCTCGAGCTCCGCCGCGACCTCTTCCACCACCTCACTTCGCTCTCCCTCCGCTACTTCTCGCAACAGAAGGCGGGCTGGATCATCGCGCGGCTGACGAGCGACGTCGACGCGCTCTCCGACGTCCTGAACCAGGGGCTGACGACGCTCGTCGTCAACACCTTGACCCTGATCGCAGCGATCGGCGGTCTCTTCCTGCTCGACTGGCGACTCGGGCTCGTCGCGCTCTGCGTCCTTCCGCCCGGAGTGATCGTGACGCGCTGGTTCCAGCGCCGCTCGCACGTGGCCTTCACCGACGTGCGGACGCGGATCGCGACCGTGACCGCGCAGCTCGCCGAGTCGGTCTCCGGAATGGCCGTGATCCAGGCGTTCAACCGCGAGCGCGCCTTCCAGGCCGAGTTCGACGGGATGAACGAGGAGAACCGGAAGGCCAACGTCGTCGCGCAGAAGCTCTCGTCCGTCTTCTTCCCCGCGATCGAGTTCCTCGGCGTCGTCGCCACCGGAGCCGTGCTCTGGGCCGGCGCCTACTTCATCGACGGCGGCTCGATGGAGATCGGCACCGTCGTCGCGGCGGTCGGCCTGCTCGCGCTCGTCTTCCAGCCGCTCCAGGAGCTCTCCGAGCTCTACGGCCAGGTGCAGTCGGCGAGCGCGGCGATGGACAAGATCAGCTCGGTCCTCGATGCGGAGATCGACATCGCCGACGCGCCCGGCGCTCGGCCGCTCGGGCGGATCGACGGCCGGCTCGAGCTCGACCGCGTCACCTTCGCATACGGCGCCGACCCCGTCCTGCACGCGATCGAGATCGCGGTGCCGGTGGGCGGCTGCATCGCGCTCGTCGGCGAGTCGGGCGGCGGCAAGTCGACGATGGCGAAGCTGATCGCGCGCTTCTACGACCCCCACGAGGGCGCGGTCCGCGTCGACGGAACCGACCTGCGCGAAGTCGAGCTGCGCAGCTACCGGCGCCAGCTCGGAGTCGTCCTCCAGGATCCGTTCCTCTTCAGCGGCACGATCGCGGACAACATCCGCTTCGCGAAGCCGGACGCGACGGACGAGGAGGTGCTCTCGGCCGCGACGGCGATCGGCGTCGACCGGGTCGCGGCCCGCTTCGAGCGCGGGCTCGACCACGTCGTCCGCGAGGGCGGCTCCGGGCTCTCGGCCGGTGAGCGCCAGCTGATCTCGATCGCTCGCGCGCTGCTCGCCGACCCGCGGATCCTAATCCTCGACGAGGCGACCTCGAACATCGACCGGCCGACCGAGATCCTGATCGAGAAAGCATTCGACCGGCTCCTCACCGGCCGCACGTCGATCATCATCGCCCACAGGCTCGCGACCGTCCGGAGGGCCGACGAGATCCTCGTCGTCGAGCACGGTCGGATCGTTCAGCGCGGCACCGAGCTCGACCTGCTGGCGCAGGACGGCGCCTTCCGCCGGCTCGCAAAGAGCCTCCACGCGGATGGGCTCACCTCGGCGGCGTAACGTCAGCGCGGTGAGCCGAGCTGGCAGCCGGTGCTCCGTGTCTCCGAATCAGACTGCGCGTCAGATCGACACGGAAGAGAGCTGAAGCGTCAGTCGCCCCAGTCGAAATCGCGCGTCTTCGACCACAGTCCGTTGTCCTCCGAGGACTCTTCCTCCACGGGCGCGGGAGCGTTCTCGAGCGATTCCTCGCCGGGCCAGGCATGCGGCACCGAATCGAGCTGCACGGCCGGCTCGCCGTCCATCGTCTCCTCGATTCGCGCCTGCTCCTCGGTCTTGAAGAGCGGATGGTTGTCGAACGGGTCGTCCGCGGCGTAGCGGTCGATCGGCATCGCGGGCTCGAGCTCGGCGTTCCGGCGCTTCAGCTCGAGGTGGTCCTGGATCACGCGGGCGAAGAGCGAAGGAGTCTCAACCGGCACAGGATTCTCCAAGGTAGGGGGCGGGCCGTCGTGCAAAGGCGGGAGTGTAGCGTAGGCCGGGGAAATCTCCTGCTCGCGGCCGTGTTCGTCAGGCCGGCGCGGCCGGGCGCTCGCCTGCCAGCACGCGGTTCTTGCCTTCCCGCTTGGCCCGGTAGAGGGCGTCGTCGGCGACGTCGATCAGCTGCTCGACCGTCATCCCGGGTGTGGAGGAAGCGACCCCGAAGCTCGCGGTCACGGCGAGCGGAGCCCCGTCGGCGGAGACCATCTCGCGCCTGTGGAGTGCCGCCCTGATCCTCTCTGCCACCTGCGCGGCGCCCTCGGCATCGGTGCCGGGGAGGATGACGCCGAACTCCTCTCCGCCCCAACGGACTGCGACGTCGATCTCGCGCACCGTCTCCCGCAGCGTGTCGGCGAACTCGCGCAGCACCGCGTCGCCGGCCGGGTGGCCGTGCGCGTCGTTGACGCTCTTGAAGTCGTCGAGGTCGGCGAGGATCAGCCCGACGGGAGGGGCGCCTCGCGCGGTCCGGGCGAGCTCCATGGCGAGCGCGTCGTCGCCCTGCCTTCGGTTCGCAAGGCCGGTGAGCTCGTCGACGAGGGCCTGGCGCTCGACGATGCGGTGCAGGCGGGCGTTGTCGAGCGCGATCACGGCCTGACCGGCGAGCGAAGCAGCCGTGATCGTCGCCTCGGTGCCGAACTCCTTTCCGAGCAAGACCAGCGTGCCGAAGCTCCGGCGCCCGGCGGTCAGCTCGAGCTCCAGCCGCCGCGGGCCAGCGTCCATGTCTCCCACCCGTACGACTGACCCGTCGCCTGCCCGGAGGAGCCCGCCGGCGGCACCGGTCGCCTCGACCGCGGTCTCGACGATGACGCCACGCAGCTGATCCGGGTCGAGGGTCGCGGCGAGCGCGTCGCCGAAGCGAGCGTTCGCTTCCCGCAGGCGCTGCCGCTCGTCGTCGAGATCGGCGAGGCGAGCCTCGAGCTGCTCGGCCATCCGGTTGAAGGCCCGGCCCAGCGCCGCGAACTCGTCGCGCCCACGCACCTCAACCCGCTCGTGCAGTCGTCCTGCGGCGATCGAGTTCGCGGCGGCGGCGAGACGTGCGAGGGAGCCGACGATCGACCGGCCCGCGATGTAGGCGACGCCGCCGATCAGGAGGAGCGCCGCCACGAGCCCCGCCAGGAGCTTGTTCCGGACCGACCGCTGCTCTGCGGCGACCGCGCTCGCGGGAGTGAGCGCGACGAGCGAGACCGCGGGGGCTCGCACGAGCTGGACGCCGACGACCCGGTAGGCGACGCCGCCCACGGTGACACGCGCGATCCGCCCCTCGGCGGCAGGGAGCGTGCCTACGATGTTGCCGCGCGAGGATGCGTGCACTCTTCCGCCGACGATCGTCGCCACCTGATCGGGCTCATCGAGGCCGGAGCGGGTGCCGAGCCGCCGCGCAAGGGTCGGGTCGATCCGGATCGAGGCCACAATCGTTGCCGAGCTCCTGCCTGGCCCGAGCAGCGACACGGTCTGCTCGGCAGCGAGCGGGGGCACCACCCCGAGGCGGAATCCGTCGGCGGTCTCGACCCGCAGGGAGGGTCGGGCACGCAGGAACCGCTCGAGCGCAGGCCGGTCGCGACGCGCCAGCGCGGACTGGAAGTCGCGGTCGCGGGCGAGCGAGTCGGCTGCTGCGGCCGCATCCCGGCGTTCGTCCTCGTAGGCGGCGAGAGCGGCGCGGAGCCCGGCCTCGAGCCTCGAGTCGACACTCGACGTGACGCTGCGATCCGCGATCTCGCTGAAGCTCCAGTAGGCGGCCGCGAGCGGCAGGAGCGCGAGCGCGAGCAGCGCGGCAACCAGCTTGATCTTGAAGCTCCCCATCGGTTGGTCCTTTAGTTTCCCCTCTTGCTGCCGATAACCCCTGGAGTAGTTGTCGGCAAGAGGGGAAGGAAACATGAGACCGATCGCAGCGCGTGCGCTGACGGCGGCTCTGGCGCTCGGGGGAGCGGCCGGGGCATTCGTTGTACCCAGAGCGATTCTCGACGACCCGCCGCGGGCTGCCCTGGCGATCTCCGCACCCGCAGTGCGTCCCTCTCCCGTGATCCATGTTCCCGAGTTCGCAGCACCGGCACCGGTTCGCGTGGCGCAGGCTCCAAAGCCCGCTCTGGCCCCGGCCAGGCAGCCGTTGACCGCCCGACCCACCGCCGTCGAGCTCGCCGTCGTGCGTCCGAGCGCGCCTGCACCGGCCCCCTCGCGACCCCGGACTCCTGCTCCCGCTCCCGCCCCCGCCCCCGCCCCCGCCCCGGCCCCGGCTCAGGATCCAACTCCGGCTCCGACGCCCGTCCCGACGGTGCCTGATCCCGCTCCGACGCCACCTCCCGTGGCCGAGCCCACGCCCGACCCGGGGCCGCCGATCGACGAGCCGGTTGCGGCCCGCACGGCGGCTTCCCAGCCGAGTGCCGGGCAGACGAGTGCCGGGCAGCCGAGCGCCGGGCAGCCGAGCGCCGGGGCCTCTTCGAAGCGCGAGCGTGGCAAGGGACACCCCAAGTCGAGGGAGGACAAGCGCGACAAGCGGAAGTCCGAGCGTGCGCCCGAGACGGGGCCGGTGCCGGTGCCGGTGCCGGGGCCGGTGCCGGGGCCGGTGCCGACGGAGTCCAACGAGGAGCCGAATGAGGCTCCGCCGGGCGACGATGCCCACGAGGACGACGGCGATGGCGGCAAGCACGACGGTGACAAGCACGAAAAGGAGCGCGGCAAGAACGAGAATCGCGGCGGCAAGAAGTCCTAGTGTTTCCCGACCGCCCCGCTGTGCGAGGATAGGGCTGTGCCGAGGATTCGACCCACCAATCCGATCGGGGTCGCGATGACCGCGTTCGAGCTCTGGCGCCGCCTACCCCCGAAGCAGCGCAAGCGCGTGCTCGAGGCGACTCGGACGCACGGCCCCAAGATCGCGGCCGCGCTGCTCGCCCGCAGCCGCCGACCCCGCTAGACCTTCAGCGACTCGCGCGCGATCCGGTCCTGCTCGACGAGGTGCGCGGTCGGGTACCCCTCGCTCGGGCTCGCGCGCCAGGGCCGGCCGACGAATCGGAGCGGCACGCCGGACGGAGCGGCGGCCTCGAGCCTGTGCCGGATCGAGCGCCAGGCGCCCATGTTCTGCGGTTCCTCCTGGGCCCAGACGATCTCCTGAAGCTTCGGGTACGACGCGGTCAAAGCAGCGGCGGCCTCGACGGGGAACGGATACAGCTGCTCGAGCCGTGCCACCGCGATCGCCTCGGTTGCAGCGTGATCCTCGTGGCCGACGATGTCGTAGTAGACCTTCCCGGAGCAGAGCACGAGCTTGCGCACGGCGGCGCGATCTTTCACGGCCGGGTCGTCCATCACCGGCTGGAAGCCGCCTCCGGCCAGATCCTCGAGCCGAGACCCGGCCTGCTTCAGGCGGAGGAGGCCTTTCGGGGTCATCACGACGAGTGGCCGTGCGGTCGCGTCGAGCGCCTGCCGACGCAGGAGATGGAAGAACTGGGCCGACGTGGTGCAGTTCGCGACACGGATGTTCTCCTGGGCGGCAAGCTGGAGGAAGCGCTCGAGCTTCGCGCTCGAGTGCTCTGGCCCGTTGCCCTCGTACCCGTGGGGCAGGAGGAGCGTCAGCCGCGAGGTCTGCTGCCACTTCGAGAGGCCGGCGACGAGGAACTGGTCGATCACGATCTGGGCGCCGTTGACGAAGTCGCCGAACTGCGCCTCCCAGAGCACGAACGAGTCGGGCGCCGCCACGGAGTAGCCGTACTCGAAGCCGAGGCACGCGTACTCGGAGAGCGGCGAGTTGTAGATCTCGAACGAAGCGGCGGCGTCAGAAAGGTGCTGCAGAGGCACGTGCGTCTCGCCCGTCCGGTGGTCGTGGAGCACGGCGTGCCGGTGCACAAAGGTTCCGCGCTCGGTGTCCTGGCCCGAGAGCCGGATCGGAATCCCCTCCGTGAGCAAGCTCGCGTAGGCGAGCGACTCGGCATGGCCCCAGTCGATGCCTCCCTCCTGGAGCGCGTCACGGCGCCGTTCCAGCTGCTTGACGAGCTTTGGGTGCACCTCGAAATCGTCCGGCACCTGGAGCAGCTGCTCGTTGAGCGCACGCAGCTTTTCCGCGGTCACGTCGGTGAGCACAGCGCCGCCGGTATCGGCGGGGATCCGGCCGTCCTTCGGGCGGCGCGGCTCCGAGAACGACGCCTTGAGCTCGTCGTGGGCGGCGCGCAGGGCAGCCTGCGTCTCCTCGAAGACGACGTCGGCTTCCTCCTGCGAGAGCACGCCGTCCTCGACGAGTCGCGCCGCGTACTGCTGGCGCACGGTCGGCTGGTCGGCGATCCGAGCGACCATCAGCGGCTGCGTGTACCCCGCCTCGTCTTGCTCCTGGTGGCCGAACCGCCGGTAGCCGATCAGGTCGACGACCACGTCGTGCCCGAACTCCTGCCGGTAGGCGAGCGCGAGGCGGACGGCCGAGACCGCGGCCTCGGGGTCGTCTGCGTTGACGTGGATGATCGGGATGTCGAAGCCCTTGGCGAGGTCACTCGAATAGCGGGTCGAGCGGCCTTCGGCGGGATCGGTCGTGAAGCCGACCTGGTTGTTCGAGATGATGTGGAGCGTGCCGCCGGTCGAATAGCCGTCGAGGCTCGAGAGGTTGAGCGTCTCGGCGACGACTCCCTGGCCCGCGAACGACGCGTCGCCGTGAATCAAGATCGGGAGAGCGACGGAGGGATCGTGGATCCCGGCACCGACCGAGCGATCGGTCTGCTCCGCCCGCGCCCAGCCCTCGATCACCGGGTCGACGGCCTCGAGGTGGCTCGGGTTCGGTGCGATCGTGATCGTGACCTCGCCGGATTCGGTCTGACGGGTGCCGGTGGCGGGGAGGTGGTACTTGACGTCGCCGCTCCCTCCCTCCTCGTCCATCACGACCGCGTCGATCGTGCGCTCGCCCTCGAACTCTCGCAGGATCGATTCGTACGGACGCCCGACGGTGTGGGCGAGCACGTTGAGGCGGCCGCGGTGGGCCATTCCGATCACGATCTCGTGCGCTCCCGTGGCAGCACCGATCGCGATCGCCTCGTCCAGCATCGGCACCATCGCGTCCAGGCCCTCGAGCGAGAACTGCTTCTGGCCGAGGAACGAGCGGCGCAGATACTGTTCGAAGCCTTCGGCCCGAGAGATCCGCTCGAGCAGCTGGACGCGCTCCTCCCGGGCGAGCGGCTGCCGGTAGCGCCCCGACTCGATCGCCTGCCGCAGCCAGACACGCTCTGCGTGGTCGGATATGTGCTCGAGCTCGTAGGCGATCGTGCCGCAATAGACCTCGCGCAGGGCCGGCAGCGCCTCGAGGAGGCTCGGGCCGGGCACGTGCACGCGGAGCAGCGAGCTCGGGATCCTGGACTGCAGCTCGGGCGTGAGCGGGGGGATCAGGCGGGACTCGTCGAGGGCCGGGTCACCGAGCGGCTCGGACCCCAGCGGATCGAGTCGGGCCGAGAGATGCCCGTGCATCCGGTGCGCCTTGACGAGCGCCATCGCTGCCGCAACCCCGCCGAGAAGGGTGTCGTCGATCGGGGGCGCGGACGCAGCGGCGGCAAGCTGTTCGGGCGCACCGGGCGCCGGCGCAACCGGCGCTGAGCCAGCGGGCGCGGGGGCGGCAACCGGGGTCGGGTGTCCGTTCCCGTTTCCGAGCGTCTCCAGGAGCCGCTGCAGCCCGGGCAGGACAGCGACGAGTGAGCTGTCCCCGCTCTCGAAGAGGGCGCGCCACTCGGCCGGCACGGAGTCCGGGTTCTCGAGGTAGTCCTCGAGGAGAAGGCTCGCGTAACCGGAGTTGAGCCCGTCGACGTCGTGCGCGCTCACACCTGATGTTGTAGCAGCGGGCCCGCTAGTAGAGCGGGTTCTCGGTCAGAACCGCGATCGTCATCCCGAGGACCCAGCAGACGACGCCCGCGACGACCGCGGCTCCGGCGAGCCGCGACCAGCGTGTCGTCATCCGCGCGGCGACGAGCGCCATCACGACGGCGAACGGGATGATCCGGGCCGGCCGATAGGCGAGCCCGAGCAGGCTTGCGAAGATCGCAGCGGTGGCCAGCAGGCCCGCGACCGTTTCCCGCGCGTTCTCGCCGCGTGACGGGTACGTGCTCACCGGGCTCCCGCCGTGGCTCTGCGGGCGCGAACGGCGCGTCCGCCACGGGGCGAGGGGCGACCCGGCCGCCGACGCCGGCGCCCGTTGCTCCAATCGCACGTCGGGCTCGGTTCGAGCGAGACGAGCCGACCGGCTCCTTCGAGCGGCTCCGGGACGGCTCTGATCGCCCACCACACGACGGCGCACAGGTAGACCACCGGGATCTTCAGGATGACGAGCATGAAAACGAGCTCCCAGAGCACGACCGGAGTCTACGCGATGGTGTTCGCAATCGGTGAGGGCGGGTTAGGCTTCGCGACAGCGGGCATGAAGACCGCATGAGTCGAGAGACACTTGTGCCCCTGCTCGAAAGCGGTGAAGAAGCCGGCTGCCTCAACCTCTCCCAGTTCAGCGCCGCCGTCCAGGACCTCGAGATCGACGACGAAGAGCTGGAGGCGTTGTACGCCGAGCTCGAGGAGCGAAACATCACCCTGTCCGACGACTGTGGGCGCACGGACAAGATCGCCGAGACGACGTACGTCAACGGCGATCTCGCCACCGCGACGACGGATTCGCTCCAGCTCTTCCTGAACGAGGCGGGCCGCTATCCGCTCCTGACCGCCGCGGAGGAGGTCGAGATCTCCAAGCGGGTCGAGGCGGGCGATCCGGCCGCGAAGGAGAAGATGATCAACTCCAACCTCCGGCTCGTCGTCTCGATCGCGAAGAAGTACCAGGGTCACGGTCTCTCGCTCCTCGACCTGATCCAGGAGGGTGTGATCGGCCTGATCCGCGCCGTCGAGAAGTTCGACTGGCGCCGAGGCTTCAAGTTCTCGACCTACGCCACCTGGTGGATCCGCCAGGCCGTGCAGCGGGGTGTCGCGAACAAGTCGCGGACGATCCGGATCCCGGTTCACATCGCCGAGCGGGAAACGCGCATCGGTCGCGCGGAGCGCGACCTGAGTGCGAAGCTCGGACGGCCGCCGACGGACGAGGAGATCGCCGTCGCCGCCAAGATCTCGCTCAAGCACCTCAAGGAGGTGCGTGAGGCAGCCCGCGCCGTCACGAGTCTCGACAAGCCGCTCGGCGACGACAACGACACCTCGATCGGCGACCTCGTCGGGGGCGGGAACCTCGTCGAGGACGAGGTCGAGATCAGCCTCACCGAGACGACGCTGCACAAGGCACTCGAGACCCTGGCCGAGCGCGAGCGGGAGGTGCTGCGCCTCCGCTACGGCCTCGGCACCGAGGAGCCGAAGTCGCTCGAGGAGATCGGACGCCGCCTCGGGCTCACGCGCGAACGCGTGCGCCAGATCGAGGGTCAGGCCCTCTCGCGCCTCGCGGTCTCACGCGAGATCGAGGCGCTCCGCAGCGCTGCCTGACGACCTAACACGGTCCTCACACCCGCTCGCTACCTTTGGCCTTCGGCCTCAAAATGGCCATCTGTCTGACTAAAGGAGAGTGTCTCCGGTGAAACGATTCACCCAGTTCGTTCTTGCGCTGAGTGCGCTCGTGCTGCTCGTCCCGGCCGTCGCCGGTGCCGCGCCGCGCATGCACGTGGGCTTCCACGACGACCCGAACTTCCGCTACGAGGAGCGTCGCGCCGACGTCCTCGACCAGGCGAAAGCCGCGAACGTGACGATCGTGCGCACACTCGTGACCTGGGCGAATGTCGCCCCCACCCGCCCCGCGAACGCGACCAATCCGTTCGACAAGGCCTACCGCTTCGACGACATCGACGAGCTCGTCCGCAACTCGCAGGCGCGCGGGATGGAAGTCCTGATCACGATCTTCGGAACCCCGAAGTGGGCGAACGGCAACAAGACGCCGAACTACCTGCCCACCAAGATGACCGACCTGACCGCGTTCTCAAAGGCCGTCGCGTCGCGCTACTCGGGCCGTTTCGCCGGGTTCCCGTTCGTCCGCTTCTACTCGGTCTGGAACGAGTCGAACCTGCAGCTCTTCCTGGCCCCGCAGTTCGACGCCAAGGGCGCATCGGTCGGTCCGCGCAACTACGCGCGTCTCGCCGCTGCCGCCTACTCGGGGATCAAGGCCGGGAGCCCGCGGGCCCAGGTCGCGATCGGCTCCACCTCCTCGCACGGCCGCGACAAGAAGGTCGCGGGCCAGACGGACACGCACTCCCCGGCGCGCTTCGCGCAACTCGTCGCAGCGGCCAACCCGCGCCTCAAGTTCGACGCGTGGGCGCAGCACCCGTATCCGTTCCCGGTCAGCCAGAAGCCCACCCAGCTCGTCCGCTACCCGAATGTGACCCTGAAGTCGTTCCCGCGCTTCGAGCGTGATCTCGACAAGTGGTTCAAGCGGAAGAACATCCCGATCTGGATCACCGAGTACGGCCACGAGGTCAAGCAGGACGGCGAGCCGCAGGGGATCTCCCGCGCGGCGCAGGCCTCCTACCTCTCGCAGGCCCTCTCCCTCGCGCGTGCGGATGCACGCGTGACGATGTTCATCTGGTTCGTCTTCCGCGACCACCAGACGAGCACGTGGCAGAGCGGGCTCCTGACGAAGGCGGGCGCGGCGAAGCCGTCACTCGCCAAGTTCCGGGCTCTCGCGCGGCTGCTCGACGCTCGCAACCCGATCGTGCAGTTGAAGGGAGGCGTAGCGAATCCGACCGTGACCGTTCCGCTGCGCGAGTACGGCGCCGGCTCGAAGCCCGGCGAGCGCGTCGGCTTCAACGTCAAGGTCTTCGAGAAGGCCAAGCTGATCGCCGACGCTCAGCCGGCGTCTCCGTTCGGGAGCGACGCGACCGCGAAGGCGCGCCTGCTCGGGTTCCGGCCCGTCAAGGGCAAGACCTACACCGTCAAGATCACCGCGAACATCTTCAGCGGCGGCGGTGTCGAACTCGTTCGAACGTTCACCGTCATCGGGGCTTAGGCCCCGGGACGACGCGGCCGGTCGGAGCCTTATCGGGCTCCGACCGGCCTGCTCAGCCACTGCTAGCGGACGGCGTTCATGATGGGCCCCGGCGGTCATGTGCAGATAAAGATGCCGCTGCCCGGAAAAACCGCCCTCCCTCGTTCGAGGGGATCTTGCGCAAGCCGTACGATCGACGGGATGAGCGCCCGGGTTCGCGTCGGCACGTGCTCCTGGGCGGACGGGACGCTGACGAAGGTCTGGTACCCGCCCGGCGTACGGGCCGCAGCCGATCGGCTCAAGTACTACACCGATCGCTTCGACGCGGTGGAGGCCAACGTGACCTACTACCGGCTTCCCGACCCCGCGCTCGTCGGCACGTGGGCGGAGCGGCTCCCGGACGGGTTCACGATGCACGTGAAGGCCTTCGGGCTGATGACCCGGCATCCGGTGAAGCTGGAGGCGATTCCGGAGGATCTGCGCGACGCGATGCCGGTAGACGCGGGCGGGCGGGTGGACCGCCCGCCGAGCGAACTGCGTGCTGAGATCTTCCGCCGATTCGCGAGCGCGCTCGAGCCGTTGCGGATGACCGGCAAGCTCGGCGGGATCCTCCTCCAGTTCCCGTCGTATGTGGTCAAGAAGCCGGTCTCGCTGGAGTACATCGAGTGGGCGCAGGAGCAACTCCCCGGCGATGAGCTCCTCCTCGAGTTCCGCCACCGGAGCTGGCTGGACGAGGAGAACCGCGCCGACACGCTCGCCTTCCTCGAGAGCCGCGGACTCAGCTATGTGATCGTGGACGCGCCGAGGACGGACGCGAAGAACCTCGTCCAGACGGTCGTCGCACGCACGAGCTCGACGAGCTACCTCCGCCTGCACGGGCGGAACGCGGATACGTGGAACAAGCGGACGGGGAGCGCCGCCGACCGGTTCGACTACCTCTACTCCGCGGACGAACTCCGTGAGTTCGTCGAGCCGCTGCGGGAGCTCGCCGCGGAGTCCGAGTCGGTCTACGCGATGTTCAACAACAACGGCCGCTCCGAGATGCCCGCGTTCGGCGGCCTGGAAGGGCTCGATCCCTACGAGGTCGCGGGCGATCCCCAGAAAGGGCTCGTCGCGCAAGCGCCGGCGAACGCGATGATGCTCCGCCAGATCCTCGCGGATGCCGGCGTGCCCGTCTCCTAGAGGCGGACGACTAGAACTGAATGAGGGCCTTGCCGCGGTTCTCGCCGCGGAGGAGGCCAATGAACGCTGCCGGTGCGTTCTCGATTCCCTCGGTCACGTCCTCCTGGTAGCGCAGCCGGCCCGCCGCGAGCAGCCCCCCGAGGCGGGTCAGCCCTTCTTCGAAGCGGTGCGCGTAGTCCGTGACGAGGAAGCCCTCGAGGGTGGCCCGGAGGACGATCAGGAAGCCGAGGTTCCGAGGCGCGAGCTCCGGCTCCGCGAGGTTGTACTGGGAGATCTGGCCGCAGATCGGGACGCGCGCCCCGATTGCGAGCCGACGGAACACCGTCTCGGAGAGCTCCCCGCCGACGTTGTCGAAGTAGATGTCGATCCCCTTCGGACAGGCCGATTTGAGGGCCGCGTTCACGTCCTCGCCCTTGTAGTCGATTCCGACGTCGTAGCCGTACAGCTCCTGGAGGTCGGCGACCTTCGCAGGCCCGCCCGCGAGCCCCACCGTGCGGCAGCCCGCGATCCTGGCGAGCTGGCCCACGACCTGACCGACGGCTCCGGCGGCGGCGGAGACCACCACGGTGTCACCGGGCTTCGGCCGGCCGACGTCGAGGAGGCCGAAGTAGGCGGTGAGCCCGGTCATCCCGAGGACGTGGAGCCAGGTCGAGAGCGGCGCGAGGGTCGGGTCGATCTTTCGCAGGGCGCTCCCCCGGGCGACGGCGTATTCCTGCCACCCGAGCTGGCCGACGACGGTGTCGCCGGGCGCGTACCGCCGGTCGTCGCTCTTGACGACCTCGCCGACGACCTGACCGGTCATCGTCTCGCCGATCTCGGTCGCCTTCGCATACGAGCGCGCATCGCTCATCCGCCCGCGCATGTACGGGTCGAGCGAGAGCCATTGCGAGCGGACGAGCACCTCCCCCGCCCCCGGCTCCGGGATCGGCGACTCGACAAGCGCGAAGTCCGAGTCCTGCGGAAAGCCCACGGGCCGCGCCGCAAGCGTGATCTG
>DATLXM010000169.1:0-1789 GCA_035575835.1 Gaiellaceae bacterium
CGGTCGCAGCCGGTGCGGTTCGCTCGAACGCGGTGCAGTGAGGCTGCGAGGACTTGTCGCCGTTCTCGTCCTTCTCTTCCTCGCCGGCTGCGGTGGCAGCGGCGAGGAGGAGGGGACGGCGCGGCTCTGGGTCACCCGCGACCGCGGAGCGACCGTGCTCGTGGACGCCGAGGTGCGCGCGGGGCAGACCCTGATGCGGGCGCTCGCTTCCGAGGTCGAGATCGAGACCCGCTACGGGGGCCGCTACCTCCAGTCGCTGGAGGGGCTCGCGGGCAGCCTCGAGCGGCAGCGCGACTGGTTCTGGTTCGTCAACGGCTACGAGGGCGATCGCAGCGCCGCGGAGTACAGGCTGCGCAACGGCGACGTCGCGTGGTGGGACTACCGCGCCTGGGAGCGGGAGGGCGAGGCGCGTGTCGTCGTGGGTGCCTTCCCGGAGCCGTTCGTCCACGGGTACGCGGGGAAGACGCGGCCCGCCGTCGTGCGCTACGGCTCGGGCGGCGCCGAACGAGCTGCAACGCTCGGGGAGACGATCGGCGCGGACTCGGTCGAACCGCTCGGCACGCCCATCCCCGACGGGGCGAACGTGCTCGAGGTTCGTGCTGGCGCTCCCGCCCTGAGCGCGACCCTCGGCGGCGAGTCGGCGGGCGATCCTGTCCGCTTCGTCTTTTCCGGCGACGTGAACCCCGCGAGGCGGTACAGCGTCCCGTGAGCCGCCGTCCACTTCCACCAGGCGCCGCAGCCGCGCTCCTGGCCGCCGCCGGCACGGCAGCGCTCCTCGCCGATCGGATCGTGAGCGTCGCTGTTCTCGCCGTGGCGCTGCTCGCGGTCTGCCTCCGCGCTCCGGCGGAGCGCCGCGGCGTCTACCTCTTCGGCGCCCTCTCCACGGGGCTCGGGGTGCTTCTCTTGTCCCCCTTCCTCTGGTCGAGCCCGGACGGCACGGTGCTCTGGCAAGGCTGGACGATCCCGGTGCTCGGCCCGCTCGACGTCACGACCACCGAGCTCTCGGAGGCGGCGCTGAACGGGCTGCGGTTGACGGCGCTCGCGCTGGCCTTCTCGGCGTACGCGCTCCTGCTCGACCACGACCGGCTCGTCGCCGCCGCCGGCTTCGCGCGGCGCTCCGCGCTCGCGGTTGCGCTCGCCACCCGCCTCGTCCCGTCCCTCGAGCGCGACGCGGCCGGGCTCGCCGCGGCCGTGCGCGGACGGGGGATCCGCCTCCAGGGCGCGCGCGGCTACGCGACGCTCCTCTCCCCGCTCGTCGCGGGCTCACTGGAGCGGGCCACGAGTCTCGCGGAGGCGATGGAGGCCCGCGGTTACGGACGACCGGGCGCGACTCGGGCCCCGCGGCCGGCGTGGAGCCGACGGGATCGGGCCGTGCTCGCCGCTGCGCCGCTCGTCGTGCTGGGGGCGGCCCTGTGGCTCTAGCCGTCGTGCACGAGGTCGAGTTCGCCTACCCGGGCTCGCCGAGGAGCCTCGGGCCGCTCTCGCTCGAACTCGAGCTCGGTGAGGTCGTCGCCCTGCTCGGGCCGTCGGGCTCCGGGAAGTCGACGCTCCTCCGGTCGCTCTCCGGTCTCGTGCCGCACTTCCACGGCGGCCGCTTCGCCGGTCGCGTCGTCGTCGCCGGCCTCGACACCCGCACCGCCAGGCCGGCCGATCTCGCCGGGTCGGTTGCCACGGTCTTCCAGGATCCGGAGGATCAGGTCGTCATGGCGATCGTCGAGAACGAGGTCGCCTTCGGCCTCGAGAACCTCGGCACCCGGGCCGACCGGATCTGGCCACGCGTCGAGCGCGC
>DATLXM010000170.1:0-22711 GCA_035575835.1 Gaiellaceae bacterium
ACCTACCGTTCCGCCACACGCCTGCTCTTCCTCCGCGTGCCGCTACACTGGGCCGGCCCTGGGGGCGTAGTTCAGTTGGTTAGAACGCCGGCCTGTCACGCCGGAGGTCGCGGGTTCGAGTCCCGTCGCTCCCGCTCCAAAACCGCCTGCATACGGACGGTTTTCTCTCTCGGTCATGCACTCAGCCATTGGCCCGTGCGTCCACCATGCGTCCACCCTGATCCGCCGACTCGTCCGCGAAGGCATCGAGCGCCCGCAGCCACCTCTCATCGGTCGCGGGCAGCCACCGGGCGTAGTGTCGGAGCGTTACGCGCGTGTCGCGGTGGCCCATCTGCCGGGCGATCCACTCGATAGGCACGCCAGCCGCAAGCGCAAGCGTGGCGAAGCTATGCCGCATGTCGTAGATACGACGACGGGGAAGATCGGCCGCGTCGAGCGCGGGGAACCACACCCGCCGCCGCCAGTTGCTCAGGTTCACGACCCGCCCCTCCTTCGAGGGGAACAGGAGTGCGGAGCGGTCGAGCGAGCGTGGAAGCAAGTCGAGCGCCTCGACCGCGTTCGACTGCAAGCTGACCGACCGCAGGGACCCGTCCGTCTTGGCTGCCGCCACGATGCATCCGTCCCGGACGGTCTGACGTACATGAACCGCACGGCCGGGCACGTCCACGTCCTGCCAGCGGAGCGCCTGCCACTCCTGCGGGCGCAGCCCGGTCGCGTTCGCGAAAAGGATCAGCGCCCGCGCTCTCACGCCACCGAACCGCTCCGCCTGCTCCGCCACCTTCCGCACGTCCGCCCACGACTCGAACGGCTCCATAGCCGACGTGCCCGGCGGGGGCAGCTTGACGGTGGAGGCCGGATTGCGGGGAAGGTGCTCCCACTGCACCCCTACCCGTAGTACCTGGCGCATCGCCATGAGCGCGTTGCGCCGTGTCGTCGGCCCGACCGTAAGCGCGGCGTTCCAGGCCGCGATCTCCTCAGCAAGTAGCTCCCGCACCTCAACGTTGCCGAACGCTGCGCGGCTGTAGGCGAGGCGCTCCCGGATCGTGCGGAGCGTCCGCGACGACGCCTGATGCTGCCTTTCGAAGCGGTCGCACAGTTCGTTGAACGTGATCGGTTCACGCTCGACGGGCAGCCCGACCCGGCGGGCCGTCTGTTCGTCCTTCCACTTACGCTCGACCGCCTCCGCGAGCTTCCGGGTGCGGACGACCTTCGAGAGTCGCTTACCGTTCACACGCTGCCGGACGATGTAGCCGTCGCCGTACGGGTTCGTCTTGATGCTCACGTCGCCTCCCCTCCCGTCCAGGCGTCGAGGTCGGACACCGTGAAGCGCCGCAACCTTCCGACCTTCCGGCACCTCAGAGCGCCGCTCTGGGCAGCGGCGTAGATCGTGTTCGCGTGACACCCGACGTAGCGAGCCGCCTCGTTCACGTCGAGCAGACGATCCGCCAAGATCGGCGTAGGCGGAACCTGCTCCGCATCCACCTCATCGGCCTCAAGCCATGACGCCGGGATCACGTCGAGCGGTAGGCCGTCAGCGCCGAGGGGAGTGACTTCGTGCGCCGCTGATAGACTGTTCTTCACCTGTTGCCTCCGTAAGGGTTCGGGTTTGTTGTCAGAAGGGCCGCTCTTGTCGGGCGGCCTTTCTGTTAGTTCAAAGCGGCTAGAGGCTTCACCACCACGGCTCCGTCTTCGCGCGTCTCAACGTCGAGCACGACGCGCTCGGACACGTCCTGGATCGTCTCGTCCAGGTCGGCGCGCCTGCGCTCGAACTCCTCCTCCGTCCACCCCGGCCACCCGCCCGCCGGGAAGTGAACCTCGCCCTTCTCATCGAGCGCACACAAGAACCAGCGCGCCCGCCGCTCCCGATCCGTCTCGACCCTCATTCGGACTCCGCGAGAACGAAGACCGGGAACATCGCGCGGAAGCGTGACTCGACAGACGGGAACAGCCCCGCCCACGTCTCCGCAAGCTCGCGCTTCCATTGCTCCTGCTGAGACTCAAGCTCCGCCCGACCCCCGAGTGCCCTCGCCGCAGCTCGCGCGTTGACCTTCGAGTCGTGCAGCTTGTCGAGCAGCATCGAGGCACGCAGCGACAAGCGGAGAGTCTCACTCCGCGATAGGCCCTCGTCGCTCATCTTGCCGCGCAGCCATCGGTCCATCTCTGGGTCGATTCGCGTAATGACGTTGCTGGGCAAGGCCCGCGTGGTCGTCTTGTTCGTGGTCATGGGTAATAGCTTACCTGGTCTTGCGAATACCAGACTGCGCGATCATCGGGGCGAGCATCGGCGTCCGGTCAGGATCACGAACAGGATTCGCGAAGGCGTGCGCGTACAGCGCCGCAAGCTCAGCCTCGACCTGCTCGCGCTCCTCCTCGACCCGCTCAGGCCCGAGACGCTCCTGCACCGCCGGTAGCCCGAGCAGAGCGAGTGCGTGAGCGTGAGCGTGAGCGGCGAGCGCGAGCCGGAACTCCTGCGAAGCCGAGCGGCCATAGCTCGCCGCGTACTCGCGCAAGAGGAGGTCGAGGTCGCTCGGGAGCCGGACGACGATCTGCGCGTCCAGGTGCAGCGCCCTCACTGAGGCACCCGCTCCCGGTCAGCGAGACGCTCAAGAGCCGGGACGATGCAGACCGCGACGCGCTCGAAGTCCTCGGACGCGTATGCCTCCTCCCACGCGCCTTCGTGGTCATGCATGAGAGCGGTCCAGAGATCACGTTCCTCGTCGTCCGCGATCCGGATGCGGCCGAGCGCCGTGGAGAAGGCGAAGTCGAAGCTCAACCCTTCTTGCCGGAACAGCCCGAGCAGGCGACGCATCGAGGCAGCCGCCGATTCGCTCATGCCGCCTCCTCGGGGGCGAGGCCCCCGTGCGGAACGGCGGAGGCACCGCACCCGCACGGTTCGTGTTTGACCTCGCCTAGAGCAGCAACCGGAGTAGGAGGTGACGCCTCCGGTGCGCTCAGACTCGACCCCAGGGTCCAGACTGGGATCGAACTTGGGGAAGTGGCGACGGTGCCCGAGCGTCGGATCAACCCTTGCCCAGCAAGCTGCTCGATCATCTTCGGGCTGACCCGAGGAGCACGACGCAGGATCGAGACTTCGTTGGGCAAAAAGTCGTCGTCGCCGACCCAGAACGCCGGGTCCAGCATCGCGATGTGCTCCGCTGCGGCGCAGGTTGCCCGGCTCAACGCTGGCCGCTGGACAAGGTCGAGCGCCGCCGGGTCGATCTTCAAGCCGGTACTGAGCAGCGCCCACGGGCCGAGCGAACGGTCCACGGCACGCTCGGCCTCCCGGAGGAGCCGTTCCTGCGCGACCGAATCACCGGGAAGGGTCACGTCCTGGTTGCCCTCGCAGAAGGCGACAACCTCCGACCACAGCGCGTACGTCGCCATCTACGACGCCGCAATCCGGACGGCCGCGTTCTGCCGCTCGACGCCGAACGCGGCGTTACCCTCGAACCGGACGAGCGAGCTATTCGTCTTGCCCGCGTTCTCCTCGAACGAGGCCAGGCTGACGGGTCCGGCGTACAGCTTTCCGAAGGCACGGCTGTCCACGATCGCGGGCGCAGCAATCGTTTTCGACACCCGGACGGTCATCCCGAAGATCGTGCGCGGCGCGAACGACGACGCGGGCGGGAAGATCGGAATCTTCTCGGTGCCGACCGTCGTGAGCAGGTCGAGCGTCTCCGCTGCGGCCGGGGTAAGCAGCACCACGTCCGGGCTGTAGCCGAGCGCCCAGAGCGTGGTAACGGCCTTCCTGATCGACGTTAGGAGCGGGTCTGTGCCAGGTGCCTGGAACCCTGCCGCTGAGATTGCGTCGAGGATCAGCTTGTCCAGCCCCTCGTTGTAGGAGAGGCGCAGGTCGCCGCCGATCACCGTCTCAATGTCGCCCTGTTCCAGCATGATGTTCGGCACGCCTGAGGTGACGGCCGCGACCTGCTTCATGCTCGTCACGACGACGGCGACGGTGCTCGCCGACTCCGGCTTGTTCGTAACTGCGTCGATAGCCCGCACGACGTTCGCGGCCGTCGGCAACGTCCTGGCCGTCTGCGTCAGCACGTTCACAGACGTGACGGCTGAGTCAACCGGGACGCGTAGGAACGCAGGCCAGGCGTAACGAACATCGAAGCCGAGCGGTGCTGCGACACGGGTCACCCCGTTCACAAGGTCAACGGAGCCGGTCCAGGTAAGCGCGCGCGACTCGGTTGCGGCCTCGAACTCGGCCCACGGAATCTCGGTGCGCCGCCCGCCGGGTACGAAACCGGCCCGGTTGAAATGTCCGAGCAGCGTGCGGCTCTCGATGTTCAGGGTGTCGGAGACGGCGCTGCGGTCCTCGACCGTCAGCCCGCCGCCCTGCGTCGTGCGGGCCTCGGTTTCCATGTTCGGTTCCTCCGTGGTGGTTTCGATGGTCGGACGGGTGCGAAGCTCGATCGAGGCGGACGGGTAGGCGGGCGTCGTCGCGAGCGACACGTCATGCAACTCGGCAACGCGAGTGATCGTTCTAACCTCGCCTTCCCACTGATCCTCGGCGCAGCGAAACCGGAAGCTCGCCCCGTCGAGATCCTTGCGTCGGACGGCTTCGCGGACGTTCGCGCCGAGCGGCGAGTCCGGCAGGTCAAGCTCGAAGCGGAGGCCGCGCTCCTCGTCGTGGAGGCGCAGGGTGCCGCTCTTTGTCCGTCCGAGCAGCGCGGACGGATCGTGATTCAGGAGGGCGCGTACGTCCGCCTGCTGGCTCAGAACCTCCGCGAACGCTCCGGGGGCGATCTTCTCCTTGAAGCCGCCCAGATCCTCCGACAGCGGCCCGTACGTCGCCGCGAATCCGTGGATGGTGTTCCCGCGCACGTCGAGATCGTTCACGTCCACGTCGATCGTGCGCTGCTCAAGCTCGTTCATCTCACCCTCTCCCGTTCGTCTCTCGGATCGTTGGGCCAGCCGTCGCAGGCTCTCCGGTGGCTCGTCTCGGAGCGCCCGGAACGCGGCGAGCAGGAGCCGCGCAGCCGCCGCGATCACCGCCGCGCTCGCACCCGCGATCCGTTCGAGCAGAGAGACGGCCGCATGAACAGCCGACCGATTCAGCGTGCCGTCTGGCTCCCGGACCGGCAGGCTGTACCGCTCCCGCACCTCCGTGATCTCCGGCCCCCTGTCGAGCGCGCAGGAGCGCGCCCACTCCGAGTCCGTGAACCGCTCCGGAGAGCCGTCCCACGGCTTCTCCGTCACCCGCTCCGAGACGGGGCGGCGCTCCTTCGGCTCCGGCTTCGGCTTGACCGGTGCCTTCGGAGAATCCTTCCCGGCGGACGGACGGACGGAAGCCTTCGGAGCCTCGGGAAGTGGCCGGCCCTTGGCAGCCGCCTTCATCGCCCCCCAGCGGGTGACAGCGGCGCAGGCTTCCGCCCGTGAGCCAAGGTTGATCGACTGACGGCCGGGCCAGTTCGTATCGCCGCTCGCGCAGAACTTCCGCGCGGTCTGGATCGCGACGGCCACCGCCTTCGGCTCCGGCATCGAACGCTCGGCCATGAGGTGCCGGGCGATCCGTTGCATGAACGGGGGAAGCTCCTCCACCCGCGACACTCACGCCGCCTCCATCGCGTGCTCAGGCTCCGGGTCGAGGTTCTCCCGCTGGCGAACCTCGGCGCGACTCATCCAGCCGCGCTCCGGGTCGAGCGCGAGCGCGTACACCTGCGCCCGCGTGAGCGTGTCCGCCTGCAAGATCGCGGCCCTCATGAACTCGACGTACGCGCCCGGCGGGCAGAGACGCTCATGCCCGGTGATCGCCTGCTCGACTGCCGAGAGGTAGGGCTGGAGCGTGTATACGAGAAATGCGCGGCTCTGGCCCTCCACCGTCGAATATGTGAGGGAGTCCCCGGACTTCGCGCCGATCATCCAGGGCGGCACTCGGAAGATCCGTGCGACTTCGGCCGTGCTCAATTCACGCTGCTCCGCGAGCTGGCCATCGTGTGGGGAGAACGAGATCGGCGCGAACTTGATATCGCCTGTGAGCACGGCTACGCGGCCTCTGTTCCTCGCTCCCATGTGTCGCGACTCGATGCCTGCGCGGAGATTTTCGAGAGCCTCGTCCTCAATCGGTCCCGCCGGAACGGTCAATACGCCAAGCGGAGCAGACGAGTTCGCGGCGAGAGCCGAGGCCTCCTCACCGAGCGCCCGGTTCAGTCCGAGCGCCTCCCGTTGCAGCGCAATCGGTGAAGCGCCAAGGATGCCGTCCAACGTGAGCGGCATCCGGACATGCAGAACATCGTCCGTTCCGTGAGTCGTCTGGCGGCCGTTGTCGTGCGTCAGAGTGTAGAGCGGCATCCCACCCTTGATCTCGACCTGGACGCGATCCGGCGGCAGGACGCCAAGTTGCTCGACCTGCCCCTCCTCGCCCGCGTACAGCCCGACGAAGCCGTTTCCGCGCATCGCGAGCGACGCGACGAGCTGGCCGATGAACGCGGACTGCGTGACGGCGGGAGCCGGTCGGTCGAGCAGCGACACCAGCCGTCCGCCTGGCAGCCGCTCCCGGCCGGTGGGGAGCCGTCGGTAGGCGATCAGCGGCAGGGTCGCGGCAGCCTCCGCGATGGCACGAACACATGCGAAAACGTCCGCAAGCCCAAGCGCCGTCCGCTCGTTCACCGCCACGCCCGCGACGGTCGAGCCGCCCAGCATCACCGCCGGGACCGCCGAGACGTTGTCTCGCGTGAGCGCGCGTTCCTCGCTCCTGCCGCGCAGCCAGTCGATTACTCCTGCCATTACCGCCTATCCTATGCAATGCGCTGCAAAAACTACATGGGAATCTTCTCTAACACACGACGTGAGCTATTCAGTTCATCTAACACACATCGTGAGCTATATCTATGAGGAAGAATACGGCCCATGATTTCATCGGCTTTTGCGCTCTAATCGGGTTTCCGCTGGAGCCGTTCCAACGGAAGATCGCGCGAGCCGCCTTCGCCGCCGAGCACGAACTCTGCGTCTTGCTCGCGCGCGGCAACGGCAAGACCACGGTGATGGCCGCGCTCGCCGTCCATCACCTCCTCAGCGTCCCCCGTCCAGCCGTCTACGTCGCCGCCTCCTCCCGCGACCAAGCGACCGTCCTCTACGAAGCGGCCCGCGAGTTCGCCTCCCACCCGGCGCTCGCCGGGGAGATTGTCCTCCGCCACCTCGAACTCCGCGTCCCCGGCGGGCACCTGCGCGTTCTCGCCTCCGACGCCCCCAAGGTTCACGGTCTAAGCCCAACTCTCGCGCTCGTAGATGAACTCCACGCCCACCCCGACGACAGCCTCTACGTCGCGCTCCGAGCCGCCCTGCACAAGTCGCCGGGTGCGCGCATGGTCGTGATCTCCACCGCCGCCGAAGCTGCGGACAGCCCGCTAGGACGGCTGCGGGCGCGTGGCCTCGCGCAGCCCCACGTCAAGCGCAGTCGCGCGCTCACAGAGGCGCACGGCGGCTCCATGCGGCTCCTGGAATGGGCGGTCCCCGACGACGCCGACATAGAGGACCCGCGAGTCGTCAAGCAGGCGAACCCCGCCTCCTGGATCACGGTGGATGCGCTCCGCGATCAGCGCGAAGCCCTGCCCGATCTCGCCTACCGCCGCTACCTCTGCGACCAGTGGGCGGGCCGCGAGAGCGCATGGCTCCCGCCGGGCGCATGGCAAGCCGCCGCCGGAGAGACGGACTTCCAGCCCGGCGAGCGCATCTGGGTCGGCGTAGACCTCTCCGGAGGCGGCGGACGCTCAGACACCGCTGTCGTCTGGCTCAACGAGCGCCTACACGTCGGCTGCCAACTCTGGGCCGGAGAACACGACGCGAGCGCCGAAGTCTCCGCCTTCATCGGCGAACTCGCCTCCACCTACACAATCGCGGAACTCGTACTCGACTTCTGGCGTGCGAGCGGCCTCGCCTCCGAGTTCGAACAACGCGGGTTGACCGTGGTCAGTTATCCGCAGACCGACTCCCGGCTCATCCCAGCCTCAGCCCGCCTCCACGCCGCGATCCTCGAACAACGGCTCGTCCATCCCGACGATCCCCACCTGAACGCCCACGTCCACGCAGGCATCGCCCGCCACTCCCGCCGAGGCTGGCGCATCGACCGGCCCGGAACCAGCGCAGGCGAACAAGTAGACGGACTAATCGCACTCGCGATGGCCCTCGACCGGGCCGAACACGTCGAACAACCCGTCCGGCTCCTCGGCTGGCTCTAACCGCTAGACCGAACGGGGGAGGCGCTCGATGAGCACTTGGAGCGCCGTTCGACGCGCGTCTTCCATGTCCATGTTCTCGAAGCTGGGTCCGCCGCTCATCATCGCTCGCATCTTCAAGTGGCCGATCGCCTCATCGACTCGCTGCAACGCCGCCTGCTTGTCGCCTTTCGCGACGTGCGCGAGCGCGTCGTCCAGCAGCGCGACGATCTCCTCCCAAGGCTCCGCTGCGACGACCTGCCCATCCCGTAGAACGGCCCGCAGCCCATCCCGCGCACGCTCGATCCCTGCTTTCAGCTCGTCCACACCCAGCACTCTAGCTCGGCATCTTTGCGCGGAACAGGGGAGGGCGGGATACGGAGCGTCACGTCAAAAAGACCACGCGGCGTTAGACTCTCGCGCGTGCAGTTGCGTGCTCTCGTCGTGGCTTCAGTGTTCGCACTCGCCGGGTGCGGCGGTAGCACCTCGGGCGAAAGTGAGCCGGAAGCGTCGGATGCGCCGGAGCAGGAGGCTACTGAACCCGAGGCCACGACGGAACCCGAGGCTGAGCCGGAACCCGAGGCTGAGCCGGAACCCGAGGCGAAGTCGGAGCGTTGCCTCGACGTGCCGCCCGCGATTGTGGACGCGATCCGTTCGAGTCTAACCGTGACGGGCGGCGGAACGCTCAGAGACGCACAGATGGTGAAGTCGAGCGACTACGAGGCGGTTTGGTTCGTTTCGGCAGAGATCGACGGGTCGCAGATGGAGGCCGACGGCGAGATCGGGACCTGGGCGACGAACGCGCCCAAGGACGGATACGGACTCACGTACAGCGTCAATAGTCTCGCCAAGGAGTTCAGCCCCTGGGGCGACGGAGGCAAGACTGATGCGAACCTGTCGATGAGCGACGACGGCGCGGAAGAATCCCAGGGCTGCGTGCGCGCCTCGGGTTAGCTCGGAAGCGGCGCGCTAGCGTTTACAGAGGTAGGGCAGTCCGTCGAAGCGCACGCTCAGCTTGAAGCTGGCGTTCCGCTTGTCCGAGGTCGGCTTCACGCAGAGCAGGTTCTTCGGCCCCCACCGGTAGGTGGCGTGGTCGCTCGGACACTCGTACTTGGGGTGGCAGCCCGACCGGTGCGCCGACGCAGGGTCGGCGAAGTACCCGAACGCGAACGCCGACACCGCGAGCGCCGCGAGCACTAGGAGCGCCAGAGCTGCCCGTTTCACCGCTTCCCCCGGAAGACGTAGGAAATGCCCTTCAGCAGGCGGACGGAGCCGCCGCCTCCACGCGGTCCGGCTGAGAGGGAGCCGCGCTTGCCTCGCCTACCGACGCTCGGACCGGACTTCGACAGCCCGACCCAGAGGCCGCGACCGAGGGATTTGCGGCGGGTGTAGCGGAAACCCACACAGCCAGACTAGACGGCCTCAGACGAATGTCAATGAGCCGCGCGGTGCACGCTGCCGTGGCACCCATCGCAGAGCGTCAGAAGGTTGCCGTCGTCGTGCCCGCCACCATCGGCGACACGGCGAACATGATGGACGCGCAGCCTCTCGGTCGAGCCGCAGCGGACGCAGCGCCCCCCGTCCCGCTTCTTCACCCGTCGTCGGAGCGCGGGCGAGGGACGATCCTGCGACGACGGCGACGGCCTCAGCCTCCACGCCTCAGGGACGTGATCTGGGCAATAGCTCCCAGCCGACAATCTCCCGCACCGAAGGCACGCCTTCACCGGCACGCCGTCACCCCGAGCCGAAGTGACCGCACCGGCTCCCCGGTAGTAGATCGCCACCAGCTCGTCCTCATCAACGATTCTGCCTCGGAGAGTCGAGCGCGAACGGCTCGTCGGAGGTCTTGTCTCTCAAGCTCTCAAGCCAGCGCAGATTCTCGCCTACGTGGTCCGCCGTCGCCCGCGCCCGCCGCCTTCCGTCGGAGTGCATCGCTCGCTCGAACTGAGCCGCGTTCGCGTAGATCACGCTCGGGCTTAGCGTGTCCCACCATGGTGCAGCCAGGTTGCGTTCGATGATCGCCCGATGCTCCTCGAACGTGATCGCCGGGTGCTCACGAATACGAGCGTCGATCATCTCGCGCCACTTGCCCGCCTCGAACTTCGCGTTCGCCATCGCGTTGAAAGCGGCGAGTACCCGAACTGCCAACACCTGATCTTGGTCGAGCACCTCTCCTCTCAGCACAAGCGAAAGCGACGGGGGAGATATAGAGGGGGTCCCCTTCTCGGGTAGTCCCTTCTCGGTCCTTACGCGCGCGCGCGTGGCTGTCCCCTTTTTCGTGCTCGATCTGTCCCCTTTTGACCCTCGATCACGTCCGCTTTCGGAGGCCGGAAACCGGACAGCTATCTGTCCCCTTTCCTCGGGCAACCCGACACGGCTCAGGTTGCCGCTCCCGCGTCCGGGCACGTAGACCACGATCCCAGCTTCTGAGAGCCGCTGTAGCGAACGCCGAGCTTGCCGCGTCGAGCAGGCCGCAGCCTCCGCGATCTGCGCGAGCGGCAGTTGGTCCCAGAGCTTCGAGTAGGAGACGGTGGCCGCGAGCACCGCGTCCAGCACCTTCCTGTCCGCGAGGCTGAGATCGGCGGCTCCGGCGCGTCCGAGAGCCTCCCGCATCGCTGCTCCGGCGTCGCGGTAGCTGACGCGTTCAGCGCCCACGACCGCCCCTCCGTGCGTCCACTATGCGTCCACACCGGGCGTGAACAGGCGTTACGCGACGGGACGCGGCGTGAAAGGAAAGCGCGTAACCATGCGGGTTCCGTCCCTCCGCGTCCCTTCCCATCACGCTCCGACACAGACCGGAACGGGCTGTCACGCCGGAGGTCGCGGGTTCGAGTCCCGTCGCTCCCGTCCTTTTGAAGCTCGTCACGCAGGACGGCGATCTGGCCACAGGTCAGCGTCCCGATCTCGGCTCGTACGAACGAGGAGCTGTCGGGGTTGAGTTTTCCGCCACGAGGCGTAGGCTCATGCCGATGCGAGACGCCCTTCAAATCGTGGTCCGGCGCGAGCACCTGCGGCGGACGCTGAAGATCGCGCTCGTCGTCGGCTGCCTGCTGACGGCGATCAATCAGCTCGACGTCTTCCTGCACGGTGACGCGACTGCGCTCACGCTCGTGAAGACGGGGCTCAACTTCTGTGTCCCGTTCGTCGTCTCGAACCTCGGCCTGCTCGCGGGGAAACGGGCCGAGCGGGTCGCGCGGGCCGACGGCAGCGGCACCGAGGCGGCCCTGGCGCGAGCTCGAGCCGAATCGGGCGCGTTCTGGGCCTTCGGCGGCGACGGGCAAGGGGCCGATCCCGACTCGAGCTCCGAGGGGGTGGTCGCGAAGGCCTGAGCCGCGGTCGCCCGGTGCGGCCATCCAACGAGGGGAGATGTCAATCGAAAAGGGAGAGGAAGATGAGAGGGATTCTTGGGAAGCGGTACCTGTGGCCGTGGCTTGTCGCAGTCGGCGCGGTGGTCCTTGCCTTCGCGCCGACAGCGCTGTCGACGTTGAAGGACAAGGACAAGGACAAGGACAAGGACAAGTCTGTCAGCGAGGGCAAGGCGCGTTCGACTACGTGGTGACGATGACCGACCTGGCGACCGGTCAGCCGATGTCGCCGCTGATGGCCGCAACACACCGCGGCAGCGGAGCGATGTGGAGCCTCGGCAGCAGTTCCAGCTTCGCCTTGAAGGAGATCGCGGAGAACGGCAACAACGCGCCGATGTACTACGACCTCCAGCAGGCGCGGCGCGCGGGAACCGTCTACGACTTCGCCCAGGGCGTGAGCACGCAGAACTTCCCCAGCCCGATCGTGCCCGCCGGTCGCGCGGCACCGGTGACACCGTTCCCGCAGCGCGTGTCGTTCCGGATTCGCGGGAACCCGCAGGCGGACCGGCTCTCCGTCGCCTCGATGCTCGTCTGCACGAACGACGGCTTCACCGGCGTCAACGGGCTGGCGCTGCCCAAGGCGAAGGGCGGCTCCGTGACCGTGCCGTTGCAGGCCTATGACACGGGCACCGAGCTGAACACCCAGCTCCTGGCGCACATGATGCCGCCCTGCCAGGGCCTGATCGGGGTGCCGTCGTCGACCGGCGCTTCGGGCGAAGCCGTCAGCCGGCCCTCGCTCGCGCAGAACGGCTCGATCGGCGTCCACGCCGGGCTGACCGCAGGGGTTGGCGATCTGCAGCCGATCCACTTCTGGACCGGCCCGGTGGGCCAGCTCACCGTCACCCGCGTCGGCTAGGGATCCAGCAGGTACGGAGGGCGAGGGCGATCACAAGCCCTCGCCCTCCCGTCATTCTCGCTCAGCGTGCCTACGACCGCGCCCCTCCAGATCGGGTGAAAGGAGAATCGACCGACGCTCTCAGCTCGCCGCTCGCCGCTCCGCTTCGGTCTTCACGCCGTCGAGCGAGTTGCGCACCGCTGCTTCCCACTTGCCGGCGACCAGGCCTCCCCACCAGCGGCCGAGCGCCCACAGGTCGGTTCCCAGCTCGCCGCTGTAGCGGAGCTCCGTTCCCAGCTCGGTCTCGGCAAGCTCGAACCGCTCGACCACGTGCGGCACCGGCCCCCGCGCGAGCCGAAAATCGATCTGACTCGGCCGCTCGAAGCGGACCGTCTCGAGCGTCGTCGTCACGAAGCGGCGCTGCGGCGTGAAGTGCTCGGCGAGCACCAGGTCGGCGCCGCGCTCGAGAACGCGTAGCTTCCGCTCGAGCTCGCGCGGCGTCCGGCCGAGGTACGGCGCCGAGATCACCTCGAACACGACCTCGCGCGGCGCGTCGATCCGCAGCGTCAGCGGGCCGAGCGGTCGTAGCGACCTGCCGACGCCAAAGTCGATCGTCAGCCGGCCGCGGACGAGCAGCCCGTACGCGACGCCGGCGGCTCCGGTGAGCCCACCCGTGGCCACCAGCAACGATGTTCGAGACGGTGCAACCATGAGCTCTCGCTTCCGTTCGACCCGGCTTCGGGCGTGGACGCTTGACGTGTCTTCGATGCGGTCCCGCCTGTCGGCGATTCAGCGGATCGGTGTTTCGGCCATTCAGCGATCAGCCACGTACCCCGACAGCTGCTCCCACTGCTCGAGCTCCTCGCGCAGCTGCATTCGGGCGCGGTGGATGCGGCTCTTCGCTGCGGCGAGCGAGATGTCGAGCACGTCCGCGACCTCCTGGTTCGAGAGGCCGGCGAGGTCGCGCAGGACGAGCGGCGCTCGGTGCTCGAAGGGCAGAGAGCGGATCCGCCCGGTGAGGAACCCCCTCAGCTCGCCCGTCTCTGCGGCGCGCTCGGGGTCGCCCGCCGCCTCCGCCGCAGGCGACTCGATCCGCTCGACGTCCGTCAGGTCGGCAAGCGGCACCTGCTTCCGGCGCAGGCGGGCAAGCGCTTCGTTGACGGCGATTCGGTACAGCCAGGTGAAGACTGCGGAGTCGCCGCGAAAGCGATCGAGGTTCCGCCAGGCCTGGACGAACGAGTCCTGCGTCGTCTCCTCGACGTCGCGCTCGTCGTCGAGAAGCCGGTAGAGGACGGCACGAACACGATGCTCGTGGGTGCGGACGAGCTCCGCGAACGCGTCGAGGTCGCCGGCCCTTGCGCGCTCGACCAGCACGGCGTCGCTCCTCGGGGTCTGCTCCATCCGGTCATGCTATGAGCAGAGCTTGCGCCGCGACGCGCAGTGCGTAGCATGAAGCGGAGTGGAGAATGGGGCCGTCCAAGGAACGATGGAGCTGGTGTTGCGGCCGTGGGTGGCGACCTGTGCCGAGACGCGCGAGCGGCTCTCGGCGCACCTCGACGGCGAGTTGGCAGGCCGAGACGGGAAACGCGTGCTCAGGCATCTCGCTCTCTGCCGCCACTGCCGCGAGTTGCTCCGCTCGCTCGCCCGCGCGGTCGAGGGTGTCCGGACCCTGGGGCAGAGCGACGCTCCCTCCCCCGGCCCCTCGGTGGCGGACGCGGTCGTCGACCGGATCCGCCACCAGGGTGATTAGCGGCCGGTAGACCTGGTGGTTTCAGTGCGCCGCCAGGCCAGGAAGAACGGCACGAGCATCAGCCCGTAAACAGCGTGGATGAAGATCTCGAACCCCTGGTTCGGCCCCTTTGGGTTCGTGAACCAGGGAAAGAGCGTCCGGCCGAGGATCTGGAAGTTGACCAGGTAGAGGAGCAACCCGTAGGCGATCGCGGCTGCGACGAGGAGCGGCGCTCGCCGGAGGGTCGGGACGGCTGCCACGAGCAGCGCGAAGCCGATTCCGAAGAGAATCGAGAGTCCCGTGTGCGTGACGAGGCCGACGAGCATGTTCTCGGGGCTCGGGGTCGGCGTATCCTGCCCGTGGAAGATCGTCGAGATGTCGATCAGCGGCGCGACCGCCGGCAAGTCCTTCGTGGTCACGAAGGCCATCGTGGCGATCAGGAAGCCGACGCCGCCGACGAAGCCCGCGACCGATCCCCGCGTGAAGATGTCGGCGATCGACCCCGTGATCTCAGCGAGTCGTTCGCCGCCCCGGGTGGTCTCGGGGTCGTCGTGTGCCGGTGCTCGTGCAGCCATGTGAAACCTCCTGTTGGGACGGTGTGCGGCCGGTTGGATGCGTCCCGCGCCCGGACCGATTCCTAGATCGCGAAGCCGGTAAAGCGGGCGAGCCGAGTCGTCAGCCGGACGAGCTCGCCGGTCGCGAGCAGGACGCCGAAGAGGACGAGGAGCGAACCGGAGGCGACGCTGACGGCGCGCCAGTGCCGGCGCAGCACGCGGACGAGCGCGAGCGTGCGCGTGAAGGCGAGCCCGGCGAGCAGGAAGGGGACGCCGAGACCGAGCGAGTAGACCCCGAGCAGCACGGCCCCTTGCGCCGGCTGACCGTCGGCGGCGGCCAGCCCGAGGATCGCGGCGAGCGTCGGGCCGATGCAGGGCGTCCAGCCGACCGCGAAGGCGACACCGGCGAGCGTGGCCGTGACGACGGTCTTGGAGTGCGTTCGGGGCGCGAAACGGTGTTCGGCGAGCAGCGCGCGCGGCAGTGGCAGCCCCGCATAGACGACGCCGGCGAGGATGATGAAGATCCCGGCGCCGATCTCGAGCGCGCGCCGGTTCTCGAGGAGCGCCCCGCCGAACCAGGCTGCGCCGGCGCCGAGCGCGACGAACATCGAGCCGAAGCCGACCACGAACGCGGCGGTCGCGGCCGTCACCCGGCCGGGACGCGCTCCCAGCTCGTCGAAGCCGACGCCGGAGACGAACGAGAGGTAGCCGGGGATCAGCGGGAGGACGCAGGGCGAGAGGAAGGAGACGAAACCGGCGGCGAAGGCGACGAGCAGCCCGATGGGCCCGAGCTCGACCACCGCCTACGAACGGGCTGCGCTGAGCGCCGACTCGAAGCCGGCCAGGTCGCTGCCGCCGATGATCCGGCCGACGATCTCGTGCCGCTCGTTCAGGAAGTAGGTGATCGGCTGGCCCTGAAGGCCGAAGCTGAGCGCGATCTCGGCCTGCGGATCGAAGACGCTCGGGTAGGGCAGCTCGAACTCGCGATAGAAGTCGCGGGCGCCTTCCTTCGTGTCGAGGATGTCGATTCCGAGCAGCTGCACCTCTGGATGAGCGCGCGCGAAGCGGGCGAGGTCGGGCGCCTCCTCGTTGCAGGGCGGGCACCAGGAGGCCCAGACGTTGATCACGACCGGCTTACCGGCGTAATCGGCCAGGCTGACGTTCTTGCCCGTGACCGGATCGACACCTGCGACCGGCGGGGCGGGCGTCGCGGATGTCGCGGCCGCGAACGGCGCCGCGTCACCCCGGGTCGCGATCACGACGCCTCCGGCGACGACGACGAGCGTCGCGACCGCCCCGACGATGGCGGCGAGCCAGGAGCGACGACTCACCTAAACCCTCCCAGCTCTTCATGGCGGACGCGAGCGAGGACGGCGTCGGCGACGGAGGGGAAGGAAACGTCGTCGTCGTGGCGCAGGGCGCGCAGCTCGGCCACGACCCGCCGGAGTGAGCGCAGGACGGTCTGGCAGCCAGAACAGCGGTCGAGGTGCCTGCGCACGCGGCCACGCTGCGTCAGCGGCACGTCCTGCTCGATGTGCGCCGACAACAGCTCCGCCGTCTCGTGGCAGCTGCCCATCCAGAAGTGCTCCAGCGTGCTCATGCCCCCTCAGATGCAGGCGGCCGCCGAAACGATTCGAGCTCGACCGAGAGCGCTGCTAGCCGACGATCCGCACGTCCGGGTCGAATGCGGCGAGCGCGAACCAGAACGGCTCCGAGAAGGGAACACGTCTCCCCTTCTCGGTCACGTCCGCCGCGCCGACATCGCGTCCGGAGGCGATCTCGGCGGCGTCGAGCGCCGAGGCGACACCGCCCCGCCAGCGGAAGACGAGCTCGCTCCCCCCGAGCTCGACCCGGACGACGCGCTTTCGCGCCAGCACCGAGTACGGGACCGCGACGCTCTCGCCGCCGCGCTCGACGTAGGCGACGCGCTCCTTCGGCGGCAGCCGGTCGTCCTCGGCCACGGGGAAGATGGGAGGACTGTCGATGTCGTCGTAGCCCTGATAGGGATTGGCGCCGTACGCGCGATCGAAGCCGGTCTCCCGCGTCAGCACACGGGCGCGCGGATGAGCGCGTGCGAAGTCCGCCCAGGCGACGATCCGAGCCGGCAGCCGCTCCAGGCGCGTCCCGGTGTAGCGGCCGACGAGCGCCTCGCCGCCGAACTGCTGCCACCACGACTCGGTCTGCCGGTCGTACATGACGAGATCGGAGTGCCGCAGCTTGCCGGTCGTGCCGAAGTCGAGCGTGCGCCCGTCAACCCGGCGGTCGAATGCGATCGCGGTGTTGCAGAGCGGACAGAAGGTGACTGCGACGGGAACGCCGCCGAGCTCGTCGTTCACGATCTCGTGCCAGATCAGGATCTGCAGCGGATAGGCACGCGTCTCGCCGCCGACGGTCAGCGCGATCACCGGCTCCCGCGGCTCGAGGAACGCGGTCTCCGCGACCGCGGCGAAGCGCGGCGCGTCGAGCGGCGGGATCCCGTCCTTCGGCGGCCCACCCGACTGAAACTCGTCCAACGGGACGCTGCGTCTGAGGAAGTCCGTCTTCTCCCAACCCTCCAGCCGCAGGTCGAGCACCGGCGCGCTCACTTCTTCGGAAAGCGTCGGCACCGCATCCGGCCCGGGGCCCGAACCGCCGCAGCCGGCAAGCGCGGCCACGAGGAGCGGAATCAGAACAGTGCCGTAGTGCATCTAACTCGTTCGATGCGATCAAACGCAATCGCGATTCTCGCGCAGCGGCAGCTGCGATCCTTGAGGCCTGTGACCGGACGCACGCTGAGTCTGCTCTCCGCCGCCGCCGCCGGCTACCTGATGGCACGAGCCCGTCGGCGGCGATCGTCGCGCGCCTGAAGACCGGTGGCTCGCTCGACCTCCGCTCGGCCGGAAGCGGCAATCCCGGCGGCCTGAACGCGCTGCGGCTGCTCGGGCGCCGGGCCGGCGCGGCCGTGGCCGTCGCCGACATCGGGAAGGGCATCGCCGCGTGTGCCGTCGGACGGCGGCTCGCCGGCGACGACGGCGCGCACCTCGCCGGAGTGGCGGCCGTTGCGGGGCACTGCTACCCGATCTGGACGGGATTCCGCGGCGGGAAAGGAATCGCGACGAGCTTCGGCCAGTGCCTGTACACGTTTCCGCTCTTCGCGCCTGTCGACGCCGCGGTTGCCGTCGCCGTGGCGCGAGCGCCGGGTCTTCGCCGCCCTGCTCTCGCCTCTGTGGCGGCGTCGTCGACGGCTTGGCTGCTTGCGAGCATCTTCTGGTGGCGTCGCGGCGGCCCGAATCTCTGGGGACCGCACCCGACCGCCGCGCTGCCGCTCGCCAACGCCGCCACGGTCGCGATCATCGCCACGAGAGCGGCGAGACGATCTCAGGGCGAGCGACCGGACGAGCTCGGGCCGCGGCCGTGATTCGCGCGGCCGTCGTCTGCACGGACTCGAGCGCCCTCCTCGGCGAGCACGATGTCGCCCGACTTGGCATCGAGGTCGTGCCGATCGGGATCGTGCTCGACGGCGAACTCGTGCAGGCGGACCTCGAGCCGGACCGCTTCTATGCCCGCCTCGCCGCCGGCGCAACGGTCGCGACGGCGCAGCCGAGCCCGGCGGAGTTCGCTGCCGCCTACGCGGCGGCGGCGGCGCGGGGAGCCCCTAGCGTGATCTCGATCCATCTCGACGAACGGGTCTCCGGCACCGCTGGGTCGGCCGAGCTCGCGGCCCGCGAGGCACCGATCCCGGTGAACATCGTCGCCACCGAGACGGTGAGCTTCGGCGTCGGCATCTGCGCCCGGGCAGCCGCGGAGGCGCTCGCGGCCGGAGCGTCGCCGCGGGTGGCCACAAAGCTCGCTCGCCGGCTCGGCTCGACAATGCGAAACGTCTTCGTTGCACCAGGCGCCCCGGGCGGGCGCGTCTCCGGGCCCGCCGGATGGACGGTGCACGCCTTCGCGGACGGTCGAACGCAGCCGCTCGCAACCTGCGCGGGCCTCGTCGAGGCGGCCGACCTGATGGTCGAGCACATCCTCGCCTCGAGTCAGCCGATCTGGGCAGCGGTCGGCCATGCCGCATCCGTGAGCGAGGCAGCGGCCGACGACCTCGCCACCAGGCTTGCGAGCTCGGCCTCGGTCACTGAGCTGGAGCGTTACCGGGTCGGGCCTGCGGTCGGCGCGCACACGGGCCCGTACAGCTTCGGCGCCTTCTGGTTGCCCGACTAGCGCGACGGACTACGCCGACCGTTTCTCGCGTCGCACGAGCCAGCCGAAGCGCTGTGCATACGCATATGCAGCCTCGGCGCCGGCGACGTTGACCGAGGTGGCGATCGTCGGATACACGTGCGTCATCACACCCAGGTCGCGCAGCTTGAGCCCCTGGCGGATCGCGAGCGCGAGCTCGTGGATCAGCTCCCCGGCCGCCGGCGCGAGGATGTGCGCGCCGACGAGCTTGCCGCCGGCGGCCACGAGCACGATCCGGCCTTCGTCCGCGCCGTCGGCGCGGGCACGGTCGGAATGCGAGAGGTCGGCGCGGAACACCTCGACCTCTCCCTCGCCGTGCCGCTCGATCGCCTCGGCGACGGTCGGCCCGGCATGCGCGAGCTCCGGGTCGGTGAACGTGCACCAGGGAACGAGCCCGATGTCCTTCGCCTTGCCGGGGAAGAACATGTCGCGAAGCGCGGCGGCGGCCTCACGGCCCGCCGAGTGGGTGAAGAGCCAGCGGCCCGCGACGTCGCCTGCGGCATAGACGGACTTGACGCTCGTGCGCAGGCGCTCGTCGACGACGATGCCCTTCGGCCCCACGTTCACCCCCGCCTCCTCCAGGCCGAGACCCTCGACCCGGGGCGTGCGGCCCGTCGCGACCAGCAGCTCCTCGGCTTCCCAGCGCTCCGTCTGCCCGTTCGTGGTGCCGAGCACGGCCTTCCGCCCCTCCGCTCCCTCGACCCTCTGCGTCTCGACGCCGAAGCGCACGTCGACGCCCTCTTCGCGGAGCCGCGCTGCCACGATCGCGGTCAGCTCAGGCTCGTCACGGGGGAGCAGGCGGTCGCCGCGCTGGAGCAACGTCACGCGGACGCCGAGCCGGTTCAGGCCCTGCGCGAGCTCGACGGCGATCGGACCGCCGCCGACCACGACGACGCTCCGCGGCGGATCCTCGAGCTCGAAGATCGTCTCGCTGGTGAGAAACCCGGCCGCGCGCAGCCCCGGTAGGTCGGGCACGGCCGGCCTGCTGCCGGTGCAGAGCAGCACGAAGCGCGCCTCGAGCACCCGGTCGCCGACCGCCACCGTGTTCGGGCCGGCCAGCCGAGCGTCCCCGTGGACGAGCTCGACGCCGAGCGACTCGAACCGCTCGGGGCTGTCGTCGGTCGTCGCGATCTCCTCCTGCACGGCGCGGATCCGCTGCCCGACGCGCGACAGGTCGATCTCCGGCTCGACCGCCGCGATCCCGAAGCGGTCGGCCGTGCGCATGTGCTGGGCCACCTTCGCCGCAGCGAGGAGCGCCTTCGACGGCACGCAGCCCGTCCAGAGGCAGTCCCCGCCGATCCGGTCGCGCTCGACCGCCGCCACGCGGAGCCCGAGCGAGGCCGCGAACTCGGCGGCGACGATGCCGCCGGAGCCCATGCCGACGATGACGAGGTCGTAGCGGCTCACGAGGCCGCCAGCTCGGCCTTGGCGAAGGAGACGGTGAAGGCGCGGCACCAGATCACGACCGTCGAGTAGCGCCCCGTGTCCGTCCCCTCCGGGATCGAGTACTGCTGCGTTCCCTTGTTGCCCTTGAGGCCGCCCAGGTCGACGAAGTCGCCGATGTCGCTGTCGTTCGCAACCGGCCCGGCGACGAGGTACACCCGCAGGTCGGGCCCGTTGTCGGTGTCGAGGTCGGTGAAGGTCAGCACGTGCTCGCCGGAGGGCACCTCGACGACGGCGGCCGTCCCCGAAGCTCCGTGTGCGACCCCTACGAAGCTGCCGCTCGCGAGCTGGACATTGTCGCCGCCGCTCGCGGGGGCCTGCGCCTGCGAGGCGGCCACGCCGGTCGCGACGTCCTCGACGACCGTCGTGTCGCGAAACGTCGTCCACGCGAAGACGCCTGCGACGAGGACGGCGGTCGCCAGGTAGGTCAGCTGCACGGGCCGCTTGAGCCCCGGCCGCGAGCGCAGACCGAACCGAATCGCCAGGGACGCCGCCACGAACCAGACAGCCCCGATCGCGATCGAACTGTCGTAGCCCGGAGCGACGACGCCGGCGAAGAACCAGAGTCCGGCGACGAGCAGGACGACGGTGACGGGGATCGCCAGCACCTTGAGCCAGAGCGGCGTGCCGGCCGCGGGCGAGGGGTGATCGAGGGAGAGAGCCATTAAAGTCCTTTCTTGGGAGGTCGTTCTAAGAGCCTGTCCAGAGCGCGGTCTCGGGATGGAACTGGCTCCAGGCGAACCAGAACGCCTGGTGGGCGGGGAGCTCCTGGCCGCTGCTCGTGCGGGCGCGGAGGCCGCCACCGTCCGCGAAGAGCTCGACGCCGGCGAGCGCGACCCGGTCGCCGCTCGCCAGCACCGCGCGCGCCCGATCCGCCCGGAAGGCCACAGGACGTCCCCTGGGATCGATCACGCCGACGACCTCCACCTGCACGGGCAGGCGCGGGTCGGCATCGCCGATCGGGAAAATCGGCCCCTTGTCGTCACGCCCGCGCAGCGGATCCTCGTCGTAGGAGCGTCCGATCCCGCCGTCCTCGGCGACGATCTTCGTCCCGGGATGGGCGCGCTTCCACTCGCCCCAGGTACTCGAGACGACCGTCGTCTGCGGGAGGACGACCCCAACCTCCCGCAGCGGCCCGGAGAGCGCCCGGCCGGTGAAGGTGTCGAACACCGACCGGCTTCGCAGGTCGTACATCACCTTGTTCGAGCGCGAGAGCAACCCCGAGGTGCGGATCACGGGCGGCTCGACGCCCGGCGGAACCGAGTCGACCAGATACGCCTGCGCCGAGCGGCAGAGAGTGCAGTAGGGGATCCCGAGCCGCCGCCCCCCGATCGTCACGTTCACGACCTCGTGCACCTCCATGATGTTCTTCGGGAAGGCGACCGCCTCGCCCCCGACGACGACGCCGAAGACGAGCCGCTCCTCGGGATACCACTCGCCCTCATCTGCGCCGGTGAGGGCGGGATCGTCCAGCGCCGGGATGCAGCCGCGCGCGCATGGGTTCGGGTCGCCGAGCCTGCGGTCGTCGATCAGGACGCCGCCCCACGCGACGAGCCGCCAGTCGATCTCCGAGTCCGCGTCCGCGAAGAAGGGCTTCCAGCCCGGCTCGAGCGCCGTGTACAGCTGGGCCTTGCGCTCGCGATAGCCCGGCGGGGCGGGCAACTCCCAGGCGATCAGATGGTCTGTCACGGTTCGCCACGCGCCCTCGGAGATCAATGGGTCCTTGCGTACGTCGACCCCGGTCAGTTGCTGGAACGCGGAGACGAGCTGACGCTCCTCGACGCCGCCCTGGTAGAAGCGCAGGAGGTCGGACACGAGCCAGCCGAGCCGGGCATCGCGCGACGCGGCGATCACTTTCAGCGCCTCGGGATCGAGGATGCCGACCGCCGCCTCGGGCAGAAGGCGGGAGAGCGCCTCGTCGACCCGCCGCCCCAGCGGCTCGTCGACGACGATCGGCGCGTCCGGAAAGGAATACGTCGGCACCGTGGTCGCCGGGGCTCGCGCTTCCCGCTCCGCATCCCCGGCGCAGCCGGAGGCGAGCAGCAGCAGGGTCGCGACGAACGCGCCGAGAGCGAGCCTCATCGTGCCGCGACCATAGCCTCGCCGCCGTCGGCCGCGATCGACGGCGCGCGATGTTTAACCCTCGCGTAAGGGCGCCCAGACCGAGGCAAGACCGGCTCGTAAGGGTCTAGGAGGCTGTTCCGTGCTGCTCGTCGCTGAGCGTCGTTGTGCCTGACTCGGCCTGTCACGCCGGAGGTCGTGGGTTCGAGCCCGTCGCTCCCGCTCACGAAGCAGCCTTCCTCCCGTTGCATCGCCGCTCACGTCGTCGTAGGCGTTTTGGTTGACACGACCAAAACTCTCTGCCAGGGTATGAGTCATGGCGACAAAAACTCGGAACGTGAACGTTCTCC
>DATLXM010000171.1:0-6063 GCA_035575835.1 Gaiellaceae bacterium
GCGGAAGCGCTGGAACATCGGCGTCAAGTGCGACTCGCCGCCGTTCGGCTTCATCGACATCCAGGGCAAGAACGCCGGCTTCGACATCGAGATCGCGAAGCAGTTCTCGCGCTTCGCCTTCGGCAAGTCGAACCGCGTCACCTACACATGCCTGACGACCCCGGCCCGTGAGCCCGCGCTGAACACGGGCCGCGTCGACCTGGTGATCGCCACCTTTACCTACACGGCGGACCGCGACACCCGGATCGACTTCTCGCGGGCCTACTACAAGGCGACGGGACGGTTGCTCGTGCGGAACGACACGCCGATTCGCTCGCTCTCGGATCTCGCGAACCGCGGCGTCTCGACGACGAGCGGCTCGATTTACGACCGTTTCGTGAAGAACTGCTTCAAGTCGACGCGCCTGCTCGTGACCGACGGCTTCACGAACGCGCTGCTCGCGTTCCGCGACGGCCGGTCGGACGCGTTGATGTGGGACGACACCGTCCTGCTCGGGATCGCAACTCAGGATCCGAATCTGAAGCTGACCGACGATCTCTTCCTGCCGCTCCCGTACGGGATCGGGATGAAGCAGGGCAATGCAGCAATGAAGCGTTGGGTCGACTCCCGGCTCAACATCATGACCAAGAAGGATCTGTTCTTCCCGATCCTGAAGCAGAGCGTGCCGGCACGGAACCTGGCCGCGTTCTCGAAGAACATCCTCCGCCCGAAGCAGGTCTTCTACTACAGCAAGGGAGACCTGACGACGCAGTGCCCGTAGGGCTCGGCGTCATCGATCCGAACGGGAGCGGCCGTCGCGAGGCGGCCGCTCCCATCTCTTCCTGATGCTTGCGATCACCGTCGACTGGTCGTACTTCTCGACCTACGGAGGCGAGCTGATCGCCGCGATCGGCCGCACGCTCCTCGTGTCCGTGATCGCGGTCGTCGGCGCCGCTCTCGTCGGGCTCGTGCTCGGGGCGGCCCGCGCCCACCGGATCCCGGTCGTCAGCCAACTGGCCGCGATCTACGTCGAGGTGATCCGCAACACCCCGATCCTCGTCCAGATCTTCTTCGTCTTCTTCGGCCTGCCCTCTGTCGGGATCACCCTCGACGCGTTCACGGTCGCCTGCCTGACGATCACGGTCTGGGGTGGCGCCTTCAACACGGAGAACTTCCGCGCCGGGTTCGAGGCCGTGCCCAACCGCTACCGGGAGGCCGGGGCGGCCCTCGGCTTCGGGCGGATGCGGACGTTCCTCGACGTGACCCTCCCGATCGGGGGCCGGATCGCCCTGCCTCCGTCGATCAACACGTTCATCAGCGTCGTCAAGAACACCTCGCTCCTGTACGTGATCGGCTATCAGGAGCTGACCTACACGGCGTACAACATCAACGCACTCTCGCCGCGCACGCTCGAGTCGTTCGGGACGCTCGCTGTCGCCTACCTCGTGATCGTCTGGACGATGTCCGGCCTGATCCGCCTGCTCGAGTCGCGCCTCGCGCTGCCCACGGAGGCCCGCTAGATGGTGGCGCTGATTCCTTCGCTCCCCGAGTGGGTCGAGCCCGTCGCCCGCTACATGTTCGAGGTGGGGTTGCCCGGCACGCTGCGGATCGCCGGGCTGGCCCTCGTCGGAAGCGCGGTGATCGGCGTCGTCCTCGGCACGCTCCTGACCGTCGACTCCAGGTCGCTACGGGCGGCGATCAGGCTCTACGTCGAGGTCTGGCGCGGCCTCCCGATCCTCGTCACGATCTTCATCGTCTTCTTCGCTCTTCCATCGGCGAGCGATGCGCTCCGGTTCGACGCGTTCACCGCCGCCGCGATCGGGCTCACCCTCTGGGGCAGCGCCCAGGTCGCCGAGGCGACCCGTGGCGCCGTCGGCTCGATTCCCCGCGAGCAGCACGAGGCCTCGGCCGCGCTCGGCTTCGGCTGGCTCGGGCGGCACCGCTACGTGATCCTCCCGCAGGCGCTCCGCCGGCTCTTGCCGCCGTTCGTCTCGTTGCTCGTGAACATCATTCAGAACACGACGATCGCGCAGGTGATCGGCGCGGCAGAGCTGCTCGAGACCGGCGAGCGCTCCGCGGAGCGGCTCACGTTCACGACCCTCGACACGCACGCGCTCGAGATCTACGGGGCGGTCGCGGTCGTCTTCTTCCTGATCTCGTTCCCGCTCACCCGCCTCGCCGCGTACCTCGAGAAGCGCCTGATCTGATACCTGGCCAAGTGGAGCATCCGCGGGAGCGGATGCACCACGCGCGAAGACCCCTAAAGGGGCCGCCCGCGGCCCAAAAGCACTCTCACGCCAGCGTCGCGCCTAGCCGGCGAGGTCGCCCAGAGCCTCGTCGATCGCGGCGAGCGTTGCCTCGTTGAACTCGATTCCGAAGGCCGCCGCGTTCGCCTCGACTTGCTCCGGCCGGGAGGCACCGACGATCGCCGAGGCGACGTTCGGCTCGCGCAGGACCCAGGCGAGCGCAAGCTGGGCGAGCGTGATTCCGAGCCCGTCCGCGATCGGCCGCAGACGCTGCACCGCCTCGAGCACGTCGTCGCCCATGAAGCGGTCGATCATGCCTCCCATCCGCTCCGACGCGGCGCGCGAGTCGGGCGGCGGGGTCGCGCCCGGCAGGTACTTCCCCGTCAGGACGCCCTGGGCGAGCGGCGACCAGACGATCTGCGAGATCCCGTTCGCCGCGGAGACCGGGATCACGGCGCGCTCGGGCTTCCGATAGAGCAGCGAGTACTGAGGCTGGCTGGAGACGAACTTCTCCACGCCGGTCAGGTCGAGCGCGGCCTGGATCTGGTCGGCCGTCCACTCGCTGAAGCCGAGGTAGCGGGCCTTGCCCTGGCGCACGACCTCCGTGAGCGCCTCCATCGTCTCCTCGAGCGGCGTCTCCTTGTCGTAGCGATGACACTGATAGAGGTCGACGTAGTCGGTGCCGAGGCGGGCGAGCGACGCGTCGATCTGCTTGAAGACCTGCTTCCGCGAGAGCCCCCGGTCCGAGTCCGACATCGGGAAGTAGAGCTTGGTCGCGAGCACGTACGAATCGCGCGGTCTGGAGGCGAGCAGCTCGCCGAGGAGCTCCTCCGCGCCGCCGGACGCGTACACGTTCGCCGTGTCGATGAAGGTGATCCCGAGCTCGAACGCGCGCTCGACGCAGGCGGCGGCCTGGTCGCGCTCGACCCCGCCGCCGTAGGTCAACCAGGAGCCGAGGGCGATCTCCGAGACCTCCAGGTCGCTCGAGCCGAGAGGGCGGTAACGCATCCTTCGAGCCTACCCACCGTGAGGATCCTGGCGACGAGGATGCTCGGCGGCTTACCTTGACTCGGTCATCTGCGACGGAAGGAGAGGCAATGGACGTCGTCGAGACGACTGTCGAACTCGGCGGGCGCGCGATTCGGATCGCGCACCCGCCGAGCGCCGACGAGCTGATCGACGAGAGCGCCTTCGAGCACGAAGAGTTCCTCCCCTACTGGGCCGAGCTCTGGCCGAGCGCCCTCGCGCTCGCGACGGTCGTGTCCGAGGCCCCGCTCGCGGGGAAGCGAGTGATCGAGCTCGGCTGCGGGCTCGCTCTTCCGAGCATCGTCGCCTCCCTCGGCGGGGCGGAGGTGCTCGCGACCGACTGGTCGCCCGACGCGCTCGTCTTCGCGGCGCGGAACGCGCGGCTGAACAGCGCCGCGTTCGAGGTCGCGCGGCTCGCCTGGGCGAAGCCGGAACTCCCGGACGGCCCGTTCGACCTCGTCCTCGCCGCGGACGTCCTCTACGAGCGCCGCAACGTCGCTGAGCTCCTCGCGCTGCTGCCGCGGCTCGGCGACGAGGTGCTGCTCGCCGACCCGGGCAGGCCGGCGCTGGCTGCGTTCGTCGAAGGCGCCACCCCGAAGTGGGAGGTCGAGTGGAGGGCCGAGGCCGGGCTGCCGCGGGGCGGGCTCTACCGGCTGCGCCGTCGCGCTGCGTAGGCTCTAGGACATGGGACGCCTCCGGACCTGGCTCCGAGCGCGCATGGAGAACCGGCGCCTGGTGATCGCGGTCGAACTCATCGCCCTTGCGATCCTCCTCGGCGCGCTCGGCTGGGCGTTCCGCGGCGTCTGGGCGGATGCGGCGCCGCGGCTCCGGCACGCCGATCCGGTCGAGATCGGCCTCTCACTCCTCGTCCTCGCCGCCTACTACCTCTTCTTCGTCGTAGGCTGGGTCTGGATCCTGGCCGCCTACGGCATCCGGCTGCCGTACCGGATCGCGCTCCAGGCGGAGATGCTCTCAATGCTCGCGAAGTACGTGCCCGGCGGGGTCTGGACCCCGGCCGCGCGGGTCGTCGCGCTGCGCCGGCTCGGGATCGGCGAGACCCCGGTGATCCTCGCGACCGTTCTGCTGGAGGCGGGGCTCTCGGCGCTCGCGGGCGTCGGCGTCTTCGTCGTGGGGCTCGCGTTCGTCGACGGAGCCGACGCGCCGCTTCTGCCCCTGATCGCGTTCGGGCTCCTGCTCGTCGTCCTGCTCTATCCGCCCGTCTTCCGCGTCCTCGCCTCGAAGCTACTGAAGCCCTTCGGCGCCGAGGCCGTCGAAGCCCTCTCGCCGCGCACCGCGCTCAAGCTGCTCGCCTTCTACGCCTGCACCTGGCCCCTGGGCGGCCTCGCGCTCTTCTTCCTCCTCCGCTCGGTCGGTGGGGATCCGCCGCTCTCCTCGATCCCGTTCCTCGGCGGCGCGAGTGCGGTGGGCGCGATTGTCGCCGTGCTCGTGATCTTCGCGCCCTCGGGGCTCGGAGTTCGCGAGGCCTCGGTCTACGGACTCCTGCTCGCCGTCGCGGTGGAGGGAGTCGCGCTCGGAGCGATCGTCCTCAACCGACTCGCGATCACCGTTGTCGAGGCGGCTCTCCTCCTCGTGGGGATTCTCCTCGTGCGAAGCCGGCCGAGGCTGCCCGAGGACGTCGGCACCGTCGGGGTCGCGCGGGCCGAGAGCGGCTAGCGCGCCGTCCGCTACCGCTATCGCTGGACGATCGGGTCGCGAACGGTGCGCGCGATCACGAGCGCGGCGCTCTCGGACGCGATCCCGCGCAGCTCGGCGACCCCCGGCGAGCGGATCTCCTGCACGGTGACGCCGAGCGACGGCCGCCGGAGCGGGCCCGCCGCCGCGGTCGCGGCGACCGCCTCCTGATCAGTTCAGCCTGATCAGTTCAGCGAGGGGTCGGGCGGCATCGTCGCGAGGAGCGCGAGCGGCCCGCCCTGGCGGCGGAGCACGGCGCTCCAGAGGCCGTCGGAGTCGTCGCTGAACACGTCGTCCGCCTCGGCGGGGACGACGATCCAGGCCTCCTCCTCGAGCTCGGCCTCGATCTGCCCTGCCGACCAGCCCGCGTAGCCCACGAAGATGCGTCCGCGGCGGGCGCTGACGTCCGGATCCTGGACGAAGCCTACGTCGCCCAGCACGAGCTCGGAGGCGTCCTCGGGATCCTCGACCTCCGCGAGCGCGAGCACCGACTCGGTCGAGACCGGGCCGCCGACGTAGACCGCCTCACTGTCTCCGGAGAGCTGCGCGAGCTCGGGGACGGCCTCTGCGACCGAGGTCTCGGACGGCCGGTTCAGGACGAGGCCCATTGCCCCACCCTCGCTGTGCTCCGCGATCAGGACGACGCTCCGCGCGAAGTTGGGGTCGAGGAGGGAGGGTGCGGCGACGAGGAGCCTGCCGCGGAGCGTTGTCTCTGGCATTCCCGTCAACCTACCGCCGCTCGGACAGCACGAAACGGCGCAGAACGACGGAAGGGCCGCGGCCCGGCCCTTCCGTCGTAGCTGCTTGGTGGTGGTTGCTGCTACTTGATGGCGAGCGCGTTCATGATCGCGCCGCCGTAGACCGGGTGATAGAGGTAGTTCGAGACCCGGTTCGAGATGAACTCGCGCGTGTTCCCGTTCGAGAGCGGGGCCCACGGGGCCGCGTTCTTCATCAGGTCGACGTCGAGCTTCCCGTAAGCCGCGTACCGCGCGTCTCCGGACAGCTTCGCCGCGTCCGTCATTGCCTTGTTGTAACGCGGGTTGTTGAAGTACGCGTAGTTCGAGTTGTTCGAACCCTGGATGTTGTTTCCATCGAGCAACACGTTGATGAAGTCGAACGG
>DATLXM010000172.1:0-6270 GCA_035575835.1 Gaiellaceae bacterium
GGCCGCGACGACGAGCGCGAGGGTCGGGGCCGAGATCCCCTTGGGGAGCCGCTCGCGGCCCTCGACTCGGAGGAGCGAGAAGAGATGATCGACGTCGCCCTGGCTCGCCTCGCGGAGCCGGTCGAGCCGTTGCTTGAGCGCGGCATATCGCTCCAGCCGCTCGCGGAACGTCTCGAACAGGAACGGCTTGACGATGTAGTGGACGACGCCGCCCTGCATCGCGGCGCGAAGAGTCTTCACGTCCTTCGCGGCAGTGACGGCGATTACGTCGACGGCCTCGTCCTCGTTCTGGCGCAGTCGCCGTAGGACGTCGAGCCCGCTCATGTCCGGCAGGTAGATGTCGAGCAGGACGAGATCCGGCTGGAGCCGGCCGACGAGCTCGAGCGCCTCCGCACCCGAGTGGGCCTCGCCGACCGCCTCGAAGCCGGCGATCTTGTCCACGTACGTCCGGTGGATCGAGGCGGACATGAAGTCGTCGTCGACGACGAGCGTCTTGATCACGCCGGGGCTCCAACGCGGTTCGGATCGTGCGGGAGGAAGGCGGTGAAGAGGGCGCCCGAGTCGTTCTCGACCGTGATGTAGCCGCCCTCGCGCCGCCGGACGGTCTGGCTGACGAGCGCGAGCCCGAGCCCACGCCGGCCGGTGCCGTTCGCCACCTTCGTCGTGAAGCCGTCGCGGAAGATCTCGTCCACGAGCTCGGGCTCGACGCCCGGGCCGGAGTCGCGAACCTGGACGACGACGCCGCCGGGCTCGTCGCGCAGCGTCACGGAGATCGAGCCGCCGCCGACCGACGCGACGGAGTCGAGCGCGTTGTCGACGAGGTTCCCGACGACGGTGATCAGCTCGCGCGGGTCCCCGTAGCCCTCCGGCAGGCGCGAGTCGTCGGTGACGCGCAACTCGATCCCCCGCTCGGAGGCGACCGCCGCCTTGCCGAGCAGCAGAGCCGCGAGGGTCGGGTCGCCGACGGTCTCGATCACCGACGCGACGAGCTCCTGATGGACGAGCGAGGACTTGCTGATGAACCCCGCAGCGTCCTCGTAGCGGCCGAGCTCTAGGAGGCCGGCGATCACGTGCAGGCGGTGCGCGAACTCGTGCTCCTGCGCGCGCAGGGCATCGGCGAGGCTCCGTACGTCGTTCAGCTCGCGGAGCAGGACCTCGAGCTCGGTGCGGTCGCGCAGGGTCACGACAGCCCCGACGTCACGTCCGCGCACGGTAACGGGCATCCGGTTCGCCACGAGAACGCGATCGTTCACGAGCACGACCTGGTCGGGTCCGTCCACCGAGCCGTCGACGACGTCGCGCACGTGGCCGGCCGGGACGATCTCGGCGAATGAGCGGCCGACGACCGAGTCGTCCACGTCGAGCAGGCGCTTCGCCTCGTCGTTGACGAGGATCACGCGGCCGGCAGGATCGGTCGCGACCATCCCCTCGCGGATCCCGTGCAGCACCGCCTCGCGCTGCTCGAGGAGGGCGGAGATCTCGGTCGGCTCGAGGCCGAAGGTCTGGCGCTTGATCCTGCGGGCGAGCAGGATCGAGCCGAGGACGCCGAGCGCGAGGCCGAGGGCGGGCGGGATCAGGAGGACCGGCAGGTCGTTGCGGAGCTGCGCGCTCACCCGGCTCGCGAGCAGGCCGACCGAGACGAGGCCGATCACCTCGCCCCGCTCGTTCCGGACGGGGACCTTGGCCCGCATCGATCGGCCGAGCGACCCGGTCTGGACGCCTACGTACTCGCGGCCGAAGAGCGCCTCGCTCGGATCTGTTGAGACCCGCTGCCCGATCTTCGCCAGGTCGGGGTGGGAGTAGCGGATGCCCTGCCTGTTCGCGACGACGACGAACGAGGCCCCGGTCCGGATCCGGACTCGCTCGGCGATCGGGTTGATGATCCGCTCGGGGTGCTGCGCTGCGAACCCGGCCCGGATCTCGGGGATCTGCGCGACCGTCCGTGCGATCGCGAGCGACTGCTTGCCCGACTCGCGATCGAGCTGAGCCCGGGCCTGCACGATCGAGACGGCGACGCCCGTCCCCAACGTGAGCACGATGATCGCGAGCTGGAGCAGGAGGATCTGCGTCGAAAGCCGCAACCGGCCCCAGCCCCACCGCCGTTCCTTCGACATGAACGGCAGTGTACGACGTGAGTCTCACCCACTTTCGTGGCGAAAATGGACACAACGCTCTCAATCGCCGCAACGAGAATGAATCGCCGCAACCGTGGAATCCGGGCCATAAGTTTTAACCTCCCGCGCGATCACCGTGCCGTCATCAACGGCCCGCAGCGTGCCGACGTAGGAGGGAACAGGAATGACACGAACGCCCAGTAGGCGCTGGTTGCCGGTGGCCGTACTCGCACTCGTTGCGGGAACGCTGCTGGCAGGACAGGCAGGAGCGCGATCCGACAGGACCGCAGCGACGCCCGGTCCGCTCGCCGGCCTGATCAAGCAGTCCAAGAAGGAGTCGGGGCTCGTCTTCTACGCCAATGCCCCGGCGTCGAACCTGAAGATCGTCACCGACCGGTTCCAGTACTACCACCCGTGGGTGAAGACGACGTCGTACGACCTCGACAACAACGTCATCTTCTCCAAGTACGCGTCCGAGGCGGCGCAGGGCACGCGGACCGCGGACCTGCTCATCTCTAGCGCGCCGAACCTCTGGGTGTACGCGACCCGGAAGAAGTTCCTGGTCGACTACGACCCGCTCCAGCTGAGCGCGTTTCCGAAGTTCGCGAAGCAGTACCCCGGGGTCTTCATCATCTCGCCCGACCCCGCGATCATCATGTACAACAAGCTCGTTCTCGGGAACAAGGTGCCGCAGTCGATCACGCAGATGGCGAACGATCCGGGCACCTACGGGAAGCTCACCGGCTACACCGTCGACAACCTGTTCGGCTACACCGGGATCTGGGGCTACGTCCAGAAGAAGGGCTGGTCGAACTTCGAGAAGATCGGCAAGGACAAGTTCAAGGCGCAGACCGGTGTCGCCGGCCAGCGGTCGCTCGTCTCCCAGGGTGCGGCGGTGGCGGCGTACCTCACCTCGCCGACCGTCCGGCTCGGGATCGAGACCGATCCCCAGCTCTCGAAGATCCTCGGCTGGACGTACAACAAGGACGCAACGCCGCTCGTCCCGCGCGGGATGGGAATCACGAAGAAGGCGGCGAGCCCCGCGACGGCGAAGCTGTTCCTGAACTGGCTCTACACGAAGGCCGGCCAGCAGGCGATGTGCGACGCCGGCTTCACGGCGTTCCGCAACAACTTCACGCCCAAGAACTGCAGCAACACGCTGGCGGACGTCTACGCGAAGGTCGGGCAGAAGAACGTGATCCTTGTGCCGTTCAGCCAGAAGTTCGTGAACGACTATCCGAAGTTCAAGACCCGCTGGCACGGGATCTTCGGCTAGCACGCGACAGCGCAAACAGGCCCCGATGACCGCGACTCCCTACGAGCCACAGGCCTTCCCACGCCCACGCCGGAGCCTCGTCCCGGCGTGGGCGCTGCACTGGGGAATTTGGCTCCTGGTCGTCGCGCTCATCGTGGGCCCGTTCGTGCCGCTCCTGTACGCCTCTCTGCGCGACCGGCCGCTCTACGAGGCCGGCGGCGTGCTCACGGTCGAGCCCTACCGGCAGCTCTTCGGCGACTCGGCCTTCTGGGGCGCGTGGGGCAACACGCTGATGTTCGCCTCGCTGACGACCCTGATGGCGGTGCTCGGCGGTGCCCTGATCGCGATCCTCGTCACCCGCACCGATCTCGTGGGCCGCAAGACGCTTGGGCGCCTGACCCTGCTGCCGATCCTTCTCCCCTCGCTCGGGATGGTCCTGGGCTGGCTCGTGATCTGGGGCCCCGGCGGCTACCTCACCGCGATGTTCGGCGACCGCCTCCACCTGCCGACGCTCGCGATCGACACGATCCCGGGGATGGCCGTCGTCGAGGCGACCCGGCTCCTGCCGATCGCGTTCCTCACCTGCCAGGCGGCGCTCTCACGGGCGGACTCCTCGCTGGAGGACGCAGCCCGGAGTGCGGGGGCCCGTCCCGTGCGGGTGCTCTCGAACATCACGATCCCGATGCTGCGGCCGGCGCTCCTGAACGCGGCGACGCTGATCTTCACGCTCTCGATCGCGGCCCTCGGGATCCCGCTCCTTCTCGGGACCTCGAACAACATCGTCTTCGTCTCCAGCTATCTCTACAACACGTGGACGAACGCCTCGACGCCGGACCCGGGCTCGGTCAGCGCGGGCGCGGTGATGATGCTCCTCGTCGCGACGGCGCTCCTCGTCCTGCGCAACCGGCTGCTCGGAGCGGAGGCGCGTTTCGTCTCGGTCGGCGGCAAGTCGGGGCGGCAGGCCCTCCTGCGGCTGCGGACCTGGCGCTGGCCGCTCGCCGCCCTGCTCTCGTTCTACCTCGTCTTCACGACCCTCGTGCCGGTGCTCGGCCTCGCGCTGATGTCGGTCGTCGTCGTCCTGACGCCGCTCGTGCCGCCCTGGGAGCTCCTGACGTGGGCGCACTGGAACGTCCTCCTCGACGACGAGACCTTCCGCCGCTCGATCGAGAACAGCGCGCTCATCGCCGTTGTCGGGGCGGTCGGGACGACGGCGTTCGTCGCGCTCGCGACGCTCGTCGCGCACCGCTCCGGGTTCCGCTTCCGGCGCACGCTGCCCTTCCTGATGCTCTACCCGCGCGCGACCCCGGGGATCATCATCGGGATCGGCTTCTTCTGGGCCTACCTCCTGACGGGCGCGTTCGGTGACTACATGCGCGGGAGCATCTGGGGGATCATGCTCGCCTTCTGCGTGCGCAACCTGCCCCTCGCCTACATCGTCATGTACCCGACGCTCGCCCGGATCGGGGAGGAGCTCGACCGCGCGGGGCGGGCCGCGGGCGCCGGCTGGTGGCGCACGAGCCGGAGCATCGTGCTGCCGCTCCTGAAGCCGGCGATCTTCGCCTCGTTCATCCTCATGTTCGTCGAGATCATCAACGACTACGACCCCGCGGTCTTCCTCGTGAAGCCCGGTACGGAGGTCATGGGAGCGACCATGCTGGCACAGTTCATCCAGGGCTCCGTGGGGCCGGTCTCGGCCCTCGCGATGGTGCAGGTCGTGATCACGGTCGTCGTGCTCTCGATCGGCGCGAAGCTCTTCAAGATCGGCGTCACGGGAGGAGACCACGGTGCCTGAGATCCACGTCGAGAACCTCGTCAAGGAGTTCGGCGACCAGCGAGCGCTGGACGACGTCAGCTTCGAGGTCCAGGAGGGCGAGCTCTTCACCTTGCTCGGGCCGAGTGGGTGCGGCAAGTCGACGACCCTGATGTCGATCGCCGGCTTCCAGCAGCCGGAAGCGGGGCGGATCGCCGTCGGCGACGAGGTCTTCGTCGACGCGGCCCGGAACGTCGCCATCCCCGCCGAGCAGCGCAACCTCGGGATCGTCTTCCAGTCCTACGCCGTCTGGCCGCACATGACCGTCTTCGAGAACCTCGCGTTCCCGCTCAAAGTGCGGAAGCTGAGGCGGGCGGCTATCCGCACGCGTGTGCGGGAGGTGCTCGAGCTCGTCGAGATGCTCCCGTACGAGGAGCGCTACCCGCACCAGCTCTCCGGCGGCCAGCAGCAGCGGGTCGCGCTCGCCCGCGCGCTCGTCTACTCGCCGACCGTCCTCCTCCTCGACGAGCCATTCTCCAACCTCGACGCGAAGCTCCGGGAGCGGGCGCGGGCGTGGGTCAAGGAGCTCCAGCGCACGCTCGGCCTGACGACGATCTTCGTCACCCACGACCAGGACGAGGCGCTCTCGATGAGCGACCGGGTCGCCGTGATGAGCGCCGGCGAGGTGCAGCAGATCGGGACGCCCGAGGAGATCTACCGGCATCCCGCGAACCGGTTCGTGGCGGAGTTCGTCGGACGGGTCAACCTGATCGAGGGCCTCGTCTCGGCCCGGGAGGGCGAAGGGGTCGTCGTCGACGTGGCGGGCTCCTCGCACCACCTGAGCGTCCGCGACGGCGCGGGGGCGTCCGGCAGCGTCACGGTCGCCGTGCGCCCCGAAGCCGTGACGGTGATGCGCCTGGACGACCACACGACCAACGGGACGAACACGTGGGAGGCCGACGTCGAGACCGTCGCGTTCCTGGGCGACCACTACGAGTACGAGGTCAACGCCGGCTCGGTCGCGCTGACGGTGCAGAGCTGGCGCCGCGTCGAGGGCGATCGCGTCCGGGTGCACATCCCGCCCGACGCGTGTGCAGTGGTCGAGTGACGGAGCTCGCGACGGCCACCTGGCCCGCCGGCTTCGCGATCCA
>DATLXM010000173.1:0-9609 GCA_035575835.1 Gaiellaceae bacterium
GCGTCGAACCCCTTGGCATACGCGACCGCGTGTCGGCCCCGGTCGAGCACCGCGACCGTGACGTCTCCCGCCGCAGCGACCGAGCGGAGGAACTCGGCTCCGTCGAGTGAGGTCGTCCGCAGCTCGAGATGCGGCGAGCGAGGGCCGGAGAGGGAGCCTCCGCCGAGGAGCGCCCCGCGCAGGTAGGCGCCGCGGCAGCAGGCTCGCCCGACGACGCGGCGCGGAGGCCGCTCGAGGGGCGCCCGGCGCGAGTCGAGGACGCCGGCCTCCACGAGCGTCGCGAGCGCACCCTCGTCACCCTCGACGTGGAGCTGGTAGCGCGTCGCACGATCGAACGACCGGCGCCGATACGTTCGGATCTCCGAGTGGATCCCGAGCTCCCGGAGGAGCGTGAACGCCCGCCGCGCCACGGCCGAGCTGACGAGGTCGAGATGCAGGCCGACCTCGCCCCGGCCACGCAGGTGGATGCTCCCCGCCGAGTGGAAGAGCGCCGAGACCTCGGCGAGCCGGCAGCAACCGCGCCGCGGCGCGATCGTCGCCAGCTCGTTGCGGAGATCCTCAGAGAGCATGACCCTCAGAGAGCATGGCCTTCCAGGCGCAGGAGTCGCCGCTTCGTCTCGATCCCGGAGGGACCGTAGGAGCCGATCCCGTCCGAGGCGACGACGCGGTGACAGGGGACGAGGAGGAAGAACTTGTTCGCCGCGCAGAAGCTCCCGGCCGCTCGCCCGGCGCGCTCGAACCCTGCGCGCTCCGCGAGCTCGCCGTACGAGACCGTCGCGCCCCAGCCGACCGAGCGCAGGGTGCGCGCGACCGCGGCCTGGAACGGCGTGCACCACTCGAGGTCGAGATCGACGTCGGCGAACGAGACCGCCTCGCCCGCGAAGTACCTGTGGATCCTCTGTACGAGTTCCGGCCCGAAGCCGTCACCCGATCGTGACGCCTTGCTCGATACCGTTCCAGAAGGGGGCTCCGCGGCCCCCCTGGGGGAGGTTGGAGCTTCGTGCGCGAGCACGATCCGGCCGTCGCCGACCCAGAGCTCCCCCACGCCCCAGCCCTCGACCGCGTACGGCACCCGCGTCACGCGCATCGCACGCGACTCTACAATCGCAGCCGTGAGCGCCTCCGGGATCTTCCGTCCGCCGACCCCTGTGAACGAGCCCGTTCGCACCTACGCGCCGGGCTCGCCGGAGCGCGAGCAGCTTCGGGTCCGGCTCGCGCGGATGGAGGGAGAGCGGCTCTCGATCCCGCTCGTGATCGGCGGCAAGGAGGTCGAGACCGGGAAGACGTTCGAGGCCGTGATGCCGCATCGCAAGGGCCATGTCCTCGCCGAGGTCGCCCAGGGCGACGCGTCGCACGTCCAGCTCGCGATCGACGCCGCGCGCGCGGCACACGAGGGGTGGGCGAGCCTGCCCTGGGAGGAACGGGCAGCCGTCTTCCTCCGCGCAGCCGAGCTCCTCGCCGGCCCCTGGCGCTCGACGATCGTCGCCGCGACGATGCTGAACCAGTCGAAGACCGTCCACCAGGCCGAGATCGACGCCGCCTGCGAGTTGATCGACTTCTGGCGCTTCAACGTCGAGTTCATGCTCCGGATCTACGCGGAGCAGCCGATCTCGTCATCTGGAGTCTGGAACCGGATGGAGTACCGGCCGCTCGAAGGCTTCGTCTTCGCGGTCAGCCCCTTCAACTTCACCGCGATCGGCGGCAACCTGAGCGGCTCGGCCGCGCTGATGGGGAACACGGTCGTCTGGAAGCCGGCTTCGACCGCGGCGCTCGCCGCGCACTACGTGATGCAGGTCTTCCGGGAGGCGGGCCTGCCGGACGGGGTGATCAACCTCGTCTACGGCTCGGGCGCGACGATCGGGAATGCTGCGCTCGCGAGCCCCGAGCTCGCCGGGATCCACTTCACCGGCTCGACGCCGGTCTTCCACTCCATGTGGCAGACCGTCGGCAAGAACATCGCGAGCTATCGCAACTATCCGAGGATCGTCGGTGAAACGGGCGGCAAGGATTTCATCCTCGCCCACCCCACCGCCGACGTGGACGAAGTCGCGACCGCGATCGTCCGCGGCTCCTTCGAGTACCAGGGACAGAAGTGCTCCGCGTCGTCACGGGTCTATGCGCCGTCGAACATGTGGCCGGCGCTCCGCGAGAAGCTCGCCGAGCAGGTCGCGAGCCTGAAGATGGGCGATGTGGGCGACTTCACGAACTTCATGGGCGCGGTGATCGACAAGGGAGCCTTCGCGACCCAGAAGGAGGCGATCGACGAGGCGCGAGCGACCAAGGGCACCGAGATCGTCGCGGGCGGGGGCTACGACGACAGCGAAGGCTGGTTCGTCGAGCCGACCGTGATCGCGACCGAGGATCCGCAGTTCCGAACGATGCGAGAGGAGCTCTTCGGCCCCGTCGTCACCGCCTTCGTCTACGACGAGAAGCGCTGGGACGAGACCCTCGACCTCGTCGACGAGACCGCCGCCTACGCGCTTACCGGGGCGGTCTTCGCGGACGACCGGAGCGCGATCGAGCAGGCGCACCAGCGGCTCCGCTACGCGGCCGGGAACTTCTATGTCAACGACAAGCCGACCGGTGCCGTCGTCGGCCAGCAGCCGTTTGGCGGCGCGCGCGCGTCGGGCACGAACGACAAGGCCGGCTCGCTCTGGAACCTGATCCGCTGGGTCAGCCCGCGCACGATCAAGGAGACGTTCGTGCCGCCGACGGACTACCGCTATCCGTCGATGGATTCGGATGCGCCGTAGGAAGTAGCCTCGGCTCGTGGGCGCTGTCTTCGATGCGATCGGCGTCTTCTTCGAGCAGCTGACCTCGGTCGGGTGGAAGTCGCTCGGGCTCGCGGTGCTCGCGCACCTCGTCAAGACCTGCTGCACGAGCCGCGCGTGGTGGAACGTCCTCGGTGCCGCTTACCCGGAGGAGCGCCCGCGCTGGCGCACGGTTCACGGCTCGTACGTCTCGGGCGTGGGCGTCAACGCGATCGTTCCCGCCCGCGGCGGCGACGCCGTCCGGCTCTTCCTCGCCCACCGCGCGATCCCGGGAGCGAAGTACACGACACTCGCCTCGACCCTGCTCGTGATGACGATCTTCGACAGCACGGCCGCGCTCCTGATCTTCGCCTACGCGCTCACGCTCGGCGTCCTCCCGAGCATCACCGCACTCGGGAGCCTGCCCGGATTCGAGTTCGGTTGGGTCTTCTCGAACCGCGCCTTCGCGGTCGTCCTCTTCACTTCGCTCGCGATCGTCGCCTTCTTCGGCTTCTTCTGGATCCGCTTCCGGATCCGCGACTTTCGAGAGCGGGTGACGCAAGGGCTCGCCGTCCTCGCCGACCGACGGCAGTACCTGCGCACGGTCGCGGCCTGGCAGGCCGGCGACTGGGCGCTGCGCTTCGTCGCGATCTGGTTCTTCCTCGGCGCGTTCGGGATCGAGCAGTCGATCCAGAACGTGCTTCTCGTCCAGGTGACGCAGAGTCTCGCGACGCTCGTTCCCGTCTCGCCCGGCGGGATCGGGACGGAACAGGCCTTCATCGTCTACGTCTTCCGCGACAGCGTCGTTTCCCGGAGCAGGCTCATCTCCTACTCGGTGGGGATGAAGGTGACGCTGACCGTGGTGAACGCGATAGTCGGCTTCACGGCGCTCTTCCTGATGCTCGGCCATGTTCGGTGGCGCGAGCTCGGCGGCGGCGAGCGGCCGGCGACCGGGACGTAGCCCTACCCGCGGCCCGTCTTGTGGAGCTGGGCGTAGATCCGCCGAGCCGTCTTCGCCGGGACGCCGGGAACGCCTTCGAGCTCCTCCTGGCTCGCCGCGAGCACGCTCTCCGCCGAGCCGAAATGGTGCAGGAGCGCTCGTCGGCGCGCCGGTCCGACGCCCTCGAGAGTGTCGAAGATCGACTCGCGGGCCCGGGCCGAGCGACGTTGCCGGTGAAAGCCGAGCGCAAATCTGTGCGCCTCGTCCCGGATGCGCTGCAGGAGCTGCAGTCCGGCGCTGTGGCGGTCGAGCAGGATCGGCACCGGCAGCCCTGGGACGAACACCTCTTCGATCCGCTTCGCGAGTGAGATCACGGCGACGCGCGGCAGGTCGTAGCCCTGCATCGCGGTCAGTGCCGCCGAGAGCTGGCCCTTGCCGCCGTCGATCACGACGAGGTTCGGCGCCAGGGCGAACCCCTCGTCGTAGTCGTCCTCGGTCACGCGGCCGAGCCGCGCGAAGCGGCGCGAGACCACCTGCGCCATCGCGGCGAAGTCGTCCTGACCTTCGAGATCGCGCACTGCGAACTTGCGATAGTGCGCCTTCTTGGGCTGCCCGTCCTGGAAGACGACCATCGAGCCGACGATCTCCTGCCCCTGGATGTTCGAGATGTCGTAGCACTCGATCCGTAGAGGCAGGCTCTCGAGGTTGAGCGCCTCGCGAAGCTCTTCGAGCGCCTCGACGCGCCGGAGCCGCTTCTGCTCGGTCTGAGCCGCCTCCGACTCGAGCGCGATCCGGGCGTTCTGAGCCGCGAGCCCCGAGAGCCGCGCCTTCTCACCCCGCTCCGGCACCCGCACCTCGACGCGCGCTCCCCGCCGTGCAGAGAGCCACTCCGCGAGCGCACCGACGTCGCCGGTCTCCTGCGGGACGACGAGTTGCGGCGGGATCGAGGGCGCGTTTCCGTAGTACTCCGTGCAGAACGCCTCCAGGATCGTCGTCGTGTCCTGGCCCTCGACGTTCTCGAGGTGGAAGCCGTGCCGGTCGACCATCTTGCCGCCACGGAGCGGGAAGACCTGCACCGCGGCGCGGTCGCCTGAGGCGGCGATCCCGATCACGTCGATCGAGCCGGTCTCGCGCCGGTCTGCTCCCTGACGCTCCGCGAGGTTCTGGATCGCGAAGAGCCGGTTTCGGTAGCGCGCCGCGTCCTCGAACCGCTCCTCGGTCGCGGCCGCCTGCATCCGGCCCTCGAGCGCACGCACGATCGGCCGCGTGTCGCCCGAGAGGAACTCGATCACCTCATCGATCAGCTCGCCGTAGAGCTCCTTCGAGATGTAGCCGACACAGGGGGCGTGGCAGCGCTCGATGTGGTAATCGAGGCACGGGATCCCGCTGTGCCGCCCCGGCTTCGGGCCCTCACAGGGACGGAACTGGAAGACGCGATTGAGCACGTCGAGGGTCTCTCGCACCTTCTTCGCGTTCGCGTACGGCCCGAAGTACGCAACGCCGCGACGGTGCCGCTCGCGCGTGAACATGACGCGTGGGTACTCGTCCTCCACGGTGACGGCGATATAGGGAAAGGACTTGTCGTCGCGGAGCCGCACGTTGAACGGGGGGCGGTGCCGTTTGACGAGGTTCTGCTCGAGGTGGAGCGCCTCGACCTCGCTACCGGTGACGATCACCTCGAGGTCGTCGATTCGCGCCACCAACCGCGGGATCGACATGCGGGTGTCGCTCGAGCCGGCCTGGAAGTACGAGCGCACGCGGGGTCTGAGCGACTTCGCCTTGCCGACGTAGAGCACGTCGCCCTTGGCATCGCGGAAGAGATAGACACCTGGCTTCGCGGGCAGTCCCTTCAGCTTGTCGCGAACATCCGGCATCCGGATCAAGGGTAGTCGTGAGGCGCTTACTCGCTCCTCACAAGCCGGGGCTACCGTGTCCGCATGAAGAGGGGTCTTCTCGGTGTCCTGCTCGTGCTCGCCTTCGCGCCCGCGGCGCACGCCGGCGGCCCGGACTTGAGCCTGGGCGCAGCCGAGGACGTCGTGCGCAGCGCCAGCCCAACCGAGGCGAAAGCCCAGATGACGCTGCTCCAGCTCGCGGGGCTGAAGGCGGTTCGGATCACGTCGATCTGGAAGCCGGGCGAGAGCGAGCCCAGCGTCACCGAGCGCACGGTCCTCCGGAACGTGGCCACGGCCGCGCAGCTCTCCGGGATCCGGGTCTACGTCTCCGTCTTCCACGCGGGCTCGCGGACGACCCCGCTGACTCCGGCCGCGCGCGCGGAGTTCGCCTCCTACACCGCCGCGATCGCCCGAGAGAACCCGAGCTTCCGAGACGTGATCGTGGGCAACGAACCGAATCTGAACCGCTTCTGGCTGCCCCAGTTCGGTGTCGACGGCTCCGGCGCCTCGGCGCCCGCCTACCTGGAGCTCCTGGCGGCGACCTACGACGCACTCAAGGCCGTTTCACCGTCGGTGCAGGTGATCGGGGGAGCGCTCGCGCCGCGCGGTGTCGACAAGCCCGGCACCGGCCGCGACACCATCTCCCCCACGCGCTTCGTCCGCGAGCTCGGCGCGGCGTATCGGGCAAGCGGCCGCACGACGCCGATCATGGACGTGTTCGCCTTTCACCCCTACGCCGACAACTCGAGCCGCTCGCCCGATCTGCCGCCGTCCGACCCGGATCACCTCGGGCTCATCGACTATCCGAAGCTCGTCGCTCTTCTCGGCGAAGCGTTCGGCGGCACGGGTCAGGCCGGCTCGGCGCTGCCGATCCTCTATGACGAATTCGGAGTCGAGGCCCAGATCCCGGCCGCGAAGTCGTCGCTCTACACGGGCACCGAGCCCGCGACGACGAAGCCCGTGACCGAGGCGACGCAGGCGGCTTTCTACCGCCGGGCGCTGCAGCTCGCGTTCTGCCAACCCACCGTCACCGGCCTGCTCTTCTTCCACTCGCACGACGAGAGCGCCCTCGGCGCCTGGCAGTCCGGCCTCTACTACGCCGACGGTTCGCCGAAGTCGAGCCTCGCTCCGGTTCGGGAATCGCTTGCCGCCACCCGCGGAGGCTCGATCGCCCGCTGCTCGGGCCTCCAGTTGACGCTGAAGCCGAAGGTCACGTTCGTGGCCCGGACGCTCTCGATCGCGCTCCGCTGCGACCTCGACTGCGTCTACCGGGCGCGGCTCGTGAAACAGCCGGGCGGCTCGACCACCGTTGCCGCGAGCGGCCGCGGCAAGGCCGGCACTGCGATCACGATCTCGCTCCGGCGCAAGCTGCGGCCCGGGCTCTACCGGCTCGCGGTCACGGTCACGCATCCCGTGAACCAGGCGGCGCCCGTCCTGCGCGAGAGCCCCGCCTTCCGCGTCCGCTAGCGCGCGCTGCCGCCCGTGTAGAGGCGACCGGAGCGCAGCTCTTCGTAGCGGACGAACACGTTTCCCGGTTCGAGCTCGAGCTCTCTGGCGAGCGTGACCGCGACCGTCTCCAGCATCCGCGTGACGAGTGCGGGCTCGCGGCCCTCGAACGCGCTGACGCGCACGAGCGGGGGATGCGTTGAGCGCGGCTGCAGCGGCGGCGCGTCCCCACCCTCGGAGTAGCGGCCGGCCTCGATCTCCTCCCAGGTCGCCCATGAGCCGCGCGGCTCCTCGCCGAGGAGCGCGGCCAGCTCGTGGGTCACCGCAGCGAGAACGCTCTCGATCTCGACGCCCGGCTGCGGCAAAGCCCTGATCTCGACGATGGGCACATGTCTACGATACGTCCGTGAGCAGCGAGCAGTCCGGCGGCCAGTACGTCGCCTACACGTTCTACAAGGTCGATCCCGCGTGGCGGCGGCTGCCCGTCGAGGAGCGCGTCGCCGGCAAGGACGCGTTCGCCGAGGTCGTCGAGGCCTGGGCCGAGCGGCTCGAGCTTCGCGCCTACTCGACCGCGGGCGTCCGCCCCGACTGCGATCTCTTCCTCTGGAAGATCACCGAGCGCTACGAGGATCTCGGCGAGCTCGGCGGCGCCCTGAACGCGACCCCGCTCGCCGGCTGGCTGGAGACGCCGTACTCCTACCTCGCGACCACCAAGGCCTCGGAGTACAGCCAGGCCCGCCGAGCCCGCAAGGTCGTCCCGCGCGGGCATCCCTACCTCGTCGTCTACCCGTTCGTGAAGACGCGCCCCTGGTACGCGCTCCCCCAGGAGGAGCGCCAGCGCGCGATGAACGAGCACATCGAGATCGGCGCCCGCTACAAGACGATCCAGAACCACACGACCTACTCGTTCGGGATCGACGACCAGGAGTTCATGACCGCGTTCGAGTGCGAGGAGCCGTCCGACTTCATGCACCTGATGCTGACCCTGCGCGAGAGCGAGGCCTCCCGCTATACCGAGGTCGACACGCCGATCTTCGTCGGCCAGTCGATGTCGATCCGCGCCGCGCTCGACGCGCTCGACGGCGCCACCAGCCGCGTCGAGGCTTGACTCAGCTGTACGTGTGCTCGTTCCGCCACGTCCGGTAGCCCGCATACCCGCAGGCGGCGAGAACGAGGAAGAACGCAAGCGCGTCAGGGCCTGAGGCGCCGAGGCCGAAGAAGACGCCGAGGTCGACGACCGCGAGCAGGATCGCCCCGTAGAAGACCTTGCGGCTCCGATCCGACCAGACCTCGAGGTCGCCGCGCTTCTCGCGCCAGACGAGGAAGAGGAAGAATGCGATCGCGAGAAAGAAGGCGATCCGGAGGAGGCCGCCGACCGTGTCGAGCACCTCTTCGAGCGAGAGCACTACGACGACGCCCGCGATCAGGGCGATGATCCCGAGCCCGCGGACGAGCGGGTTCATCTCCTCGAAGAAGCGCTTCACGCGGCGCCCGTCATGAAGGCGCGGACCGCGAGCGCCGCGGCGAGCGCGGCCGTTCCCGCGAACCACGCGAGCCTGCGAGGTCCGGCTTCCGGCGCGTAGATCCAGGGAGCGAGGATCGCCGCCAGCGAGAGCGAGCCGTAGACGTAGTGGAGGCTGTCCGCGACCCGCCGCTCGTCGGAGAGGAGGAGCAGCCCGAGCCCGACCTGGGCGACGAGCAGCGTCTGCGCGAGCGCGAGGACATTCGTCAGGATCCTCCCCACCCCGCGCCGCCGCCAGTAGACGTAGCCGCCGAGGAGGGCGGAGAGCGCCGGTACGCCGACCACGAGGAAAGCAAGGATGCGGTGCGTCGTTAGCATCGGGGCAACCCTACCGAGGAGGAGAATTGGTAATCGAGGAAGGGAAGCCGGCGCCGGACTTCTCCCTGCAGACCGACACGGGCGAGACGGTGAGCCTCGAGTCGCTGCGCGGGAAGCCCGTCGTTCTCTACTTCTACCCCAAGGACGACACGCCCGGCTGCACGACGCAGGCCTGCGGGATCCGCGATTCCTGGGGCGAGTTCGAGCGCGCCGGCGCGGTCGTGCTCGGCGTCAGCCCCGACGACGAGGCCTCGCACGCGAAGTTCCGGGAGACGTTCGAGCTCCCGTTCCCGCTCCTCGCCGACACCGACCACGCAACGGCCGACGATTACGGCGTCTGGGTCGAGAGGACGCACTACGGCAAGACCTACATGGGCGTCGAGCGCTCGACGTTCGTGATCGACGCCGAGGGGAACCTCGCCAAGGTGATGCGGAAGGTGAAGCCCGACACGCACGCCGACGAGGTGCTCGCAGCGCTCGGCTCCTAGACGTCGAGGGGCGGATCCGAAATCGATGGGCGCCTACATCCTCAGGCGGGTGCTCTGGACGATCCCGGTCTTCCTGCTCGTGATGCTGCTCACGTTCGTGCTCATGCGCGGCGCGGGCGGCAGCCCCTTCCGGCTCGAGAGCGGCGGCCTCCCCGCTTCGCTCCAGGGTCAGCTCTCCGACTACTACAACCTCGACGAGCCGTGGCCGGTCGAGTTCGCGACCTATGTCAAGCACGTCGTCACGCTCGACTTC
>DATLXM010000174.1:0-22040 GCA_035575835.1 Gaiellaceae bacterium
GCACCGACGTCGACGGCGGCTGCCGTCGCGGTGAAGGTCATGGCGAACGCACAGGCGAACGCTGCAGTCAGCTTCTTCAAGATGCCAAATTCCTTTCGCAGGAGACCCGTTCCAAGCTCGACTATCGGTTGTTCGACACGCAGAGTGAAGGGCCTGCAGGCCCAGCCCGGCGCGACGAACGGGCCTAGGGTAGCGCCGAAAGAACCGCGTCGAGGATCCGGTTCGGGCCGAAGCGAACAGGATCGTCCGCCGAGAGCCCCGTCTCGGACTCCGCTGCCTGGATGGCTGCGCGCGCGGTTTCCTCGTCCAGGAGCCGCGTGTTCAGCGCGAGCGCCGCGACCTTCGCCTTCCTGGCGGGAAGCGAGAACAGACCGGCACGCCTTTCTGGCGCACTACAGACTGGGCAACATCGGACATGCGATGACGCCGAAGCAAGCACGAGCAGCCCTGCTCCTGGGACGCGGCCTGAGTTGCCGTGCGGTTGCTCAGGAACTCCGGATCAGCGAGAGGACGATCACCCGCTACCGGGCCGTCCCCGGCTTCACCGAGGCTGAGCGCAGAGCGCACAACGAGCGCGTAGGCGAGGAGACCGGGCTTCGAGGCGTCCTCGACCAAGCGCTCTATGCGGTCAAACGCGACGGCAGCCCCGACTTCCAGATCCGCTTGAAGGCAGCGGCGCTCCTGCTGAACGCCCCGCCCGACGAAGGCGACCCGAACACGCCCGTCATCGTCCGCGAGAGGATCTACGACCAGGCAATCGAGGCGGTGCAGGCATGACGCTGAGGGAACGTGTTGAGCAAGCGCTGGGAGGCTCCGTGCTCGTCGTTCACGGCCCGACCGGGCGCATCCTGGCTGAGCGCGGCCTGACGCCGCAGGAGCGACGCGCAGCGGCCGTCACGGTCACGCTCCTCGATGCGCCGCCGCCGAGGAAACGCCCCTAGCCGTTTCGGAAGTCCCGCGCTTCGAGCGCACATCCGCGCTCCACGACCGGGGTTCAGCCGCACCTCGGTAACTGCCAGGACTGGCTGGAGCATCCAACCCGGACGTGCGCCGCGCCGCCGCCGTCAGGCCTCCGACGGCTATCGAGGGCACACGCGGGCGCAAAGGCCGAGCGTCCGCCACACAGCCCCGACGTGCGGCAGAGAGCGCCTCGGGCGGCTACCGGGCCGATGGGCGAGGTGCCGATCACACAGCGCCTCACAGCGCCGCAACGAGAAGAGCCGCTCGACGGCGGCTCTCTCGGGCGAGGCTGCGCGTGCTACGCGGCAACCGCCTCCGGCTCGCGCCAAGACTCGACGTCAGCCCAGCCGATGCTGGCCCGTTCCGCGACCTCGGTCTTCTTCGCGGGCCGAACGGTCACCTCCCCGATCATCTGCGTCAGCACCTCGCGCCTTGCCGGGATCGGCATGGCCTCGGTGAAGATCCGCCGCACCTCGTCGGGCGACCAGACCGTCAGCATCCCGCCCGCTTCGGCTTCGGCCTCGGCAAGCGCCAACTGCGCCTCCTCCAGCGCGGCCTGCGCCCGCGTCAGCGCCCGCCCGTAGGCAACCGGACTCAGTTCGTCAGCCGCCGCTTCGACCTCCGCAACCTCGGCCTCCGTGTTGGCGACCGCGTCCCGAAGCGGCGTCAGGTCGACCGCAGCCGTGCGGTGCGTCAGCGTGCCCAGCCGCTCCAGCGCCTGCTCTACGACCCAGGTCTCCAGCTGCCCGGCCGGGATGATCGCCCGCTGCGGGCAGGCAGCGTTGCCTTTGCAGCGGTAGTAGCCGTAGACCTTGCCGCGCCGGGTGGTCGCGTCGAAGCTCATCCGGTACCCGCAGGCGCAGCGCACCAGGCGGGAGAGCAAGTGCCCCTCGCCGTTCCCGCGTGAAACCTTCCGCACCGTCTCTGCCCGCTGCGCTCGCAGGAACAACCCCAGATCGATCAGCCGCGGGTGCGCGTCCGCTTGCGCCTGATCGCAGCCGCAGGAGCAGCGGTGCTCCCCGAGGTAGGCGCGGTTCGTCAGCAGCTTGCGGGCCGACGCCGTGTGCCAGATGGTGCGGTAGTCGTCGCAGCCCTTGATCTTGTGCGATGTCGGGACGCCCGCCGCGGTCAGCACCCGCGCCACCGCGCCGTAGGAACCGCCGTCCGCCTTCGCCCGGAACGCTTCCCGTACCGCGTCTGCGTGCTCGTTCGGCACCAGGCGACCGGCGACCGCCGTGTAGCCCGCAGGCGCGTTCGCGTTGTAGATGCCCGCCTCCCACGCGTGGTGCTTCGCCTTGCGCCAGTTCGCTGCGTGACGCTTCCAACCCTCACGCGCCATCAACGCCCGAAGCCCAAAGTTCAGCTCCTCGTCACCGCGCGATGTGTCGAGGTTCTCCTCCGTTGACACGAGCCGCGCCTGCGCGTCCTGGAGCGCGTACCACACCTCTGAAGTCGCCAGCCCGTTCTCGCGCGAGAGGCGATCCTGCCACGCGACGATGATGCCTCCGGCGTCCCCGCGCTGACACGCCTCGACCGCGCGTCCCAGCTCGCGCTCCTTCCAGTCCTTCTTGCCCGACACGTTGCGCTCGATCACCGGCTCCGGCGCGAGCGCGACGCCGTGCGTGTCAGCCCAGCGAATGATGGAACGGAGCTGCTCCTCGATGGAGATCGAGTGCTCTTTAGCGCGGCTCTGGCGCAGGTAGGGAATCAGCGGCTTCGCGGCATTTGCGGGGGTCATCGTTCCTCCTGATCGTTGGTGAAGCCGCACCATAGCTCTGTTTCGGCCAAATGGTGACAACCACCTCTCGCAGTTCTTCCAGACGGTGCAGGGCTACTCGCCGCTCGGAGCGGGCCTGCGGATCCTGCCGTGGACGCTCGCGCCGATGTTCATCGCGCCGATCGCGGGTGCGCTCTCGGACAAGATCCCGGGCAAGAACCTCGTGGGAATCGGCCTCTCGCTCCAGGGTGCTTCGCTCGCCTGGATGGGCCTCGTCTCGACGCCCACGGTCGCGTACACGCAGTTGATCGCGCCCTTCGTGCTCGCCGGGATCGGGATGTCGCTCTTCTTCGCCCCGATGGCGAACATCGTCCTCTCGGCCGTGCGGCCGCAGGAGGAGGGGCAGGCCTCCGGAGCCAACAACGCGATCCGGGAGCTCGGCGGCGTCTTCGGCGTCGCGGTGCTCGCATCCGTGTTCGCGAGCTACGGCGGCTACGAGAGCGGTCAGACCTTCAGCGACGGGATGAACGTGGCGCTGATCATCGGCGGGATCGTCGTCGGCCTCGGCGCGGTCGCCGCGTTCCTGATCCCGGGCCGGAAGCGGACGGAGCAATCGGCCGGCGCGCTCGCCGAGGCCGCCTGACCACCCCGTTCGGACGTGTCCCAGGGACTGTCCCTGGGACACGTCGGTTCAGAACGACGCGTGCCAGTCCGGAGGGAGCACCGGCAGTGGCCAGGCAGGATCCGGCTCCCACATCGCCCAGCCCTCGTCCCACCAGCGCCGTCCCGCGTCGAGCTCGGCGCCGAGGCGGGCGCCCTCGGCCCGGATCGTTGCGATCTCGGTGGCCGTCCAGCGTCCGCGCGCGATCCATGGGTCGAGCTTCTCCGCGTCTTTGAAGCTCCAGGAGCCATCGGGTCGAACCACGATGTCGAGCTCGAGATCCTGCGTGTCGAAGCCGAGCGCCGTACGGCGGAAGGGCTCCTGGATGTTCACGTACCAGCCGGCCAGGTCCCGGCCAGGGCCGCTCCAGAAAATCCAGAGCGCATGCATCTCGCCGGGGCGTTGAAGCTGAAGGACACCGTGCCCGACCCAGCGATCGCGCCCGCTCCAGGGGTGGGGCCCGCCCCAGTGATCCCGATCAGTGAAGGCGAGCGGGGCGTGCTCAGGCATGTAGAGCACGAGTAGGTCGTCGGTGTCCTGGACGACGACACCTCCCCAGCCGACCATCACCTCCCCGTGCCAGACGTCACGACGGACGATCGCGTCACCGGGCTGCCACCGCACGGGGACGACTGTAATCTCTCTCCCCTGCAAACGGCCGACATTCTTCCCCTGCAAGGCGTTGTACCCGACCTCTCGGTGGTCGTCACCCTCTTCGACGAGGAAGCGACGGTCGAGGAGCTCCACAGGCGCGTGGTCGAGACGCTCGCCGGTCGGTCTTTCGAGCTCCTGCTCGTCGACGACGGTTCCCGCGACGGCACCTGGGCCGCGGTCGAGCGGATCCACGCCGCCGACCCACGCGTCCGCGCCGTTCGCTTCAAGCGCAACTTCGGCCAGCACCCGGCGATGCACGCCGGCCTCGCGCGCGCCCGCGGCGAGATCGTCGTGACGATGGACGGAGACCTCCAGAACCAGCCGGAGGACATCCCCAAGCTCGTCGCCGCGCTCGACGACGGCACCGATGTCGCGAGCGGCCGCAGGGCCGCGCGCCACGACTCGTGGGGCCGGACGCTCCCGTCGCGCCTGATCAACGGAATGCTCCGCCGCTTCACCGGCGTCGAGATCAGCGACTTCGGCTGCGCCTTCAACGCCTACCGCCGCAACGCCGTCACCCCGATGCTCGGCGCGATCGGGAAGCAGAAGTTCACGAAGGCGCTGATCCTGTCCGGCGGCGCCTCGGTGAAGGAGGTCGACGTCGGCCACGCAGCCCGCACGGGGAGCTCCCGCTACTCGCCGCTTCGCCTGACGCGGCTCGCGCTGCACGTGCTCGCCGGCTTCTGGCCGCAGCCGATCCAGTGGATCGGCGTCGCGCTCGGGGTCGTCTGCGCGCTCCTCGCGACGGCCCTCGGCGCCTACGGCGTCTGGTACTGGATCTCCCGCGAGGACTTCCCCGGTCCGCTCCTCGGCGGGGTCGCCGTCCTCTTCGTACTCGGGATCCAGGGATTCATCCTCGCGCTCGTCGGTGAGTACTTGGGCAGAATCCAGCGCGAGGTCGAAGGTCGGCCTCTCTACTCGATCGCGGAGGAACTGTGAGCAAGCGCGTGCTCGTCACCGGCGGAGCCGGTTTCATCTCGTCCAACTTCATCCGGCACCTGCTGATGCACACGAGCCACGAGGTCGTTTCGCTCGACGCGCTCACCTACGCGGGGAACCTCGAGAACCTCGCGGACGTGATGAGCCACGAGCGGCTCTCGTTCGTGCACGGCGACATCCGCGACCCCGAGCTCGTGGCGAAGCTCGTCGCGGAGGTGGACGTGATCGTGAACGCTGCGGCCGAGTCGCACGTCGAGAAGTCGATCGAGGAGGGAGCGTCCGAGTTCGTGACCACGAACGTGGAAGGGACGCAGATCCTGCTCGACGCGATCCGCCGCACGCCCGTCGAGCGCTTCATCCTGATCTCCTCCAGCGAGGTCTACGGGACGGCCGAGAGCGCGCCGATGGACGAGGAGCACCCGCTGAACCCGCGCTCGCCGTACGCGGCGACGAAGGCGGGCGGCGACCGGCTCGCCTACTCCTACTTCATCACCTACGGCCTCCCGATCGTGATCGTGCGCCCGTTCAACAACTACGGGCCGCGCCAGCATCCCGAGAAGGTGATCCCGCGCTTCATCACCCAGGCGCTCGCCGGCGAGCCGCTGACGATCCACGGGGACGGGCACGCGAGCCGTGACTGGCTCTACGTCGACGACGACGCCGAGGCGATCGAGGCGATCATCGCGGCGAACATCGACGGGCTCGCGGGCGAAGTGGTCAACGTCGCGACCGGCATCGACATCTCGGTCGCCGATGTCGCCGACGCAGTGCTCGCCGCCGTCGGGAGCGACGTCCCGAAAGTCCATGTCGAGGAGCGGCTCGGCCAGGTCGACCGGCACATCGGCTCGACGGACAAGCTCGAGCGGCTGACCGGCTTCCGTGCGCGCACCGACTTCGAGACGGGGCTCGAGCGCACCGTGGAGTGGTACCGCGAGAACGAGGGTTGGTGGCGGGCAGTCCTGGCGCGCGACCGCGTCTCCTCGTTCTAGGCGCCGGGCCGGCGCAGCTCGGGCTCCTGCGCGCCGCGCGCGAGCGTGGCCTGCACGTGATCGCGGTCGACCGCGACCCCGGCGCGTCCGGCTTCGGCTACGCGGACTCACGGGTCCTGCTCTCGACCGAGGACGAGCCGGCCGTCGAACGGCTCGCACGGGCGGAGAGGATCGACGGCGTGATCTCACCCGGCGCCGACTGGACGGTCGGAACCGCGGCCCGGATAGCGGAGCGGCTCCGCCTGCCGCATCCGATCGACGGCGCCACCGCCGTGCTCGCGACCTCGAAGCAACGGCAGCGCGAGGGCTTCGCCGCCGCGGGAGTGCCGCAGCCTCGCCTGCTCGACGAGCCGCAAGTGCCCTGCGTCGTCAAGGCACCCGACCGCCAGGGCCAGCGCGGGATCACGCTCGTCCGGACCGAGGCCGAGCTCCCCGCCGCCATCGAGGCAGCGATCGCGGCGTCACGGAACGGCGGCTACATCGCCGAGGAGTACGTCGAGGGCCCCGAGGTCACCGTCAACGCGGTCTCCGTCGACGGCGAGTTCCATCCCCTCACCGTGACCGACCGCCTCACCGCCGACCCGCCCGCGTTCGGGGTCGCGCTCGCCCATGCGTGGCCTAGTGACACAGCGTCACAAGCCCTCTTCGACGCGGCGCGCGCTGCGGCGAACGCGCTCGGGATTCGCAACGGCCCCACCTACACGCAGCTGCGGGTGAGCCCTGCAGGGCCGAAAATCCTGGAAATCGCGGCGAGGCTCGGGGGCGGACACGACGCGGAGCTCGTCGAGCTCGCAACCGGCGTCCGCCTGAACCACCTGGCGCTCGACTTCGCGCTGGGAGAAACGCCTGGTAACACGACGTTCCAAGCCTCCGTCGGCGGCGCCTGCGTCCTCTTCCTCGTCGCGCCGGAAGGCGAGCTCGTGTCCGTCGAGGGTGTCGAGGACGCCGAGAGCGTGGAGGGCGTTGCCGAGGTGCGGCTCTACCGCCGCCCCGGGCACATGTTCGGGCCGCTCCTCCGCGGGGCCGACCGCGCGGGGGCGATCCTCGCCACCGGCGAGAGCCGTGACGACGCGCTCGAGCGGGCTCACCGTGCGGCGGCCGCATTACGCTTCCTCGTCAGATGAGCGTTCGCACGACCCAGCTCGGCTTCCAGCCCCCGTCGATCGGCGAGGAGGAGATCGAGGCCGTCGCCGACGCGCTCCGCTCGGGCTGGCTCACGACCGGCCCGCGCGCGGCGCTCCTCGAGGAGCGGATGGCCGAGTACCTGGAGGCCAAGCACGTGCTGGCGGTCGCGTCCGGCACGGCCGCGATGCACCTCGCCCTCGTCGCGCTCGGGATCGGGGAAGGCGATGAGGTGATCACGACCCCGATCACCTGGCCAGCGACCGCGAACGTCGTCGTCCACTCCGGCGCGACGCCCGTCTTCGTCGACGTCCGCGCGGGTGACCTGAACATCGACCCCGCGCTCGTCGCGGCCGCGGTGAGCGAGCGGACGAAGGCGATCATGCCCGTCCACCTCGCCGGCCAGCCCTGCGACATGGATCCGATCTGGGATCTCGGGATCCCCGTGATCGAGGACGCCGCGCACGCCGCCGAGAGCGCCTATCGCGGCCGCAAGCTGGGCGGGCTCTCGGAGGCGACCTGCTTCTCGCTCTACGCGACGAAGAACATCGCGGCCGGCGAAGGGGGCCTCGTCTCCACGAACTCGGACGAGGTCGCAGAGGCGATCCGCAACCTCCGCCTGATGCGCCGCGGCGACGGCTCGCTCTACGACATCACGGTTCCCGGGTACAAGGCGAACCTCTCGGACGTGCTCGCGGCGATCGCGCTCGTCCAGCTCGACAAGCTGCCCGAGCACACCGCCCGGCGGGAGCGGCAGTTCGAGCTCTACGACCAGGGGATCGCCGAGTTGGACGGGATCGAGCCGCTCGCCCGCGATCCGCGCGACACGCACGCGCTTCACCTCTACGTCGTCCGAATCGACGCCGAGCGCTTCGGTCTCACCCGGGACGAACTGCAGCGCGCGCTCACCGAGGAGCGGATCTCGACGTCGATCCACTTCCTGCCCGTGCACCGGCTGACCTGGTATCGCGAGCGCTTCCCCGAGCAGCCGGAGCTCCCGGTCGCCGAGCACGCCGGCGACGAGATCCTCTCGCTGCCGCTCTCGCCGGCCCACTCCGAGGAGGACATCGGCGACGTGCTCGAGGCGCTCCGCCGGATCCGCGACCGGGGCGCATGAGGAAGCTGATCCGCCCGCTCGCGACGATCCTCTTCACGGGGCTCGCCACGGCCTATCTGGTCTGGAAGATCGACTTCGGGCAGACCGCGGACGTGCTCAGAGACGCGAGCCCCTGGTGGTTCGGGCTCGCCGTCGCGATCATGATCCTGACCACGATCCCGATGGCCCTTCGCTGGCAGTGGCTCCTCGCCTCGCAGGGGATGCGCGAGCGGCTGCCGTGGCTGACGCGCGCCTACCTCGTCGCCTACGCAGCGGGTCAGATCCTCCCCACCTCTCTCGGTGGCGACGCCGTGCGGATCCTCGAGACCTCGCGCCGCCATCCCGCACGTCTGGGAGGGATCAGCGCGATCGTGCTGCTCGAGCGGGCGCTCGGCGGCGCCGCCACCGTGCTCCTCGGCGCGATCGGCTTCGTGCTCGCGATCGGCCGTTACGACGTCGGCGCCTATCTCTGGCTCGAAGGCGCCTTCGTACTCGGAACGTTCGTGCTCGCAGTCGTCTTCTTCTCACGAGCAGCGCGACCGGCGCTCCGCTGGGCTCGTCCGCTCCTGACGCGGCTGCGCCTGGAGCGGCCCGTCCGCTCGGTCTACGACGGGATCCACGTCTTCCGCGAGCACGGCCGGCTCCTCGGGTCCGTGTTCGCGCTCACCGTCGCCGTCCAGACGGTGCGGATCCTTGCGATCTGGGCGACCGCACGGGCGGTCGGGATCGACCTCTCGCCGAGGATCTTCTACGTGATGGGCCCGCTCTTCTTCCTCGTCCTGCTCGTCCCGTTCACGCTCAACGGCTTCGCCGTGCGGGAGGCGTTCTTCGTCAGCTTCCTCGGCAGCGTCGGGATCGGCGCCGACGCTGCCTTTGCCGCCGGTTTCCTCTTCTTCCTCGTCACGATCGCTTTGGCGCTGCCTGGCGGCGCGATCCTGCTCTGGGAGGGCTTGCGGGGGCGGCCGACGCCAACTCATGCCTGAGGGCGATCACATGAACGTCAGCGCGGTCGTCGTCACCTACAACGCGCTGCCCTGGATCGAGCAGAGCCTCGAGAGCGTCCGCGGCGAGGAGACGATCGTCGTCGACAACGGGTCGACCGACGGGACGAACGATGTCGTTCGCGAGCGGTTTCCCGAGGCGCGCCTCCTCGAGCTCGACAATCGCGGGCTCGCCGCCGGCTGGAACGCCGGGATGGCTGTCGCCTCCGGCCGCTACTTCCTGATCCTGAATGCGGACGCGTGGCTGACCGAAGGCTCGCTCGCACGACTCGTCGCCTTCGCGGACGAGCATCCCGAGGCGGCGATCGTCGGGCCACGGCTCTCGAACCCCGACGGGACGCTCCAGCGCTCGGTGCGCGGCTTCCCGACGCTCTGGCGCCTCGCGACGGAGTACCTCTTCCTGCGCAAGCTCGCACCGAGCTCACAGCTCCTGAATGGGTTCTACGCCGGGGGGTTCGAACACGACCGTGACCTCGAGGCGGAGGTCGTGATGGGCGCCTGCCTGCTCGTGCGGCGTGAGGCGGTCGATGCTGTCGGCCCGCTCGACGAGAGCTTCTTCCTCTTCAGCGAGGAGACCGACTGGTGCTACCGGTTCGGGCTGGCCGGCTGGAAGGTGCTCTTCTACCCCGGAGCCGAATGCGTCCACGTCGGGGGCGCGTCCCACGGCGGCAAGCTCTTCCGGGAGAACGTGCGCGGCCACCTCCGCTTCTTCGCGAAGCACCACGGGGGGCGAAGCGCCGAACGGGTTCGGCGGCTCCTGCGGGCGGCTCTGCTGGCGCGTGGCGTCCTCTTCCCGGGCGCGCGCGGACGGATGTACCGCGACGCGGCGGCCTGGCTCGGATCGGGGCGGGTCGAGGACCTGCTCCGGCGATGACCCTGCTTCGGCTGGCGCTCGCTACTGCCGTCGTGCTCGCCCCCGGCTGGGCGGTGGCCAGGGCACTCGGGGTGCGTTCGGCGTCGGCGACCCTCGCCTGGTCGCTCACCGCGCTCTTCGGAGCGCTCGCGGTCACGTTCCTCGTCGGCGGTTCCCTCACGTCGACGCTGGTTCTGCTGCTCGCGATCGCAGTGGTTGCGCTCTTCCTCGGCCGGCGAGCGCCGCGCGGCGAAAGGGTGCCGGGCCGCTGGTGGGTCTTCGCGGCGGGCGCCGTGCTCGGGATCCTGCTCTGGCACGTTGCCGGCGAGATCGGCGGCGACGGCATTTTCCACCTCGCCAGGGCTCGCAAGCTCGACGCGTTCGGCTCCCTCTCGCTCGACTCGGTGAGCGAGTTCGCGGACGGAGGGCTGCACCCGGGCTACGCCTTCCCGCTCTGGCACGCGTTCCTCGCGCTCGTCGCCCGGATCGCGTTCCTCGATCCAGCCGACGTCGTGCTGCACGAGGCGTCCGTGCTCGCACCGTTCGCGCTCCTTGTCACCTACGAGGCGGCGTGGGCGCTCTTCCGCAGGGTCGGGCCGGCGGTCGCAGCACTGTGTGCGCAGGTCGCGTTCACCGCGCTCGCGCCGAACGGCGGCGGCGCGTACACCGCGCTCGGGCTCCCGGCGACGGCCTCGCGCCAGCTGCTGGTGCCCGCGGCGCTCGCGCTCGCCTTCGGGGCGGTCGAGACGCGCTCGCGCGCGCTCCTCGCCTCCGCCGCCGCGGCAGGACTCGCGCTCGCCGTCGTCCACCCCACCTACGTGATCTTCCTCTGGATCCCCTTCGCCGGCTTCCTGCTCGTCCGCGCGCTCGTGGCGAGGCGCGAGGCGGCCCCGATCGCGATGGCCCTCGCCGCGCTCGTCGTCCCCGCAGGTCTCTTCCTCGCCTGGCTGCTTCCCGTCGTCCGCGAGACGCGCTCCGTCTCTCCGGGGGCAGACGAGATCGGCCGTGCGCTCGAGCAGTACCGCGGCCAGCTGGACGTCTTCTCGCCGTCGAGCTACAGGCTCGCCCCCGAGGTGTTCGGCCGCTCCGGCGCCGTGGCGGTGGCCGCGCTCGTCGTCCTTCCGCTCGCCGGCCTGGCGCTCCGGCGCCGCTGGGCCGCGTACGTCCTCGGCGGCTCGCTGACCGTCCTCGCCGTGATGCTGATTCCCACGATCTTCGTCCCGTTCTCCGACCTCGTCTCGCTCTCTCAGTCTCGGCGGGCCGCGGGCTTTCTCCCGTTCGCGTTCGCCTTCGCGGGCGGGCTGGCCGTCCTCACCTCGGTGCTTCGCGTCGCGGTGCTCCCGCTCGCCCTGGCAGCCGGGATCGCACTCCAACTGGCCTATCCCGGCGACTTCGGCTACCGGCTGAACGGCGGCGGGCCTGAGCTCGCGACCTGGATCGCTGTCGTCGGTGGGGGGATCGCGCTCGTCGTCGGGGTCGTCCGGAAGGCCGCCGAACCCGAGCGTCGGAGCACGCTCGTCGCGGTTGCGGCAGCGCTGTACGTGCTCCCGGTCGGAGTCCACGCCGCCGCCAACTGGAGCCCCTCCTCCGAACGGACGCCGAGCCCGCTTTCGGCAGGCCTCGTCGATGCGCTGCGCCGGTTCGTGCCGGAGGGCGCGATCGTCTACTCGGATCTGGAGACGAGCTACCGGATCGCCGCGACCGTTCCCGTCTATGTCGCCGCCGCACCGCCGAGTCACGTGGCCGACACCGAGGCGAACGATCCCTACGCGCGGCGCGCAGCGAACATCCGCTTTTTCAAGACCGGAGACCTCGCGATCCCGAGGCGCGCGGGGGCTGGTTGGATCGTCGTCGACCGGAGCAGGTTCGAACTCGCTCCGCAGTTGGACTCCCTCTACCGCGACGAGCGATTCACCCTCTACCACCTCGAGAACCGGCACACTTTCGACCCGAACCCGTGACAGAACCGTGCTGCTTTCCTCGATAGCCTTCCATTAGGGACACCGGGGTGCCCCTGGGGGCACGTACGGGTCTTTTTCGCTGGCGTGGGGAGTAGCATCGACGCGTGAAGCTGCTCCTCGTCTCGCTCTACTGGCCGCCCGCGGGCGGCGGGGGCGTCCAGCGCCCGCTCAAGTTCGCGCAGTACCTGCCGGCGCTCGGGATCGAAACGCACGTCCTCGCTCCGGACGACCCGAAATGGATCCACGAGGACGCCGACCTGCGCGCCCCGACCCAGGCGTGGGTGCACCGTGCGCGCTACCTCGGGCCGAAGGGCCGTAGGCCTGCGGAGGAACTGCACGGGAAGGAAGGGGTCGGCCGCGCGCTCGTGCTGGCGAGGCTGGCGTCCCGCCGATTCCTCGTCCCGGACGAGAACGTGAGCTGGAACCTGACCGCGATCCCGGCCGCGATCCGGATTGCGCGGCGGGAGAAGATCGACGTCGTCCTCACCACGTCGCCGCCGAACTCGATCCACCTCGTCGGGGCGGCCGTGCAGAAGGCGACCGGGGCGAAGTGGGTCGCCGACCTCCGCGACTCGCTCGTTGCCCACCCCCATCGCCGCACCGACAGCATCGCCGTCCGCGCCAAGGAGAAAGTCAGCGACGGCGTCGCCCACCTCGTCGCGCGCCAGGCCGACGCGATCACGTGCGTCTCGGAGGCGATCGCGGACGAGGCGCGCAGCTTCGGCGCGCGCGGCCGGGTCGTCACGATCTCGAATGGCTCCGACTTCGACGACTTCGCGGGCCTCGAGTACACACCCGGCCCCCGCTTCCGGATCACGCACACCGGCAGCTTCTTCGGCAAGCGCGACCCCCGCCCGTTCCTGACCGCCCTCGCCGAATCGGGGCACGAGGACGTCGTCGCCCGCTTCGTGGGCGACTTCCGCTCCGCCGACCGCGAGTGGGCGGAGAGCCTCGGCCTCGGCGACCGGCTCGAGCTGATCCCGTACGCGCCGCGCCAGACCTCGCTCGAGCTCCAGCGCGACTCGGACGCGCTCCTGCTCCTGATCCCGGAAGCCGGCGGCCGCGGCAAGGGCGTGCTCTCCGGCAAGGTCTTCGAGTACCTCGCAGCGGAGCGGCCGATCCTCGCCGCGGTTCCACCCGACGGCGCGGCCGCCACGCTGATCCGCGAGACGGGGGCCGGCGTGGTCGCGGCGCCCGACGACGTCGCCGCGCTCCGAGAGGCGCTCGACGGGCTCGTCGCCCGCTTCGTGGGCGACTTCCGCTCCGCCGACCGCGAGTGGGCGGAGAGCCTCGGCCTCGGCGACCGGCTCGAGCTGATCCCGTACGCGCCGCGCCAGACGTCACTCGAGCTCCAGCGCGACTCGGATGCGCTCCTCCTCTTGATTCCCGAGGCCGGCGGCCGCGGCAAGGGCGTGCTCTCCGGCAAGGTCTTCGAGTACCTCGCAGCAGAGCGGCCGATCCTCGCTGCGGTTCCACCCGACGGCGCGGCCGCCGCGCTGATCCGCGAGACGGGGGCCGGCGTGGTCGCGGCGCCCGACGACGTCGCCGCGCTCCGAGAGGCGCTCGACGGGCTCGTCGCCCGCTTCCGGAACGAGGGCCTCCCACAGGTCGAGCTGTCCGACGGCATGCGCCACCGACTCTCCCGGCGAACGCGGGCGGAAGAGCTGGCGGAGCTCCTGCGCACGCTGTGAGCAACCCGGGTCGCAGCATCGACGCGCTCTTTCTGACGACGATCTTCACCGTCACGTTCGCGAAGCTCCAGTGGGAACTCGCGGGCACGCTCAGCCTCTCGGACGTCCTCACGGCGCTCTTCCTGATCGCCTTCGCCGCCGGGCGGATCACCCGCGGAGACCGTCGCCTCGCCTACGGCGCCTCGATCGCCGGAGCGTTCTTCGCCGCCTTCCTCCTCGTCTACCTGATCGGCTTCTTCAACCTCGACACCGAGCAGGCGCTCGCGCAGTGGGCCAAGGGGATGGTCAAGTTCGTGCTCCACTTCCTCTTCGTCGTCGCGGGAGTCGCCTACCTCGCCCGCCGGGCCGAGCGTTTCTACTGGTGGACGTTCACGATCTTCATGCTCGGGATCGCGGCGAACGCGGTCTACGGGATCGTCCAGCTCGGGGCGGCCGAGGTAGCCGGGATCAACCTCGACCAGTCGGTCTTGCAGCCGCTGACCGGTGGGGCGAGCCAGATCAACGTCTACGGGGCAATCGAGGGCCAGGACGTCTATCGCCCGAACGCGCTCACCGGCGATCCGAACCACCTCGGGATCGAGTTGATCCTCCCGCTCCTCGTCCTGACCCCGCTCTATCTCCGGCTCGAGCGCGGGCACCGTCTCCGTGTCCCGCTCGCGCTCCTCCTCTCGTTTCTCCTCCTCGTCGAGCTGGCGACGCTCTCGCGCAGCGGACTCCTCGGCCTCGGGACGGGGCTGCTCGTGCTCGCGGTGCCGTATCGGCGCAAGCTCCGCTCGCGCGAGCTGCTCGTCCCGCTCGCCGGGCTCGGCGTCGTCCTCGCCGGGATCGTCGCGGCGCGCTGGGACTTCTTCCAGACCGTGCTCAAGTCACGCGTGAGCACCTCCTCGAATGGGACGTCGACGCATTTCGCGGTCTACGACTTCATCCCGGACGTCCTGTCCACGAACCCGTTCTTCGGGCTCGGGCTGAACAACTTCTCCGTCTACTACGAGTTCGTCACAGGGCGGACGAACTTCGGGCCGCACTCTTTCTACGTCGCCACGATCGTCGAGACGGGGCTCGTAGGGACGCTTCTCTTCGGCGCCTTCCTCTGGTACCTCTTCCGCCGACTCGGCGACCTCCGCGCGATCGGGCGCTCGCTCGCGTCGCCGCGGATCCGCCCGCTCGCGTGGGGAATGACGGCGGCGCTCGCCGGGACGATGGCCGCGAATGCCTTCTATCTGACCATGCAGTTCTATTACTTCTTTACGTTCGCGACGCTCGTGCTGGCGGCTCCGATCGTTTTTGCGCGGAGGCTGCGCTGAAGGTCGTCGTCCTGACGACGTCCTATCCGCGGCATCCGGACGACGTCGCGGGACTCTTCGTTCGGGATGCGGTCGAGGCCGTGCGCGCCGAAGGGATCCTGATCGAGGTCGTCTCTCCTGCCACCTTTCGGCATTTCGGCATCGCCTTCGGGCATGGCATCCCCGGGAACCTGCGACGCCGGCCGCTGCTCGCTCTCCTCCTGCCTCTCTTCCTCTTGACGTACGCGAACGCTGCCCGAAAGGCAGCCCGGGACGCAGACCTCCTTCATGCCCACTGGCTCCCCTCGGGCCTCGTCGCCCTTCTTCTCCGAAAGCCGTACGTCGTGCAGCTATGGGGCAGCGATGCGGAGCTCGGCCGGCGGCTCCCGTGGCTCGCGCGGCCAGTCATGACCCGGGCGCAGCTGGCGATTGCCGCATCGACCCACCTTGCGGACGCGGCCCGGATGCTCGGCGCGCGCAAGGTGTGCGTGATCCCGAGCGGGGTCGACCTCCCGGAACTGACCGGCGAAGCCGTGGAGCCGCCGCACGTTCTCTATGTCGGTCGACTTTCGCGAGAGAAGGGGATTCTCGACTTTCTCGAAGCGACGGAGGGCCTCGCCCGGGTCATCGTCGGTGACGGCCCGCTCCGCAGCCGAGTGCCCGAAGCGGTGGGTTTCGTGCCTCACTCGGAACTCGGCGATTACTACGCCAGGGCGTCCGTGGTCTGCGTTCCCTCGAGGCGGGAGGGCTACGGGGTGGTCGCGCGCGAGGCGATGGCGCACGGGCGACCCGTCGTGGCCACGGCTGTCGGAGGGCTCGTCGATGCGGTGAGGGACGGAGAGACGGGCGCCCTCGTCCAGCCGGGTGACAGCGACGCGCTGCGAGCCGCGATCGTGCGCCTCCTCGACGACCCGCCGCTCCGCCGGCACCAGGGCGCTGCGGCTCACACGCGTGCGTCGGAGTTCTCTTGGGCGGCTATCGGGCCGCGTCTAAGCTCGGCGTTGCGACAGGCTGCCGCGACGCCGGATCGCCAGAGCGGCCACTCCACCGGTCAGGAGGAGGAGAGCACCGCCGATTAGAGCGATCGTCGGAGCGCCACCGGAACCGTCGTCGATCGGTGGGCTAGCCTCGGCGGACGACGGCTCCTCCGACCCCGAGGGCTCCTCCGACCCCGAGGGCTCTGTCGACTCCGCAGGCTCCTCGTCAACCGCCGGGTCGGTCGCAGCCGGTTGGGGTGTTGCTACCGGAGCGCCGTACGCGGGGGAGGTCGTGATCTTCTCGAGCGTGGCGGCGTCCGCGCCACCCTGGGCCTGAACGACTCGGCGCGTCTCTTGCGAAAGAGCGGCACCAGGCTTAGCGTTCTTCCCATCGAAGGCGGTTCCACCACCGCTCGTCGGGATCGTCTCGACGTACTGCGCGACCGACGGCGCGCTACTAGGCGGCGGAGTCGGGGTAGCCGCCGATGCGACGGGCACGAGCGCGAGGGCCACCGCGAAGGTCGCGAGGCACGGGCTGCGAGAGCCGGGACGGCGGGCCGTATGCGAGGACGATGCGATCACGGCAGGTAAGGTACCAATCTTCTTGGCGACCGACTTTGATGTGGAGAAACCGCTACATCCCGGCCCAAGCGTCGCCGATCGACGTCTCGCGGGGGAGCACAAGTGGGCGTGGGGTGTCGCAGTCCTCCTCGCAGTCCTCCTCTTCGCCCTCGCATTCGCAAATGGCGGGACTGGGCTCACGGCGCGAACACTCGTGGCGTTGGTCGCGTGGTGGACGGTCGTGGCCGCAGTGGTGCTCGGCGTCCGGCCGCTTACGCAGACGTCGCGCGCGTCGCTCGTGCCCGGACTCGCTCTCGCGGCTTATGCAGCCCTGACCCTCGCTTCGGCGACCTGGGCGTCGAGCGCGGAGGATGCCTTCACCGAGTTCAACCGCGTCACGCTCTACCTCGGCGTCTTCTTCCTGGCGACGATGCTCGGCCGGGCGAGTCTCGGGCGATTGTGTGACGGCCTCGGAATCGCGATCGCCGCCGTGGCGCTGGCCGCCGTGGTGACGCGCCTCTTTCCGGAGCTACCTTCCGACCGAGGGATCACCGATTCCCTCTCCGACGCCGCGACGAGACTGAGCTTCCCGATCGGCTACTGGAACGGGCTCGCCATCTTTCTCGCCCTGGGTTTTCCGCTCCTCCTGAGGCTCGCGATCGAGGCCGCGACACCCGCACGGCGGGCTGCGGCTCTCGCGAGCGTGCCGATGCTTTCGGTCGCGATCTACCTGGCCTCGTCGCGCGGGGGTGTGCTCGCGGCAGGGATCGGAGTAGCAGTCTTCGTCGCGGCCGCGCAGCGCCGGCTGGCGGCCGTTCTGGCTGGGGCGATCGCCCTCGGCGGCTCGTTGCTCGCAATAGCGGCCGTGTCGAGAGGCGGCACCCTGATCAATGGTCCCCTGGACTCCGCGGCCGCGATCCGCGAAGGCCGCTTCGCGACCCTGGCGCTGATCGTGATCGCGGGGCTAGTGGTTGCCGGCTCGCTCCTCGGCGAGAGGCTCCGTCTCGTCGAGCGCCTCTCCCTGCCGCGGCCGCGCGGAGGCGTCGTCGTGGCGGCGACCGCCATCGCGCTTCTGGCGGTCTTCCTGTTCAGCCGACCTGTCGAACGCTTCGAGCAGTTCAAGCAGCCCCCGAGCGCCATCAGCTTCTCGGAAGACGACTTCACCCAGGAGCACCTGCTGAGCGGTGCCGGCAGCGGGCGCTGGCAATTCTGGGCCGGCGCCGTGGACGAATGGAAGTCGGCTCCACTGCTCGGCCGAGGCGCCGGCTCGTTCGAGGCCTGGTGGGCGGAGAACGGCAGCATCGGGTACTTCATCCGGGACGCCCACTCGCTCTATCTCGAGGCGTTCGGCGAGCTCGGCGTGCTCGGCGGCACGCTCGCTCTGGTCTTCGTGCTCGGCGGAATCGTTGTCGGCATCGGTCGGGTACGCCGACTGCGTGACCGCGACCGGTTGGCGGCAGCGGCCCTGCTCGCAACGTTCGTCGCCTACAGCGTCGGTGCCGGAGTCGATTGGATGTGGGAGATGACTGTCGTCACGGTCGTCGCGATGATCGCGCTCGGCCTTCTCTGCGGCCCTGCAACTGAGCCGCGACCAAGGCCGGCCGCGCTTGGCGACGACCGGCCCTCCCACCCCGGGCGGCGTTCTCAGACACTGGCCGGCGGCGCGGCGATCTTCGTGATCAGCTGGGTGGTCATCTGCGCTCAGGCGATTCCGCTGCTGGGATCGATCAAGCTGGAGGACAGTGAGAGCGCGGCCAGAGCGGGGCGGCTTGCCGACGCCGCTCGCGCCGCCAACACGGCACGTGACATCCAGCCCTGGGCGTCGTCGCCCTATCTCCAGCTCTCCCTCGTGCGTGAGCAGACCGGCGCGCTCGAGGCGGCCGAAGCTTCGATCTTTCAGGCGATCTCGAACGATCGGGAGGACTGGCGCCTGTGGCTCGTCGCCGCGCGGATCCAGACGAAGCTGGGCAAAATCGAACCTGCGCGCCAAAGCCTCGCTCGCGCGGTGTCGTTGAACCCACGCTCGCCGCTCTTCGAGGATCTGGCGGCAGGGTGACCCGTCGAGGTGGAGACGGCGTGCGGATCTCCGACCCCGAGGTTGAAGCGGCGACGCGTGCCGGCGCAGACACGGCCGGGAAGTCCCGTCAGTCGCCTCTCGCGCGCCCCAGACACGCGGGCATCTTGTCCGTCGATCCGTTGAAGAGGCAGCTCTTCTGGCGCGACGCGCTCCTTCGGAGAATGCTCGCGGTCGCAGACCTCGTCGCGGCCGGCCTCGTCAGCGTCGCTCTCGGCCTCACCTTCGGCGGCGAGCTACAGCTCTTCTTCTGGTCTGCGGTCTTTGCACCGGCCTGGCTCCTGCTAGCCAAGCTGCACGGGCTCTACGACGGCGATCACCGCTCGCTCCGCCATTTGACCGTCGACGAGGTGCCAAAGATCTGCGTGTGGGCGCTCACGGGCACGGGGACGCTGGCGCTCTTCCTGCTGCTCACACCGGTGGGTTCCCTTCAGGCGGGGAGCGCGGTCAGGGCCTGGCTCGTCGCAGCAGGTTCGGGTTTCCTGCTCCGGAATCTCGCCCGCTCGCTGTGGCGGCGAGTGACTCCGCCCGAACGGGCACTGATCATCGGACGCGGTGCCCTTGCCGCCGAGACTCGGCGCAAGCTCGAGCTCTTTCCCGACATCCACGTCGAGGTCGTCGGCGAACGGGACTTGTTCGACGAGGACGAGTTGGGCGACCTGCCTATCGACCGCGTCATTGTCGCCTCTCCGACCATCGACGAGGCGATGATGGCCGACGTGATCGCGGCCTGCCGGCGCCTCCGTGCCAAACTGAGCGTGATCCCGCCGGTACGAGGGATGTTCGGGACCGCTGTGCAGCTCAATCACGTCGCCGACCTACCGCTCGTGGAATACAACACCTGGGACGCCTCGCGCTCGACCCTCCTCCTCAAGCGCGTGCTGGACTTGGTCGTGTCCTCGACCCTCCTCGTAGTGCTCGCCCCGCTCTTCACGGTGATCGCCCTCGCCCTTGCGGTCGGCGCCGGACGGCCGGTCATCTTCTCCCAGTTGCGGGCCTCGGTGGGCGGCGCCCCTTTCCGAATGTACAAGTTCCGCACGATGGTTTCGAACGCCGAGGAGATGCTGGCCGACCTCGTCGTCATTGACGAACTTCGCGAACCGATGTTCAAGATCGTGGACGATCCTCGGGTGACGAGGATCGGGCAGTTCCTGCGCCGGACGAGCCTCGATGAACTCCCACAGTTCGTGAACGTGCTCCGGGGCGAGATGAGCCTTGTCGGCCCTCGACCCGAGCAGGTCGAGCTCGTCGCGCGCTACCGTCCCGAGCACCAGTTCCGGCTCGAGGCGAAGCCGGGGATGACGGGGCCGATGCAAGTGTTCGGCCGAGGGGCGTTGACCTTCGACGAACGGCTCGCGGTCGAGCGCGAATACATCGCGAACATCTCGCTCCGGCGCGACCTCCGGATTCTCGCCCTGACGATCTCCGTGCTCTTCGGACGTCGTGGAGCCTACTGAGCCGGCTCGCTCGCTTCACTGCCGGCCGCGCTGGTGATGAGATCCCGCCAGGTCGAACCGGAACCGGCGAGCGACGCTGAGCGCTCGCGGGCCGCACGCGCGAAGGCGGCCCGGAACTCCGGATCGGTGACCAGCCGCGCGAGGTGCTCTGCGAGCCCCGAAGCGTCCCCCGGAGCAAAGCGAAGGATCGCGTCTCCTCCGATCTCCACGTGCGGGGGAATCTCGCTCGCCACAGTCGGGAGCCCGGCCGCCACACTCTCGCCGACAGCGAGCCCGTAACCCTCGTACGTCGAGGGGTTGACCGTGGCGATAGCTCCTCGGAGGAGAACGTCGAGCTCGTCGTCGGGGATCCAGCCCGTGATCCGCACGAGTTCGGCGACACCGAGCGATGCAGCGAGCGAGCGCAGTACCTCGGCTCGCCCCTCCTCCGGCCCGACGAAGATGAGCGGCCGGCGGCTCGCGGGAGCGAGGAGAGCAAGCGCCCGGATCGCTGTCTCGGGATCCTTGTAGGGGCGGAGGGCACCGACTGAGACGAAATGCTCTCCGGCACCAAGCACGAGGGGTCGCGGTCGTGGGTGATGCGCGACGACCTTCGCCTCGAGCTGGGTCACCGTCCGCAAGGCATCGCGTGAAGCCTTCGAGATCGTGACGAGGGACTGCGCCCGCCTCGCCGCGCGGGGAACGAGATACCGGTAGAAGAGCGTCTCCGCCCAGGGACCCCTGCGCGGCTTGAGCAGCCTCCGCACGTCGTTGACGACGAGCAGCATCCGCGGCCGGCCCCAGAGCGGGCCCTGGTCGCCAAGGCAGACGAGCAGCATCGTCGCCGGGTCGCGCGCGGGAGCCACGAGCTGCTGGTAGATCAGCCTCCGGATCCGGGGACGGCTGCGCGGAACCGGACAGCTGAACCGCGTGCCCTCGGCGAAGGCGCGTTTCAGCCGGTCGCGGACGTCGGCCGGGCAGCGGACCTCGAGTGCCATTCCCCCCGGCAGGTCGCGCAGTTCGCCGCCGATCAACTCGGCCTGCCTTCCGACGCCTGACACCTCCAGGGGCACCTGGAGGGCGTCGACGACGATCCGTTCGATCATCTGCGAGCGGCTCGCCGGGAGGCGTTCCGAACGGCGGAGATCGCGAGCTTGACCCCGATGCCCGCATAGACCACCCCGTTCAGGAGCGGGTTTCGCCCGCCGGCGTAGTGCGCCCGGTAGAAGCGAGCCATTCCATAGTGGAAGGCGGCGTTCAGCCGCAGACCCCGGATCGCACCGCTCGAGCCTGCCTTGGCGTGCATGGCCGTCACACTCGGCTCGTACCAGGTCGTCCAGCCGGCCTTCGCGAATCGGTAGCAGAGGTCGAGGTCCTCCATGTACATCCAGTACCCCTCATCGAAGAGTCCGACCTCGTCCAGTGCCTGTCGTCGGATCAGCATGAAGGCTCCGTTGACAGCATCCACAGGGCCTGATTCGACCTCGAGCGCGCGGTACTGAGAGAGCGCGCCTGCCGTGGTCGTGCGTCGCCCCAGGCCGGAGAAGTGGCCAAGCGCTCCTACGATCGTGGGGAACGCGCGTCGGGCGGCGTGATCGAGTGATCCGTCCTCCTGCTCCAGCCGGCAACCGCAGATGCCGATCTCACGCCGCTCCTCCATCAGCTCGAGAAGCCGGTCGAGCGTTCCGGGTCGAAGCTCAGTGTCGGGGTTCAGCGCAAGCACGTACGGAGCGACGCCGCGGCGAATCCCCAGGTTCGTCCCGGCAGAAAAGCCGAGGTTGCGATCTGACGCGACGAGATCGACCTCGGGGAACTCTGCGCGAACGAGCGCCGCAGAACCGTCAAGGGAGGCGTTGTCGATGACGTGGATCTGGACGGGGCCGATGGGCGGAGCCGCCTGTAGCGAGCGGAGGCAGCGCCTGAGAAGTGGCGCGCACTCGTACGACACGATCACGACGTCCAGCCCCGGTATCGAGAGGCCATCTGTCCCGATCGGGCGAGAGTGTCTGGTACTTTCCGGTCTATCAGCGGGCGAAGCGGCGCTGCTCATCGTCATCAATCGTAT
>DATLXM010000175.1:0-36881 GCA_035575835.1 Gaiellaceae bacterium
TCTGCTCTGCTTGCGGACGGACAGTCGAGCAGGCTGAAGGGCGTGATCCTGATCGTCGTCTACATCGGGATCGCGGTCGCGTTCTTCGCCGTGGGCGACCGCTCTCCAGGTTGACCGAGCTCTGGCTGGAATGGCCCTACCCTGCGGTAGAGGGTCTCCACATGAAGCGAGGGGCGCTCGGCTCGACGTTGCGTGTCGTCGTCGCCGGCGACGAGATCACCTTCGGCGAGCACCGGAAGTGCGACGCGGAGAGGTTTGTCACAGCCGTCCGGCCACTGCTCCCGAAGATCTAGAAGGTCGACGACTCGCGGCGGAGCGGGTAGGTCGCGAAGTACATCTTCTCGACCGCGCCGTTCCCGTCCCGGACGACGCGCAGGAGCTCGCCGCGTTCGCGGCCCTCGACGCAGCGGTAGCCGTCGCCCTCGGGGGCGAAGACCGAGAGATCGCGGACGGTCGCACCGACGAGTCGAGCCTCGAGTCGACCCCGCCACGAGAAGACGAGCTCCTCGCCCTCCGTCCACCAGCGGCCGAGGAGCGGTAGCACCTCGCCGGGAACAGATTCCCCGGGACGCCATTCCTCCGCGGTCGCCGGGAGAGCTGCGAGCGCCGCGCCGGCGAGCTCGAGCGCCAGGGCCTCGGGCCGGCCACCGGCGCTCGTGTTCATCAGCACCGCGGCTCCGATCTTCGAGCCGCGGTTGACGACCAGGCCGGCCAGGTGACCGGGCATCGCGCCGCCGTGACCGATGAACGCCAGCTCGCCCTGCCGGTAGAGCTCGAGCCCGGTGCCCCAGGCGAGCGTCCAGCGCTCGTGATCGACCATCGCACGAACGTGCGACATCTCCTCGAGCGTCGAGGCGGCGAGAACGCGATCGTCGCCGGTCGCGAGGAAGCCGCCCCAGCGGGCGAGGTCGCCGGTCGTCGACCAGAGCTTGCCGAGCGCCCCCGAGCCGCCCAGATCGGGATCGGGCTCGAGCGTGACCGTGTCCGAGTAGGGCTCGACGAAGTAGCCGCGCGCCGCCGGCTGCTCCACGGCCGGGGTCGTCCGGGCGAGGCCGAGCGGCTCGAGCACGCGATCCCGTAGCGCCTCCTCCCAGGTGCCGCCGGTCTTCCTCGCGACGACCTCGCCGAGGAGCGCGAAGGCGAGATTGGAGTAGTGCCACCACGAGCCCGGCCGGAGCAGCTGCTCGGCGTCGGTCGTTCCCGCCACGAGCTCCTCGCGGCTCGGAGCCTGCATCGACTCCCAGATCTCGCCGGGCGGCTCTCGCTGCAGGCCCGACGAGTGCGCGAGCATCCGCCCGAGCGTCGGCGCGTGGGGGCTCTCGGGGATGAACCGGTCGAGCGGATCGTCGAGCGAGAGCTCGCCCGCATCCCGGAGCTGCATCACGCAGACCGCGGTGAACGTCTTCGTGATCGAGCCGATCCGGTACTGGGTCTCGGGCGAGGCGACGGTTGCGGCTCCGACGTCGGCGAGACCGACCGCGTCCTGCCAGAGCAGCTCGTCGCCACGAAAGACCGCCGCACTGATCGACGGTGCGCGCTGCTCGGACTGGGCGGCTCGCAGCCGCCGGACGAGCTCCTCGCGGAGGGCGTCAGGCGCTGACATGGATCAAGGAGCCGAGCGCACGCGGAATCAGCTCGAGCGCCTGGTCGATGTCGTCGTCGTCCACGTCGAGGTGCGTGACCGCGCGCAGGACCGTGGGATGGATCGTCGCGGAGAGCCCCACTCCCTGCTCGGCGAGGAGCGTCATCGCCTCGGCCGGGGTCAACGGGGAGACGTCGACCTGGACGAAGTTCGTCTCGGTCCGGTCAGGGTCGACGTCGAGCCCGGCCTCGGCGAGCCCGAGGGAGAGCCGCTTCGCCCGCGCGTGGTCGTCGGCCAGCCGGTCGACGTTGTGGTCGAGCGCATAGACACCGGCGGCGGCGACGATTCCCGCCTGACGCATGGCGCCGCCGAAGAGATGCTTCAGCCGCCGCGCCTTCGCCATCGACTCGGCCGGCCCGGCAAGAAGGGCGCCGAGCGGGCAGCCGAGGCCCTTGGAGAGACAGAGCGTGACCGTGTCGAAGCGCCGTCCGATCGTGGCCGCTTCCTCCCCGCTCGCGACGGCAGCGTTCATGAGTCGCGCGCCGTCGAGGTGAAAGCGGAGCCCTAGCTCGTCGCAGGTCTCGCGGAGCGCGTCGATCTCCTCGAGCGGCCAGATCCGGCCGCCGGACGCGTTGTGAGTGTTCTCGACCCAGACGACTTTCGTGGGCGGCGAGTGAATCGCCGGCACCCGGAAAGCCGCGCGGACCTGCTCCGGCGTGAAGCGCCCGGCGACGCCGGGGAGGCCCCGGGTGACAACACCCGAGTGAACCGCTGGACCGCCGAGCTCCGAGATGAAGATGTGGCAGTTCTCCTCACCGAGGAGCTCGTCACCCGGCTCGGTGTGGAGACGCAGCGCGATCTGGTTCGCCATGGTCGCGGTCGGCAGATAGAGCGCCGCCTCCTGCCCAAGCAGCGTCGCCCCCCGCGCCTCGAGCTCGTTCACGGTCGGGTCTTCGCGCTTCTGCTCGTCACCGACGGCCGCTGCCGCGATCGCGGCACGCATCGCCTTGCTGGGACGCGTGGCGGTGTCAGAGCGGAGGTCGATCATCCCGGCGATTCTAGGCACCGGCTCCGGGCGGCCGTGGGGGTATCGTGATCGCATGGCTGATGTCGTTCGACTCACGATCGTCCCGAACGAGCCGGCGGCCGATCTCCTCTGCGAGCTCCTGCGCTCGGAGGGAATCCACTGCGGGCATCAGGTGACCGATCTCGGCGCGGGCGCCCTCGACGGCGTCGCCCCGCTCGGGTCACGTGCGGTCTTCGTCGCCGCGGCCGACCTGGAGCGGGCCCGCGAGCTCGCGGAGGCCGACGCCACCTAGGCCACGGCTACGCTGGCCGCATGGATCTCGCGCTCCTGGAAACCACGCTCGCCGAGCACGGCGAGCCCGCCTACCGTGCGCGCCAGGTCTGGGAATGGGCGGCACGCGGCGTCGCCGGCTACGAGGAGATGACGAACGTTCCCGGCGAGCTCCGGGAGCTCCTGGTCGCCGAGGTGCCGTTCTCGAGCCTCAAGGTCGCCGATGAGGCGCAATCGAAAGACGGGACGGTGAAGACGCTCTTCCGGACCTCGGAGGGCCATCCCGTCGAGGCGGTGCTGATGCGCTATCGCGACGGGCGCCGTTCGATCTGCGTCTCCTCGCAGTCGGGCTGCCCGCTCACCTGCTCGTTCTGCGCGACCGGGCAGATGCAGTTCGGGCGCAACCTGACCGCAAGCGAGATCCTCGATCAGGTTCTCCATTTCCGGAGGCTGGAGGCGGTCGACCACCTCGTCTTCATGGGGATGGGTGAGCCGCTGCTCAACTTCGACAACGTGCTCGAGGCGGCCCTGCGGCTCCCCGATGTCGGGATCACCCACCGGCGGACGACGATCTCGACCGTGGGCTGGCTGCCCGGGCTGAAGCGGTTCGTGGACGAGGTCGAGCAGCCGATCCGGCTCGCTTTCTCGCTCCACGCCGCCGATCCGAGACTGCGCTCGCGGATCATGCCCGTCAACGACCGCTATCCCCTGGCCGACGTCCTCGCCGAGTGCAGGCGCTACTTCGAGCTCCGGCACCGAAAGGTCTACATCGAGTACGTGATGCTCGCCGGGGTCAACGACTCACAGGAGCACGCGCGCCAGCTCGCCGGCGCGCTCGACTCGAAGATCTTCAAGGTGAACCTGATCCCGTACAACCCAACGGGGATGTACGACGGCTCCTCGCGCGGGGCGATCGCCGGGTTCAAGCACGTGCTCGACCGCGCGCGAATCCCAGCGACGGTGCGGCTGACCCGGGGCCGCGACATCGCCGCCGCCTGCGGTCAGCTCGCCGCGACCCGGTAGCAAGCGACGGCGATTCGTCGGTTGAGGTGCGCCCGGTCGGCGTAACGCACTGAGCTTTCACGCTCAGGTGGGCCAGCCGGGCGTCTCGGAATGCAGGTCGTAGGCGCCGCCGGGGCGGCACTGCGGGGAGTGGTACTCGTCGTCCGCGGCCCGAGCATCCGCGACCGCGACGTAGGTCTCGACCAGACCTGCCTGCACGGGATCGAAGCCGAGGCTCCGCGCCACCTTCCCGACCGACTGGACGGCGTAGCACTGCGTCTGCGCCTCGTTGAGCACACCCCGCAGGTGCCAGGACTCGTGGGCGAGGGTGACCATGGCGTCAACGGCCTCCAGGGTCGAAGTGCGGCACGCGAGCGTGCGATCGAGGAGGCAGTCGACCGCCGGCGGGCCCTCCTTGCGCAGCCGCTCGAGGCTGCTGCACGTCTGCGCCGAGAGCTGCGTCTTGTCGCCCGGGCGGCCGTTCTCGTCGAGGCCGACCCAGCCCGCGTTGGGGGTGATCTCGACGAGTCGCGTCCAGAAGCCCGGGCAGCTGACCTCGACCTCGCGCTGGGCGACCTGGCTGGCGACGCGCGCAAGCCCGCGCTCGGTCTGCTCGCGGCGGACGATCTGCCAGCCGGAGAAGAGGATCAGCGGGACGACGATGAAGACGAAGAGGCGCATCTCCTGCTTATCGGCGCCGTCCGCGCCCGCCCGTAGCGTTGGTGTCCGTGCGCCGCCGCCGACCCCCGACCGTGCTCCGGAGCGGCGACCCGAGACCGCGACGGCTCACGGAGCTGGTCGCACTCCCCCGCCGGAGCCCGCTCTATCCGGAGCTCGCACGGGCGCTCGCAGCCGCGGACGGCGCGCACCTCTTCACCACGAACCTCTGCCCGGTGCCCGTCCGCTCGACGGCGGCGACGAGCCAGAGCGGCTGCTACCGGATGCGCGAGGGCGATCCGGTCGACCTCCGGGTCTCGCGCCGGCACGACCGCGTCCCACTCAGCTTCCTGCACGAGCTCGGTCACCTGCTCGACCACCAGCTGGCCCCCGCGCCACGCGCGTTCGCGAGCCCGCGGCTGCGGGAGTTCGGGGCGTGGCGTACAGCGGTCGCGACGCTGGAATCACGCGCACCCGCGCACGCGAGCCGGGGCCGGCAGCGCTACCTCGACTCGTGGCGCGAGCTCTGGGCGCGAAGCTACGCGCAGGCGATCATCGAGCGCTCGGGCGACCCGTCGCTGACGGGGCAGCTGCGCGCGCTGCAGGCCGACGACGACGTGTTCGTCTGGCCCGCGGGCGAGTTCGAGCCCGTCGCCCGCGAGGTCGAGGCGGTGCTCGCCCGGCTAGGTCTCGTCGCCGGGCGCCGCGCCGCCTGACCCCACGAGCAGGCCGACTGCGAGCCCGGCCTCGAAGATCCGCGTCACCGGCTGGGCCAGCCCCTCCGAGCCTCCGTCCGCGTCGATCGACTCGACGAGCGCCCCGGTGTAGACGGCTTCGAGCCGGGCGACGCTCGCCAGGTCGCAGTGGTCGGCGATGACCGCGTGCCGGCCACGGCGCTGAACCGTCGCGACGGAGTCGCCGAGCAGACCGGCATCGGGCCTGGGCTCGAGCGGGAGGAAGACCCCGATCAGGAAGCCGGCGGTGAACGCCTCACCACCGTAGGCAACGGACGATCCCTGCGGCGCGGGCTCCTCTCCGATCACCGCGGCCGAGGCATCGAGCGCGATCCAGCCGAGGTAGTCCCAGTCGAACCCGAGCCGGCGGACGAGGGCCTGCAGAGAGGGCTCGGCGCTGACGAGCGCGACCGCCCGGTCGAAGTCCGCCTCGTCGTAGCTCGCGATCACGAGCGACGGCTCTCTAGGCGGGGCTGGGAGCGACGCGAAGCAGGCGGGCGGCCCAGGACGGCAGCCACCAGTTCCACCGGCCCATCAGGCGCATGATCGACGGGACGAGGAGTGCCCGGATCACAGTGGCGTCGAAGATGATCCCCGCCGCGAGCCCGATTCCGAACTGCTTGATGTCGGTCCCTGGTCCGGTCGAGAGCACGACGAACGCGAACATCAGCACGAGCGCGGCGCTCGTGACGAGCTTGCCGGTCCGGGCGAGGCCCATCACGATGGCGTGGTTCGTGTCGCCGGTCTCGTCGTATGCCTCCCGCATCCGCGTCAGCATGAAGACCTCGTAGTCCATCGAGAGTCCGTAAAGGAAGGCGAAGATCATGAGCGGGATCCACGAGATGATCGAGTCTGTCGGAGGCACGTTCCAGATCGCCTCCGAGCCGTTCCCCTTCTGGAAGATGAAGACGATGATCCCGTAGGCGGCGCCGAGCGAAACGAGGTTCAGAAGCACGGCCTTGAGCGGGAGCAAGAGCGAGCGGAACGCGCGCACGAGCAGCACGTAGGTGAGGAGGACGACGAAGAGGAGCACGTACGGGAAGTTGCCGTACGCGGCATCGATGAACTCGCGCTCCTCCGTGGGGAGCCCGGCGAGCGTCAGCTCCGCCCCACCGAGGTCCTGCTCGGCGGCCGGGAGGACGTCGTCCCGCAGCCGCGTGATCGTCGGTCTCGTCGCCCGGTTCGAGCCGTCGGCGGTCGAGAAGGCCTCGACGAGCGCGAAGCCGTCGCCACGCGCCTGCGGCGGTGCAGCGGCGCCCGCGATCCCCTCGGTGCCGTCGAGCCGGTCGGCGAGGCTCTCGAGCTGCTCGGGGGTGGCCGCGCCGTCCACAGCGATCTGGAACGGCTTGTGAACGCCCTCGGTGACCCCGGCTTCGCGGAGCACCTGCGCGCCCTCGTGCGCGCTGCCACCGCCGGGGAGATCCTTCGCCTGCGCGTCGGCGGGATTGAGCTGGAGGCCGTAGAAGAGGAGCACGGCGACGGCCGCGAGCCCGGCGGCCGCGATCGGGAGTGGACGGCGCACGACGAGGTGCGCCCAGCGGTTCCAGAAGCCCTTGTCCGGATCGTCGCTGCCCTCCACGAGCCGCCTCGGCATCACCCGAATGCTGTTCACACGCGGGCCGAGCGTGTAGAGCAGCGCAGGCAGGAGCGTGATCGCCGCCAGCACCGACACCGCAGGAATCAGCATCCCCCCGATCGCGAGCGAGCGCAGGAAAGGCAAGGGGACGATCAGCATGCTCAGGAGACCGACCGCGACCGTCGAGCCGGAGACGATCACCGAACGGCCTGCGTGTTTCATCGTCTGAGCGATCGCCTGATCGCGGTCGGCTCCGTGGCGTAACTCGTCCCGGAAACGGAAGATCATCAGGAGCGCGTAGTCGATCGCCACGCCGAGCCCGACGAGGGCGATCAGGAACTGGACGACGATCGAGACGTCCGTGATGAAGGTCAGGATCCAGATCAGCGTGAACGTGTTCAGGATCGACGCGATCGCGATCACGAGCGGCATCGCGATCGCGGGCAGCGTCCCGAAGGTGAAGAGAAGGATCACGAGCGCGCCGAAGCCGCCGATCAACGCGTCTGCGAGCACGCTCGGCGGCTCGGTTCCCTCCGCGGACTCGCTCGCCTCGGCGTAGAGCGCGTCGATTCCGGTCACGTACCCTTCGACGCCCGGCGGCACCGCAGCGGCCAGCGCCTCCTTCGTCGGCTCGAGGTCGACGCCCTCGAAGCTGAACTGGCCCGCGGCGTAGATGTTCGCGAACGTCGCCGTGCGGTCGTCCGAGACGTAGACATCGTCGCCGGTGTTGAAGAAGGAGCTGACGCGGGAGCCCGGGTTCGCGGCTGCGGTCTTCTCGATCGCCTCCTCGACACCCGCCATCTTGGTCACGTCGCCGTCCGCCTTCAGGACGATCACGTACGGGAAGAGCTCGCCGTTCCCGAGCTCGACGACCGCGCGCTGGTTCGCCTCGAAGCCCTCCGCGCCCGGGATCGAGAAGTCCTCGAGCCAGCGGTCTGCGACTTGCGCGGACGAGAAGCCGCCGAACGCGGTCAGGACGATCCAGAGGCCGATCACGAGTCGGCGGTGGTGAACGACGTAGTAGGCGAATCTTTCCATCTCTCGTCGAAACTACCGGATTCGTCGGCGGGCACGTGGTGAAGAAGTGGTGGCCTTGTCCCACTGCCGCTGGAGCCAGCCGCGGGCGTCCACCCGCTCCATCACGGCCTGGTCGAAGTTCGCCGCTCGCCGCACGAGGATGTCCTGGAGGAGCGTCGTCTCCTCCCCGGCGAGGTCGGCCGCGAGCGCTTGAATCGCGTCGGCGAACGCGGGGCCGGAGTGCTCGGCCGCGAGCTCGTCGACCCGGAGCTCGAGCTCATTCCGTGCGGGTCGCATGCCGCCGGACGACCTGCCAGCGCCCGTCGCGACGAACCCAGACGTCGGTGAGGAGGAAGTCCCCGCCGAGCTCCTGGTCGCCGATCCGGGCGACGGCGCGGTACCGAGAGGAGAGGACGGCTGCCGTCCCGTAGACCTCGACCTCGATCTCCTCGTAGACGAACTCGTCCAGCTCGTAGGTCGTCGCCGCGGTCTCGAGCCACTCCGCTCGGCCGATCTCACCCAGCGGCCCGGCGACCGTGAACTCCTCGGCGACGAGCTCCTCGAGCCGCTCGCGATCGTGCTCCTGGACGGCCTCCATCCAGGTGCGGGCTAGACCGGTCAGCTCGTGCACGGACGCGTCGCTCATCAGGCGCCTTTTTGAGCCTCGAGCTGGCGGACCTGTTCTGCATCTCTTCGACCGACCTCACCCGAGAGATCCGGGTGCTCCTCGAACCCAAAGGTGACGATCGCGCGCTTCGCGGCCTTGACCTCGTCGAGACGGCGAACGGGCCGGTTGACCGGGGCCTCGCGCAGGAGCTCCGGGCTCTCCGCCGCTTCGCGTGCGATCGTCAGCATCGCGTCGCAGAAGGCGTCCAGCCGCTCCTTCGGCTCGGTCTCCGTCGGCTCGATCATCAGCGCCTCGGGGACGACGAGCGGGAAGTACACAGTCGGGGGGTGGTAGTCGTAGTCCATCAACCGCTTGGCCACGTCGAGCGCCGTGATCCCGTGCTCGCGCTTCAAGTTCCGCGCCGAAAGGACGAACTCGTGCATGCAGAGGCGGTCGTAGGGAAGCTCGTAGGCCTCGCGCAGGCGGGCGAGCATGTAGTTCGCGTTCAGCACCGCCGTCTCGGACATCTCGCGGAGTGCCGGGCCGTAGGCGCGGATGTAGGCGTAGGAGCGGACGAAGACGCCGAACGGACCGGTGAACCCGCGCACCTTTCCGATCGACTTCGGCCGGTCCGAGTCGAGCCGGAACGCGTCGCCCTCGCGCACGACCGCGGGAACGGGCAGGAACGGCTCGAGGCTCTTGCGGACGACGATCGGGCCGCCGCCGGGGCCGCCGCCACCGTGCGGCTGCGAGAACGTCTTGTGCAGGTTGATGTGGACGATGTCGAAGCCCATGTCGCCGGGCCGAGAGATTCCGCAGACCGCGTTCAGGTTGGCCCCGTCGTAATAGAGCAGTGAGCCGGCCTCGTGGAAGATCGCAGCCACCTCGACGATGTGCTCGTCGAACAGGCCGAGGGTGGACGGGTTCGTGAGCATCAGCCCGGCGGTGCGCTCGTTCACCTTCGAGCGGAGGTCGTCGAGGTCGAGGTTGCCGCGCGCGTCGGTCGTGACCTTCTCGAGCTTGTACCCGGCCATCGTCACGCTCGCCGGGTTCGTTCCGTGGGCCGTGTCGGCGGTGATGATCGTGTCGCGCTCGTCCTCGCCGCGGTCGGCGAAGTAGGCACGCATCAGCATCAGCCCGGTCAGCTCCCCCTGCGAGCCTGCTGCGGGCTGGAGCGAGCAGGCGTCGAGGCCCGAGACCTCCTTGAGAATCTCCTGCAGGCGCCACATCAACTCGAGCGCGCCCTGCGCGGACTCCTCGTCCTGATGCGGGTGCAGATCCTTGAAGCCGGGGAGCGCGACGACCCGCTCGTTCACCCGCGGGTTGTGCTTCATCGTGCAGCTCCCGAGCGGGTAGAAGCCGGTGTCGATCCCGAAGTTGCGGGTCGAGAGGGCGGTGAAGTGGCGGACGAGCTCGGGCTCGGAGACCTCCGGGAGTCGCGGGGGCTCCTCGCGCCGGAGCTCGGCCGGCACCTCGACCGAGGGCAGGTCGTAGCGCGGGAGCGTCGAGGCCCGGCGGCCGGGCTGGGACTGCTCGTAGATCAGCTTCACGCCGAATCCCCTGAGCGCAGAGCCTCCGCGAGGCGATCGATGTCGCCGGGCGTTCGCTTCTCGGTGACCGCGACGAGGAGGACGTCGTCCATCCCCTCGTAGGCGCGGCCGAGCGCGTAGCCGGGATGAACGCCTTCGGCGCGCGCCTTTGCGATCGCCTCGCGGGCGCTGCCCGGAACCCGGACGGCGAACTCCTTGAACGTCGGCCTGCCCGGGAACGCTGCGGGAAGCCCGAGCCGCTCCTGGGCGTATCCCGCAAGGCTCATGCACGTCTCCCCCACCTCGCGCAGCCCCTGCGGCCCGAGCCAGGAGAGATGGACGAGCCCGGCCAGCGCGAGGAGCGTCTGGTTCGTGGTCATGTTCGACGTCGCCTTCTCGCGCCGGATGTGCTGCTCGCGCGTCTGCAACGTCAGCACGTAGCCGCGGTCGCCGTTCAGGTCCGTCGTCTCGCCGATGATCCGGCCCGGGAGGCGGCGGATGTACTCGCTCTTCGCGGCGAGGAAGCCGTAGTGCGGGCCGGCGTAGGACTGGTAGTTGCCGGCGCCCTGCCCCTCGCCGATCGCGAGCGCGCAGCCGTAGTTCCCCGGGGCTTCGAGGACGCCGAGCGAGACCGGGTCGACGTGGGCGACCGGAAGCGCGCCCGCATCGTTCGCCGCGGCGGCGAGTTCGGGCGCCGGCTCGAGGCAGCCGAAGAAGTTCGGCTGCTGGAAGATCACGGCGGCGGAACCCTCGGCTGCCCGCCGCACGGCCTCGGGATCGGTCGTGCCCCCGTCGTGCGGCACCTCCACGACCTCGAGTCCGAAGCCGACGGCGTAGGTCTTCACGACCTGGCGCACCTGCGGGTTCAGCGTCTCGGCGAGCACGACCTTCTTCCGCCCGGTCACGTCGCGGGCGACGAGGCACGCGTCGGCGGCGACCGTCGTCCCGTCGTAGCCCGACGCGTTCGAGACGTCCATTCCGGTCAGCTCGCAGATCGCCGTCTGATACTCGAAGATCGCCTGCAGGACGCCCTGGCTCATCTCGGGTTGGTACGGCGTGTACGCGGTCAGGAACTCGCCTCGCTGGAGGACGGCGTCGACGACCGCGGGCACGTAGTGGTCGTAGATCCCGGCGCCGAGGAAGGAGAGCTCCTTCGTCGTGTCCACGTTCTTCGCCGCGAGCTCCTCGAGGTGGCGCACGAGCTCCGGCTCGGAAAGGGCAGGCTCGAGGTCGAGCCGGCCGTGAAAGCGCACGGCCTCCGGGATGTCGCGGAAGAGCTCGTCGACCGACGCGACGCCGATCGTCGCGAGTATCTCTTCCCGGTCGGACTCCGTGAGGGAGAGCTGGCTCAAGAGTCGGCGACGTGCTGCTTGTACGCCTCGGGATCGAGTAGGGCGTCGACCTCGGCTGGATCGGAGAGCTTGATCCGGAGCAGCCAGCCCTCGCCGTAGGGATCCTCGTTCACGGTCTCTGGCGCCTCGACCGCCTTGTGGTTGACCTCGAGGATCTCGCCCGAGAGCGGTGCGATCACATCGGAGACGGCCTTGACCGACTCGACCTCGCCGTACGAGGTGTCCTTCGCAACCGAGGTTCCGGGCTCGGGCGCCTCGAAGTGGACGAGCTCACCGAGCGCGTCCTGCGCGAACCAGGTGATCCCCACCGTCGCCTCGTCGCCCTCGATCCGGGCCCAGTCGTGCTCGGAGTGGTACTTGAGCCCGTCGGGATAGCTCTCCTCTGCGGCCACTAGCTTTCCTCTCGCTTGTAGATCGGTTTCGGGACGACGGTCGCGCGGCGCTCCTTGCCGCGGACGTCGATCAGGATCTCGGTGCCCGGGGTGGCGCGCTCGGCGGGAACGTACGCGAGCCCGATCCCTCGGTCGAGCATCGGGGAGTGCGTGCCGGAGGTGACCTCGCCTCCACCGACGACGGGCATCCCGGTGCGCGGAACCGCCTTCTCGTCCAGAACGAACGCGACGAGCTTCCGCTCGGGCCCGGCCTCCTTGACGCGGCGCAACTCCTCGACGCCGGAGAACTCCTTGTCCAGGGCACACGTCCAGCCGAGCCCGGCGCTGATCGCGTCCGTCTCGGGCGTGATCTCGTTCCCATGGAGCGGGTAACAGACCTCGAGGCGGAGGGTGTCGCGCGCGCCGAGGCCACATGGTTGGACACCGGCTTCGATCACCGCGTCCCAGAGCGCCACCGCGTCCTCGGCATGGCACATCAGCTCGCAGCCGCTCTCGCCCGTGTAGCCCGTCCGGTTGACCATCGCCTCGACCCCGCCGACGAGGCCCATCGCGTGGGTGAACGGCTTCGCCTCCGGGAGGCCGAGCCGCTCGAGCGCGCGCGGGCCCTGGACGGCGAGCAGGGCGTAGTCGTCGGACGCGTCCCGGACTTCGGAGCCGCGGATCTCGCGCTCCTTCAGCCACCCGTACACCGTGTCCCGATTCGAGGAGTTACAGATCACGAGGAAGTGGTACGGATCGATTCGGTAGACGATCACGTCGTCGAGGATCCCGCCGCTCTCGTTCGTGAGCAGGGTGTATTGCGCCTCGCCGTCGCCGATTCGGTCGAGGTCGTTCGAGAGCAGCCCCTGGAGAAGGTCGCGCGCGCGCGGCCCCTCCACGTGCAGCTCGCCCATGTGCGAGACGTCGAAGACTCCGCTGTCGCCGCGAACGGCCCGATGCTCGGGAATCACACCGGTGTACTGGACGGGCATCTCCCAGCCGGCGAAAGGAACCATCCGGGCGCCGGCGGCGACGTGACGCTCGTGGAGCGGCGTCTTCAGGAGGGTCTGCACGGAAGTGACTGTAACGACTCCGACCCGTCCCCAGACGCACGACGCCCCGGACAAAGCCGGGGCGTCGGACCGGGTCTCCTGGGCTGGCCGGGCAGCCAGCCAAGAGGGCATACGAGCGTTCTACCGCTGCCCGCGAAAGCGAAACATCAGTCCTCGCGGAGAAAGGACGGGATCTCGAGCTCGGTGTCCGTGGGCTCCGTCCGGGCGGGCGCCGCGCCACTACCCGCGGGAGCGGAGGAGGCGGAGGAGAAGGACGACTCGGGGGCCCGACGACGTCGCTTGCCGCTACCGCCGAAGCCGGTCGCGATCACGGTCACGCGGACCTCGTCGCCGAGCGACTCGTCGATCACGGCGCCGAAGATCACGTTCGCGTTTCCGTCGGCGGCGCTCGTCACGACCTCGGCCGCCTCGTTCACCTCGAAGAGGCCGAGCTCGGTGCCGCCGGTGATGTTGAGGAGAATCCCCGTGGCGCCGTCGACCGAGTGCTCGAGAAGAGGCGAGGAGACGGCGGTGCGCGCGGCCTCGGCGGCGCGGTTCTCGCCCGAGGCGCTCCCGATCCCCATCAGGGCCGAGCCGGCGTCACGCATGATCGTGCGGACGTCTGCGAAGTCGAGGTTGACGACTCCGGGCACAGTGATCAGGTCGGTGATCCCCTGGACGCCCTGGCGGAGGATGTCGTCTGCGATCCGGAAGGCCTCGGTCACCGGCGTCCGCTTCTCCACGACCTGCAAGAGCCGGTCGTTCTCGATCACGATCAGGGTGTCGACCCGGTCGCGCAAGTTCTGGATCCCCTGCTCGGCCTGGCTCAGGCGGGTGCGGCCCTCGAACGCGAACGGCTTCGTGACGACGCCGACGGTGAGCGCTTCGAGCTCCCGACCCAGCTCGGCGACGATCGGCGCGGCCCCGGTGCCGGTGCCGCCGCCCTCCCCCGCGGTGACGAAGATCATGTCGGCGCCCTTGAGCGCCTCCTTCAGCTCGTCGCGCGACTCCTGCGCGGCCGCCTGACCGACATTCGGATCGGCGCCGGCGCCGAGGCCCCGGGTCGCCTTCGAGCCGATGTGGATCTTGACGTCCGCCTCCGCCATCAGGAGCGCCTGGGCGTCGGTGTTGACGGCGATGAACTCGACACCGCCGACGCCCGCGTCGACCATGCGGTTGACGGCGTTCGTGCCGCCGCCGCCGACTCCGACGACCTTGATCACGGCCAGGTAGTTGCCGGATGCGTCTCTCATGTGGGGGGCTCCGTCAGTTCTCTCGAGGTTGCTCGACCTGAAGCTCTAGGTGAGAATAATAGGCGTGGAGCGTACTGTTCCGCGTGGAGGGTACGTCTCCTTGTTCGGCCTGTCAACGCCAACCTCAGGGTAACGTCGAGGGTTGAGTCTCGACCTCGACCTGAGGGTCGAGGGTTGTCGAGGCGACGGGACGCTCGGGGACGCTGACGTCGAGGTAGCCCAGGCCCTCCAGGATCGAGGGCAGGATCCGGCGTGCCACCTCCAACTTCAGGACTCTGTCGGACTCGTCGCCGAGCCGGAGCTCGAAGCCGGCCCGGAGGATCAGCGTCAGCTCCGTCTCGGTCGCGCGGACGGCAGTGACCCGACCGGGCAGGGGTCGGCGAACGAGGGGGGCGACAGCGCGGACGGCGCGCCTGACGTCCCCGACGACGGGATCGCCGAGCCGCACGTCGTCGGCGCGCACGATCCAGATCCGAGGCAACCCGGCGCGGGCTCCCCGTTCGAGCGGCGCGACCACGCGGCCGCTTGCGGCCACGAGCCAGGATTCCGAGCCGCGGCGGAGGACTGCGACGGGCCGCTCGGGCACGACCGACGCCGTCAGGGTGTGTGGGAAGCCCCGGTCGAAGGAGACGGCGGCGACGGTCGGAACGGCCTCGACCGCCTGCTCGAGCCGGTCGAGATCGACGGCGAGCAGGCTGGTGCCGCGTGCCTCCGCCAGCACCTCGCGGACCTGGACGGCGACGTGTGCGGGAGCGCCGGAGACGGTGACCTCCCGAACCGCGAATGCAGAGGTCGTTCTTGCGAGCGCATACGCCCCCGCGGCGACGACGAGCAGGGCAATTCCAACGGCGAGAGAGCGGCCGGACGGAGCGAACCGCGAGAGTCCCTCGCCGCCCTCGCGATCCGCGAGCGGCGCGACGGCGCTCACCACCCGAGCCCGCGGACGCGAGCGACCCCGTGCTCCCTTGACGGCCACGAGGGCGAGTTCGCCGTCGCAGCGAGGCTTCCTACGCGGGTAACTCGATCGCGCCCAGGAGCTCGACCTCGTGCCGGAGCTCGACACCGAATCGCTCGCGTGCCCGCCGTTGGGCCTCGCCCATCAATTCGAGCGCCTCCGCCGTCGTCCCGCCGCCCGCGTTCTCGATGAAGTTGGCATGCATGGGCGAGATCAGAGCGCCGCCGATCCGGTGACCCTTCAGCCCGCAGGACTCGAGCATCCGGCCGGCCCCGAGCTCGTGATCGGGGTTCTTGAAGACGCTCCCGAAGGTGCGCTTGTTCGTCGGCTGGGTCGCCTTTCGCCGGGAGATCAGATCGCTGACCTCCGCCTTGATCTCCGCGGGAGCCCGCGGCCGGAGCTGGTACTCGACCCGGGCGACGACCTGGCCGTGCTGGAGATTCGAGTGCCTGTAGGAGAGGCCGAGCTCCTCAGGCGTCACCCAGGTCTCGCCCTCGGCGGAGACGACGAGCGCTCGCACGAGGATCTCCGACCAGTCGTGCCCGTACGCCCCGGCGTTCATCCAGACTCCCCCGCCGGCGGTGCCGGGGATCGCGCACGCGAACTCGAGCCCCCCGAGCCCCTCGCTCCGGGCGTGATGGAGACAAACCGCGTTCGTCGCGCCGCCACCCGCGGTGAGGAGCGTGCCTTCGCTCGTCACCGCCGCGAGCTCCCCGCCGAGCCGGAGCACGAGTGCGTCCACGCCCTCGTCGGCGGCGAGCAGGTTCGAGCCGAGCCCCACCGTCGCCACGGCGAGCCCACGCTCCTGCGCCCATGCGAGCGCCTCGTTGAGCTCGGGGAGGGTTTCCGGGCGGGCGAACCCCCGTGCGGGGCCGCCCGTCCCGATCGTCGTCAGCCGGGCGAGCGAGAATCCCTCCTCGACCTGGATCACGAACGCTCCACGAGTCGGCGCGCCGCCGCGTCGACGTCGCCCGCGCCGAGCGTGAGCACGAGGTCTCCCGGTCGAGCCCAGCGCCGAATCAGGCTGGCGCCCTGCTCGACGGTGGGTGTCCATCCGGCCCGGACGCCGGAATCCAGTGCGTCGAGAACGAGCCGTCCGCCGACCCCGGCGACCGGCTCCTCGCGGGCACGGTAGATCTCGGTCACGCAGACGGCGTCCGCCGCCGAGAGCGCATTGCCGAACTCGTGCGCCAGGTTCCGGGTTCGCGAGTAGAGGTGGGGCTGGAAGAGAACGAGGACGCGGCCGTCCGTCCGTTCGCGCGCCGCCGCGATCGTGGCCGCGATCTCGGAAGGGTGGTGTGCGTAGTCGTCGACCACGGTGACGCCGTCCCGCTCGCCGATCACCTCGAAGCGGCGCCCGGCGCCGCGAAAGCGCGCGAGCACCGGTTCGGCGTCGGCACGCGCGACCCCGGCGAGCTCGAGGGCGGCGAGCGCCGCGGCGGCGTTGCGGCGATTGTGCTCGCCCGGAACTGCGAGCTCGAGCGCGGTGGGCTCGAGCTCCCATCCCCGCACGACCTGCGGTACCTGCGCGAGCCAGCGCTCGAAGAGCTCCTCGATTTCGGCCGCGGACGCGAAGGTCGCGTGGTGGTCGAGCTCGATGTTCGTCACGACGGCGATTTCCGGACGCAGCCGCTCGATCGTCCGGTCGGACTCGTCGCCCTCGACCACGAGCCAGCCCTCCCCCGCACCGGCGTTGCCTCCGAGCTGCGGAATCTCCCCTCCGATCAGCCAGGCGGGATCGAGGCCGAGCTCAGCGAGGACGAAGGTGATCATCCCGCTCGTCGTCGTCTTGCCGTGCGCGCCCGAGACGACGATCGCGGGTTGAAGGGTCACGAGCTCGGCGAGGAACTGGGCGCGCGGGACGCCTTCGACCTGGTCGGCGTACGCGGTCGAAACGACGACCTCCCAGCCTGCGGGAACGACGGGTTCCGGAGCGATCGCGAGTTCGATACCCGCGAGACCTCGCAGGTACGGCGTCTCGACCCGATCCCAGCCACCGACCTCCGCCCCGTGGGCGCGTGCGAGGAAGGCGTACGAGGAGAGGCCGGCGCCACCGATCCCGACGAACCAAATCCGCCGGCCGTCGAGCCGGTCAGCGGCTGCCAAGCGCGATCAGCTCCTCCGCGATCTCGGCCGCGGCCCCGGGCCGGGCCATCTCGAGCATGGCCGCCCGCATCGAGCGGAGTCGAGCCGGGTCGGCCAGCAGCTCGGCAACGAGCGCGGGCACGGTGTCGAGTTCCGGCTCGGGGACGACGATCGCGCCGCCGCCGCGTTCGAAGTGGCGCGCATTCAGCGTCTGGTGGTCGGCGGTCGCGAAGGGGTAGGGAACGAGGATCGACGGAGTCCCGGCGGCAGCCAGCTCCCACACCGTTCCGCCCGCCCTGGAGACAGCGAGGTCGGCGGCGGCCAGCGCAGCCCCGAACTCGTCGGTGGAAGCGACGAGGGCATACGCGTCCCGCTCGACGAGCGGGCGCAGACGGTCGTAGTCGCGCCGGCCGGAGATGTGGAGGACGGCCGGGCCGGCCGCGGCGTAGGTGTCGACCGCGAAGTCGTTCAGGCTCCGGGCACCGGCGAGGGCGCCAAAGAACGCGAGTACCGGCCCATTGGCTGGAAGACCGAAGCGCTCGCGGCCCTCGGCCTGAGTCGCGTCTCGATGCGCCGTCGGCACCGGGCGTCCCGTGACGCTGTACTTGCCACCGCTTCGCCCGGGAATCTCGTAGGCGAGGAAGACACGCCGGGCGAACGGGACGGCGAGGCGGTTCGCGAGCCCGAGGTGCGCGTCGGCCTCGGTCAGCGCAGCGGGGATTCGTTGCCGCCAGGCGGCGTAGACCATCGGGCCTGCGACGTAACCGCCGCCGCCGAGCACGACGTGGGGCCGGCGCTTGCGGAGGATCCGGGCGCAGGCTCGTGGGGCGCTGCCGGCGAGCCTGAGCGAGCGGAGGAGCGCGACCGAGGGCCGGCGCGGAAAGCCCGAGATGCGAAAGGGGTCGAACTCGTACCCGTGGGCGGGGACGAGCTCAGCCTCGACGCGATCCGGCGACCCGGCGAACGTCACTTCGACCCCGCGCTCCCGCAGGGCTTCCGCCACGGCGAGCGACGGGAGCACGTGCCCGGCTGTTCCGCCGGCCGCGATCAGGCACCGCAGCTTCCCGCTTCGAATGTCTCTGGGGAGCGCGCTCATCGACCGCGATGTTAAGGAGGATCCCGACCGAGGCGAGCAGGACCACGAGGCTCGAGCCGCCGTAGGAGACGAACGGGAGCGGAATTCCGGTCAACGGCGCGATTCCGAGCACCGCAGCGAGGTTGACCGCGGCCTGCCCACAGACGAGCGAGGTGATCCCCGAGGCGACGAGCTTGCCGAACGGATCGCGGCACGAGAGCGCCACCGTGAAGCCGGCGAAGGCGAACGCGGCGAAGGCGGCGATCACCGCGGTGGTGCCGAGGAGGCCGAGCTCCTCCCCGATGATCGCGAAAATCATGTCGGTGTGGGCCTCGGGGAGGTAGTTGATCTTCTGGATTCCGTGCCCGAGCCCCTCGCCGGTCAGGCCACCCGAGCCGATCCCGATGATCGCCTGGACGTTCTGGAACCCCGCCCCCTGCGCGTCCTGCCACGGGTCGAGGAAGCTGAAGACCCGCGCTCGCCGGTAGGGCTCGATCCAGATAGCGGCGATCCCCGCGGTGACGGCGATCCCGCCGGCCGCGGCGAGAGTACCCGTCGGAACGCCTGCGACGACGAGCATTCCGGCGAGCATCAGCACGAGCGCGATCGTCGTCCCGAGGTCGGGCTGGAAGATGATCAGGCCGCAGAACACGCACGTGAGGAGGCCCACGGGTCGCCACAGTTCGCCGAGCGTGCGCGGCGCACCCTTGCGGGCGAGATATCCGGCGGCCCAGAGCAGGAGCGCGAGCTTTGCGAGCTCGGACGGCTGGAAGGACGCGGGGCCCAGCGGGAGCCAGCGCTTCGCGCCGTTGATCTCCGGACCGACGACGATCACCGCGACGCAGAGGCCGAGCGCGGCGAGAACGAGCGGCGGCGCGAACGCGCGGGTCCGCCGGTTGTCGAACCTGGACGCCGCGATCATCAGCGCGATCCCCACGGCCGCATAGATCAGCTGGCGCTTCAGATAGGTCATCGGGTCGCCGTTTCCGATCGCCGCCGCAGCCGACGTGGCGCTGTAAACCATCACGAGGCCGAAGGCGACGAGGCTCAGCGTCACGAGGACGAGGACGCGCTGGGCGAGCTGGCCCTGCTTCACGGGTTTCCCTTCACCGGGAAAGGTTCTGGACGAGCCTCCTGAACTCCTCTCCGCGATGCTCGAAGTCACTGAACTGGTCGTAGCTCGCACACGCCGGCGAAAGGAGGACGATCTCGCCCGGCCGCGCCGCGGCAGCGGCCTCGGCGACCGCTCGCTCGAGCGTGGTCGAGATCAGGAACGGCACCCCGGCGGCGCCGAGGTCGGCCGAGAGCGGCTCGACCGCCTCTCCGATCAGGTAGGCGCCGAGGACGTTCGCGCGGCTCACGTCCTCGGCGAACTCCTCGAAGCGCTCGCCCTTGAGCGAGCCGCCGAGGATCAGGTGGAGCGGCGCGTCGTAGGCGCTGAGCGCGCGCCGGGCGGCCGCGGTGTTCGTGGCCTTCGAGTCGTTGACGAAACGGACACCAGCGAGCTCGGCGACGAGCTCGAGCCGGTGCGGGACGCCCGGGAAGGTGCGAAGGGCCTCGGCGATCGTCTCGTCGTCGACCCCGAGCGCCCGGGCCACGGCCGTCGCGGCGGCCGCGTTCTCCCGATTGTGCGCGCCGGGGATCAGCGGCTCCGCGGGCAGCGGGTCGTCGCCGGCGAATTCGACCCGCTCGCCGTTGCCCGGAATCGGCCCGAACCCGCGAGGCACGACCGCGGTCTCCGCGTGCTCGAACACGCGCAGCTTCGCCGCTCGGTAGGCCTCGAAGGAGCCGTGCCGATCGAGGTGATCCGGCTCGAGATTGAGGAGGAGCGCCACCTTCGGCGCCAGCTCGTCCACGTCTTCGAGCTGGAAGCTCGAGACCTCGAGGACGATCGTCGCCGCCGGGTCGACTGCGCCGACGAGCGAGGTCAGCGCCCGCCCCACGTTGCCCGCGACGGGCGCACCGAGGATGTGCCCTAGGAGCTCGCTGGTCGTCGTCTTCCCGTTCGTGCCCGTGACCGCGACGAGTGGGTTGTCGAGGAGGCGCGCCCCGAGCTCGACCTCCGACCAGACGGGGATCCCCCGCTCGCGGGCAGCTGTCGGCAGCGCCGACCCGCCCGGCACTCCCGGGCTCTTGACGAGCGCGTCGACGCCCTCGAGGAGGGAGAGATCCGCGTCGTTCCCGAGCGTCCGGTCGGCGACCACCACCTCGACGCCGTCTCGCTCGAGGGCCGCCTGCGCCGCGAGCCCCGAGCGCGCGAGCCCCACGACGAGCACCTTGTTCATTGCCTGAACTGAAGGTAGTAGCGGTAGTAGAGGACGAACCCGCAGGCGCAGAGGATCGCGGCCACGATCCAGAAGCGAACCATGATCTTCGTCTCGGACCAGGCTTTCATCTCGAAGTGATGCTGGAGCGGCGCGATCAGGAAGACCCGCTTGCCGGTGTACTTGAACGAGAGCACCTGGATCATCACCGAGAGCGCGTTGACGACGAAGATCCCGCCGATCAGGAGCAGCAGCGCCTCGGTCCCGGTCACGATCGCGAAGCCGGCGAGCGCTCCCCCGAGCGCGAACGAGCCGGTGTCGCCCATGAAGACCTCGGCGGGGAAGCAGTTGTACCAGAGGAACCCGATCGTGCCTCCGATCAGCGCGGCCGCGAGGATCGAGAGGTCGAGCTGGAACTCGGCGCGCTCGGTCACGGGGCCCGAGCGGATATAGGCGATCGTGTTGATCGAGAGAAACGTGAGCAGGGCGATGATCGTCGTCCCCGCTGCGAGCCCGTCGAGCCCATCGGTCAGGTTGACCCCGTTCGCCGCGCCCGCGATCACGAGGAAGAGGAAGGGATAGAACGCGTAGGAGAGCGGCAGATCGACGTCGGCGATCGGGATGTAGATCGAGGTGCCGATCCGGTCCTGCGCGTGAACCGCGAATCCGACGACGGCCGTGATCACGGCCAGGAGCGCAAGCTTGTACCGGCCTGACAGCCCGAGCGAGCGGCGGTGGCGGACCTTGATGAAGTCGTCGAGGAAGCCGATCGCGCCGCAGCCGACGGTGACGAAGAGGACGGTGAGCGCGGGCAGCGTGTAGCTCGAGAGGACGAGGAACGGGACGAGCGCGCAGAGCAGGATCAGGAGCCCGCCCATCACCGGGGTGCCCTGCTTGACGGCGTGACCGGCACGGAGCTCCTCGCGGATCGGCTGCCCGATCTCGTTGCGGCGCAGGAACTCGATGAACTTGGGGCCGATCACGATCGCGATCACCATCGCGATCAGGCCGGCGATCAGGACGCGAACCATTAGCTTTGACCGTTCGCGAGCGCGGGCGCCACCCCTTCGAGCGCGAGCGCGCGCGAGGCCTTGACGAGCACGAGGTCACCCGGGCGAGCCCGCTCTCGGGCGACGGCCGTCGCACTCGCGGCATCCGCGACCCAGGTCTCCGCGCCGTAGAGCCGCGCCAGCTCGCCGACCGCCACGACCTCGATCCCGAGCTCGTGGGCGAGCTCACCGATCTCCCGGTGGTAGCGCTCCGCGTGGTCGCCCAACTCGGCCATCCCGCCGAGGATCGCAAGCTTGCGTCCTTCGCGTCCGGCGAGGTGCTCGAGCGCTGCCCGCATCGAAGTCGGATTGGCGTTGTACGCGTCGTTGATCACGACCCCTCCGCCGAGCAACGGCAGCTCCTCACCGCGCCAGCGCGAGAGCTCGACCGTCGCGGCGGCCTCCTGGAGCCGGTCGAACGGCAGGCCGAGGGCGTCGTAGGCGCTCAGCGCAGTGAGCGCGTTCTGGGCCTGGTGGCGCGAGGTGAGTGGGAAGCGGATTCGGCCGCCCCCGAACGCGATCTCGGCGCCATCCTCGACTAACAGGACGTCGACCTCACCGACGCGCCGGATCTCGATGTCGTCACGAAGGTAGGGCTCGAGCTCGGCCGAGCGTGGGACGATTGCGATCCCGCCTTCCGGAAGAGCGTCCACGAGCTCGGCCTTCGAGCGCGCGACACCGTCGACCGAGCCGACGAGCTCGAGGTGCACCGGGCCGATCGCGGTGAGCACCGCCAGGTCCGGGCGGGCAATCTCGCAGAGCTCGGCGATCTGGCCGACTCCGCGCATCCCCATCTCGACGAGGCAGAGCTCCGTGTCGGGCTCGATCCGGCCGAGCGTGAGCGGCACCCCGAGCTCAGCGTTCTCGCTCGCCCGGGTCGCAACGGTGCGGGCGACGGGGGCGCAGAGGGCGGCGAGGATGTCCTTGGTCGAGGTCTTGCCCGTCGAGCCGCTGATGCCGACGATGCGGGCAGCAGTGCGCGAGCGGATCAGCCGGCCGATCGCGGCGAGCGCGACGTGCTCGTCGTCCGGGACGAGCGTGACGGCGCCCTGCTCTCGCGCGGCCGCGACGAAGGCGCGGCCACCGCGAACCGCGACGAAGAGGTCGCCGGGCCCGGCGGAGCGAGAGTCGATCGTCAGGCCGGTGAGCTCACCATCGCCGTCGAGCGTGCCGAGGCCGCGCAACTCCTCGAGCGCGAGCGGGATCACCGACTGGACTCCACTTGGCGCAGCACCTCGCGTGCGACCTCGCGGTCGTCGAACGGGAGCTTCTCGCCGTCGATCTCCTGCCCCAACTCGTGCCCCTTCCCCGCGATCACGACGACATCGCCTTCTTCTGCGAGTGCAAGCGTGCGCGCGATCGCGGAGCGGCGGTCGGGGTCGATCTCCGCGCCGAGACCGGCGCCCTGAAGGATGTCCTGGATGATCGCGAGCGGCTCCTCGCTGCGGGGATTGTCCGACGTCACGACGACGACATCTGCGCGATCGACGGCGACCTTACCCATCAGCGGACGCTTGCCGCGGTCGCGGTCGCCACCGGCCCCGAAGACGACCAGGACGCGTCCCTGCGCGAGGTCGCGAGCAGTCCGGAGGACGTTGTCGAGCGAGTCCGGGGTATGGGCGTAGTCGACGATCACCGCGAACGGCTGGCCTTCGTCGACGGCCTCGAAGCGCCCCGGCACTCCCTCGAGCGCCTCGATCCCGGCCGCGATCTCCTCCTCGTCGATGTCGAGGAGGATCCCTGCGGCGACGACGCCGAGGACGTTCTCGACGTTGAAGCGGCCGCGCAGCCGGGTTCGGACGTCGATTCCGCCCGCCGTGAACCGGGCGCCGGACGCGTCGAGCTCGAGCCCGTCGGGGCGAATCTCGGCGTCGTCGGCGAAGCCGAACGTGACGAGCGGCGCGCGTTTCACGTCGGAGAGCTCCTCGGCCAGGATCCTTCCCCACTCGTCTCCGACGTTGACCGCTGCCGGAGGCGGTGCCGCGCCGACGAAGAGTCGCCGCTTCGCCCGAAAGTACTCGTCCATCGTCTCGTGGAAGTCGAGGTGATCCTGGGTCAGGTTCGTGAAGACGAGCGCGTCGAAGCGGACGCGATCGAGGCGATGCAGGTGCGAAGCGTGGGACGAGGCCTCGAGCGCGACGCTCCCTTCGCCCGCGTCGAGCATCTCGCGGAACGTGCGCTGGAGGTCGATCGCCTCCGGGGTCGTCCGGACGACGGGACGCCTCTCGCCGCCGACGCGGCTCTCGATCGTGCCGAGAAGGCCCGGTCTCCGGTCGGCGGCCTGGAGCACGGAGTGAAGGAGGAACGCCGTCGTCGTCTTCCCGTTCGTCCCGGTCACGCCGGCGACCTCGAGCTCGCGCGTGGGCTCGCCGAAGAAGATGTCCGCCGCGGTCGCCATCGCCGCACGCGCGTCCGGGACGACGAGCTGTGGGACGGCCGGATCCACGGCGTGCTCGACGACGAGCGCGACGGCGCCGTTCAGCACGGCCTCCGCCGCGAAGTCGTGCCCGTCGCGCGTGGAGCCGGGAACGCAGAAGAACGCCGCTCCGGGCGTGACCGCGCGCGCGTCGTAGGCGAGATCCCGCACCTTGACTGCAGCCGGGCCCAGCACCGCTTCCGGCGCGAGCGCGGCGATCAGGCGCTCGAGCTCCATTCCTGGCGGAACGCTACCGGGGAGTCAGGTCGTCGGGTTCCACTTCGAGCTCCTGGAGGGCGAACTGCGCGATCTTCGAGAACGCGGGCGCGGCGACGACGCCTCCGTAGATCGACGTCCTCGGCTCGTCGATCGAGACGAGGACTACGAGTCGCGGCACCTTCGCCGGCACGATCCCGACGAACGAGGCGACGTACTTGGACGTCGAGTATCCGCCCGGAATCGGCTTCGACGCAGTTCCCGTCTTCCCCGCGACGGTGTACCCCGCCACCGAGGCCGCCGTCCCGGTTCCCCCCTCGGCGTCGACGACCCCGCGCAGCATCGCCATCATCTGGGCGGACACGACCTTCGAGATCACGCGCCGCCCTGCCGGCGGCCGGTACGGGTCGGCGCCGACGCGGCCGACGAGGTGTGGCCGACGCCAGACGCCTCCGTTCGCGATCGCCGAATAGGCCGCTGCCATCTGCAGCCCGGTCACGGCGATTCCCTGGCCGATCGGGACGTTCCCGATCGTCGAACCGGACCAGTACCCGGGAAGGATCCCGCTCGACTCGCCCGCGACGTCGACGCCGGTCGCCTTGCCGAAGCCGAAGCGGTCGATCCACTTCTTGACGCCCTCCTCGCCGAGCCGCTCCGCGACCGTGATCGTGCCGACGTTCGACGACTGGGAGATGATCTGCGACACGGTCATCCGCTGAGTCGGGCGGGGAGCGTGCTCCCTGATCACCCTGTCTGCGACCTGGATCGAATCGTCCAGCGTGAACGCCGTCGTCGGGGCGACGATCCCTTCGGACAGCGCTCCGGCGATCGTGACCGCCTTGAACGTCGACCCGGGCTCGTACGTATCGGTCACTGCGCGGTTGCGGCGACGGGCGGGTGCCGCCGCGCCGAACCGATTCGCGTCGAACGTCGGCGTGTTCGCCATCGCCAGCACCGCTCCGGAAAGCGGATCCAGCACGATCGCCGTTCCCCCGATCGCCCCGGTCTCTTTCACCGTCTCGCGCAGGACGTTCTCCGCGTTCGCCTGGATCCCCGCGTCGAGGGTCAGGAAGACGTTCGTGCCGGCACGCTCCTCGCTGGTCGCGAGAACGTCGACCGCGCGCCCCAGGGCGTCCTTGACGACGGTCTCGCTGCCGGGTGTTCCGACGAGGACGCGGTCGAACGAGCGCTCCAGGCCCTCGAGGCCCTTGTTGTCGACGTCGGCGAACCCGAGCACGTGCGCGGCGACGGTGCGCTGGGGATAGGTGCGCAACTCCTCCGCGTAGAAGCCGAGGCCGTCGAACTCCTGTTTCTCGAGCGTCTCCGCGCTCGTCGGGTCGGCCTTGCGCGCCACGTAGACGAAGCGGCGCTTTCGATCGGAGAGCAGCGGCAGAAGCTCGTTCGGATCGACGCCGAGGGTGCGGGCAGCCGCGATCGCGACCCGCCGCGGCTCCTTGACGAGCCGGGGATCGGCATACACCGTGGTCGCCTGCTGGCCGATCGCCAGCGGCCTGCCCGTCCGGTCGAAGATCGTTCCCCGGCCGGCGGGGATGGCCGTGGTCACCACCTGCTGCTTGACGGCGAGCCGGTCGAGCCGCGCGGCCTGGACCCCCTGGAGCCAGACGGCGCGGGCGAGCGTTCCGGCGAAGACGAGGACGAACAGCCCGAGGAGCAGCCGGATCCGGCGGTTCGAGGTGCGGGCGGTCACTTCCGGGTGGGCGCGAGCTGCACGTATGACGTGGAGTTCGCGTCGGCCTGGACGAGTCCTAGCCGCTTCTTCGCATCCGTCTCGATCCTGGCCGCGGCGCCAGCGCTCGAGAGCTGCGAGCTGAGGCGCGCGGTGTCGGCCTTGAGCTGGATCCGCTCGCGGCCGAGCCCGTCGATCCGGACGTTAAGCTGCAGCACGGCCACGTTCACGGCGACGACGCCCGCGAGGAAGACGCCGAGGACGACGATCCAGAGAGTGCCCCCCCAGGCCCGCGGGAGCGGGAGCGGAAGCACAGGGGCCGCAACGGGTCGGCGGCGCCGGGGAAGCGCCGGCGTCTCGGAGCGCGCTGTCGCCCAGCTGCTCATGTTTCCGCTCCGGTGTCGGCGGAGCCGACACCTCCGCTCAGGGCGGCTCCGTCGAGCCTGCGCCTCATGCCTTCACCGCCGCGCGGAGCTTGGCCGAGGACGAGCGCGGATTCTGCTCGAGCTCGCGTGCGCCGGGCCGCACGGGCCGGCGGGTCAGGTCGCGGAGGACGGGCTCCTTGCCGCAGGCGCAGATCGGGAAGTCGGGCGGGCACGTGCAGCCCTTGGCCTGCTCGCGGATGTACTGCTTGACGATCCGGTCCTCGAGCGAGTGGAAGCTGATCACGGCGAGCCGGCCGCCGGGGCGGAGCATCCTCATCGCCGCCGGGAGCGAGGCCTCGAGAGCGCCGAGCTCGTCGTTGACCGCGATCCGGAGTGCCTGGAAGACGCGCTTCGCGGGGTGACCCTCACCGAACCGTGCGGGGGTCGGGATCGCGTGCTTGATCGTCTCCGCGAGGTCGCTCGTCCGCTCGAATGGGCGCTCGACCCGGCGGCGGACGATCGAGCGGGCGATCGGGCGGGCGTAGCGCTCCTCGCCGAAGCGCCGGAAGATCAGGGTCAGTTCGCGCTCGTCGGCCTCGTTGACGAGATCGCGTGCGGAGAGATCGGCGGAGCTGTCCATCCGCATGTCGAGCGGCGCGTCCGCTGCGTACGAGAAGCCGCGCTCGGGCCGGTCGAGCTGCATCGAGGAGACCCCCAGGTCGAGCAGGATCGCGTCGGCCTGGACGTCGTTGGCGGCGAGCTGCGAGAGGACGAGCGAGAACTCGCCGCGAAGCAACCGCGCCTGGACACCAGTCGAAGCCTTGAACCGGTCGAAGTACTGGCGGACGGACGGGTCGCGGTCGATCGCGATCAGCTTCCCTTCGCCGCCCAGCTCCGCGGCGAGCAGCCGCGAGTGGCCGCCCGCACCGAAGGTCCCGTCGACGACGGTCTCGCCCGGCTGCACGGCGAGGAGCTCGCGCACCTCCTCCGCGAGAACCGGGACGTGGTCAGACGCGCTTGTCTGCAAGACGCTCGGCAACATCTTCTGCGCTCCCTTCGACCTTGGTGACGTGTGCGGCCCAGGACATGCGGTCCCAGATCTCGAGGCGGTCGTGGACGCCGGCGACGACGACCTCGCGCGCCAGGTGCGCATGGCTCGCGAGCGCCTGCGGAACGAGGACGCGGCCCTGCTTGTCGGGCTCTGCGTCTGCTGCTGCAGCGAAGAAGAAGCGCTTCAACTCGCGCGCCTCCTTCGAGAACGGATCGAGCGGTGCCAGTCGCGCCTCGACGAGGGCGTTCCAGTCCGCGCGGGCGAAGACGTCGAGGCACTCGTCGAGACCTCGCGTGAGCACGACCCCGTCGGCGAGCGCATCGCGAAAGCGGGCCGGCAGGGTGAGCCGGTTCTTGTCGTCGATCGTGTGCTCGTAGGCGCCAAAGAACATGTGCTCACTCCGCTTTCGTCTCCCACTTTCCCCCACTCTAAACCACCACCACCCACTTGTCCACTCGAATCACCCTTTCGGGGGCGAGCGAGAGCTGTCACGCGAACGCGACAGGGACAGTCCCCGTCGCCGCTCGGAGACGGATCGACTAGGCCCGAATGGTTGCGGCGTGCACGCCGCAACCGGTGAGCGCGCCCGCGCCGCAGCGCGCCGCGAGTGCGAGTGCGTCCGCGGTCTCGAGGCCGAGCGCGAGGCCGTAGGTGAGGCCGGCCGCGAAGCAGTCGCCGCAGCCGTAGGAGTCCTTGGTCTCGGCCGGAGCCGGTGCCGCGACGTAGGGGCCGCCCGGCTGCGCCCAGCCACCGAGAGCGCCGGCGGTCGTGACCACGAGTTCCGGGACCGGCTCGAGCTCGCCCGGCTGATATCTCTCGCCCTCGTCCTCCCCGCTCCCGACGAGAGCGTCGAGCCCGATTCCGCTCCCGCGCAGGGTCGGGAGCTCACGCGCCGTCGCGACGAGGATCGGCGCCTCCCGGGCCCGGCGGAGGGCACCGCCGTCGCCGCTGACGAAGTAGACCGCGGCCGCGCTCGTCAGCTCCTCCCAGGGAAGCTCGCCGTCGGATCCGTGGGGGCGAAGCTTCCCGCCGAGCACCGTGATCGTCCGCTCGCCGTGCTCCTCGATGTGGCAGAAAGCCCGCCTCTGTTCCTGCGGTCGGAACGCGGCGTGAACACGGACTCCGGTCGCGGCGAGCTCCGCGTGGGCGCGGCGGCCGAGTTCGTCGTCTCCGAACGCGGTGTAGAGAGACACGTCCGCACCGAGCCGGGCGAGCTGAAGCGCGGCGACCGCGCCGCCGCCGCCCGCCTGCGACCAGGTTTCCGAGGCGTGGGCGATTCCGCCCGGTCGTGGCATCGCCTCGACCCGCGCGAACTCGACCCACTCGACATGGCCGACCACCGCCACCTGCACGGGCTCACTCTCACAGATGCGGGCGTGGCGCCGTTGTAGGTGATGATGACCGCGGTGACGACGATTCCTCCGTTCGAGCGCTTCTACCTCGAGCAGCGCGAGATCGTCTTCGGCTTCCTCTGCAGGCGGATGGCACGCGACGCCGCCGAGGACGCGTTCCAGGAGACGTTCCTTCGCGCGCTCCGCGCCTACGATCGGCTCGAGCACGGCGACCACCTCCGGGCCTGGGTGCTGACGATCGCAGCCCGGGTCGCGATCGACACCGGTCGGCGCACCCGCCCGGCGGCGCACGAGCTGCCGGAGCTACCGGTGGTCGACGGTCGGCCCGCCTACGCGCAGATCGAGCACCTCGCGGACGGGCTCCCGCCCACCGAGCGCGCGGCCGTCGTCCTCCGTTACGCCTACGACCTCGCCTACGACGACATCGCGACCGCGCTCGGGTCGAGCCCGGAGGCCGCCCGCCAGGCCGCCTCTTCGGGGATTCGCCGCCTGCGCGCCCAGACAGGATCCGCATCGGGAGGAAGAACATGACGGTGAGCACCGACCTCGACGACCGCTTCCGGGCCGCAGCCGCGACTACCGGCCTCCTCGACGTTGGCTTCGACGTCGTCGACTCGCCGATCGGGCCGCTGCTCGTCGCCGCGACCGAGCGTGGGCTCTGCCGGATCTGGTTCCGGCCCGATCTCGAGGAGCAGCTCGACCAGCTCGCCCGTTCATTCGGCCCGCGCGTCCTCCGCTCGCGTGCGTCGGTGGACGATGCTCACCGGCAGCTCGACGAGTACTTCGAGGGTCGGCGCGAGGGCTTCGAGCTCGCGTTCGATCTCGGTCCGGCGGCCCCGTTCGCCCGCTCGGTCCTGCGGGAGCTCGCTGCGGTTCCGTATGGGCAGACCACCACCTACGGCACGCTCGCCGCTCGCGTCGGCGCGCCTCGTGCGGCCCGCGCGGTCGGCACGGTGATGAATCGCAACCCGCTCCCGATCGTCCTTCCGTGCCACCGCGTCGTCGGCTCGAACGGCAGCCTGACCGGCTATGCGGGCGGCCTCGAGCTGAAGGAGCAGCTGCTTCGGCTCGAAGGCGCCCTGCTCTAGCGCCCGGCCGGCGCGCGATCGACCGCGATCCGGAGGGCGAAGCCCGCGAGGATCGTCCCGGTCACGTAGCGCTGGGCGCGGAGCCACGCCGGCCGGCGGACGAGGAAGCCGGCGAGCGAGCCCGCCGTCAACACGATTACGGTGTTCAGGGTCAGCGCGATCCCGATCTGGGTCAGTCCGAGCAGCAGGGTCTGCACGACGACGTGGCCGCGCTCCGGATCGACGAACTGCGGCAGGAGTGAGACATAGAGGATCGCGATCTTCGGATTGAGCAGGTTGGTCACGAGTCCCATCGCGAAGAGCCGCCGAGGCGGGTCGACGGGCAGCGCTCTCGGCGCGAACGCCGACTCCCCTCCTGGCCGAATCGTCCGCCAGGCGAGCCAGAGCAGATAGGCCGCACCGGCGAGCTTGAGTGCCGTGTAGAGGGACGGGACGAGTGCGAACAGCGTCACGATCCCCGCAACCGCTGCGACGAGGTAGACGCCGAATCCCGCCGCGACGCCGAGGAGCGAGATCAGGCCCGCGCGCCGCCCCTGCGTGACCGAGCGGGAGACGAGGTAGATCATGTTCGGCCCCGGGGTCAGCACGAGCCCGAGCGCGACGGCGGCGATCCCCAGAACGGCACCCGTCGTGACCACGGCTCGATCGTACTCAGTCGACGAGCTTGTACCCCACCCCCCACGTGTTGACGATTCCCGCTTGAAACAGCGTGGTTACGTCGTTCCGGTGCCCAATCGGTGCCCATACGCTTCGTCGTAGGTGTCGAGGAGCCCGCGCAGGTACTCCTCCGAGTCCGGCACAAGGTGGCCGTAGGTCGCGTCTATCTGCGTCACGCTCGTGCCCATGATCCGCGACAAGTAGAACAGCTGGAGGCCAGCGCGAATCCCCCAGCTCGCGAACGTGTGCCTGCAGGTGTAGACGCTTCGATGGTCGACGCCGGCGGCCCGGAGCGCGGGTGTCCAATGCCGTAGCCGGAACGTCTGTTGCTTGAGATAGTCGCCGTCCTTCGCCGGGAACACGAGCCGCGAGTCGAGCCTCCGCGGATGCTGCTCGAGTGCCTCGAGCACCTTCGCCCGGAGCGGCACCCGTCGCCGCTGCCGATCGGACTTCATGCAGGGCTTGGTTCGTCCTTGCGAGTGAACGCGCTCGATGCTTGCGACCGCGTTCGTCTTGTCGATGTCTTTCCATTCGAGGGCGAGCGCCTCCTCGGGCCTCATGCCGGTGCCGACGAGGAAGATCGGCAGGGCCTGGTGGATCGGGGTCAGTTCGGCCGAGATCGCCTCCACCTCCTCCCACGTCTCGAAGGGGCGGATCTCGCGGTCCTCGTCGAGCTTCGCCCGTCGGTTGCGGATCCGGTCGGTCGGATTCCGTTCGAGCAGCCCCCAGGTGACGGCCTGCTCGAGCACCTGCCGAAACGAACGAAACAGCTGGTGACGGCTCCGCGCGGGCAGGGTGCCGCGCCAGGCGTCGAGATCCATCGGTCGTAGCTGGTCGATCCGTTGCTCGCCGAATGCTCGGGTCGCGTGCTTGAGCTCGTACCGGAGCTTGTCGGTCGTCGCCTGGTCGACCTCGTGCGTCGCGAGGAACCGCTCGACTAGCACCGCGACGGTCGGAATGTCGGCTGCGGCTGGGCGTTCCCCGCGTCGGAGCGCGTTCACCCCGTCGAGCGTGCCGTCCAGCCACTCGAGCGCCGCTGAGCGCGTCTCGAACCCGCCACGAGCCTTCCTGTCGCCGGTCTCGTCGTAGTAGCGGACGAGCCAGCGGGTGCCGCGCTTCGTGACGCTGCCGCGCTGGGTGCTAGGCATCGTCGCCTGCCTGAACGAGCGTCAGCAGCGGTCGGCCTCCTGAAGGCTCCTCTGGCGTCAGGTAGACGGCGGCCAGCGCCTCAGACAGCCGTTGGAGCCGCTCTAGTCCTGAGACCGACGAAGGCTCCGAGAGGATGCGGTTGAGCCTGGCCTTAGCCGACTCGATTGGCGGCAATCCCGGTACGACTCGAAGCCCGCTAGCCATCGTCGCCGTCCTTGACGTGGTGTCCGTGTCGTTCATGATGTTCCTCCTCGTAGAGGGGTGGGTGACGACTCGTACGATACGCCTCGGGCCGGGTGAGCGGTAGGGGTGGGTGACACTTCTCCTCCCGCCCCCGGCCCGTTCACCCTCCACCCGTCGAGCGCCTCGAGGATCTCCGACTCCCGGAACCGGACCGGCCCACCCTTCTTGCCGAACAGGCGGAAGCCCGGCAGGTCGCCACGCTCGAACCGGTCGAGGATCGTCCCGGCGGCGAGACCGAGCAGCTCCCCGAGCTCGGCCGCGGTCAGGAGCCGGTCGCTCACGCCGTCCACCGCTCGAGCTCGGCCCGGAGCTGCTGCCGCTGGTCGAGCTCGCGTTCTCGAACGTGTACGAGTGGCTCCGGCAGACGCTCGTCGAGTGCTGCCACCACGATCTCGACTACCCGCTTCTGCCCGAGCGCCTCAGTCTCCCATGCCAAGTGTGGACGGCTGTCCGTGTACCGCTTGTCGGTCTTCGTCATCGGTTCGCCGACGTCGTACCTGCCGATCTGCTCCGTCGTGATCGCGATGCGATCCCAGTCGAGCGGCTGCCCCAGCTCGTACTCGAGCACGCGACGGGTGTTGCGCTCGATGTCGTTCCCGGCGAGATCATGGTCGCCGAGGTACAGCACCCGTCGCGGCTCGCCCTCGAACAACGGCAGTAGGTCAGTTCGGAGGAAGCCGCCCGCCTGCCCGTTCGTGGCGGCGATCGCGCACGTGTACTTGTACGCGGTCTGGCGCAGCGGGCCTTGCAGGGAGCGGGACTCGCACAGGATCAGCGGCGGCGGCTCGTCGCCCCACGGGTTCAGAGTCGCGTGCTCCAGCCGGTCGCGCAGATACTCAGCGACAGACGGTGCGTAGTCCCAGTGGTTCAGCGTCCGTGTCTCGTCCTCGATCCACGACCACGGGATCAACTTCACCTCTCGTAACCGCATCAACGCGTCCGCGAGGTTCTGCCGGTCGTCCCGCTTCCCTTTCGCGACCGGCAGACCGTCCCGATAGCCCTTCGCTACGAGCCCACGCTGCGCCAGCTCGTAGAAGATGAAGCGCCCGTTCGTCGGGATCATCCCGTCGCGCTCGTGCTCGAGAAGCAGCTCGTACGCGAGCCGTTGCAGCCTGCCCCGCGTCGACCCCGGCTTCGACAGTAGGGACTCGATCTCCCGCGCCTCGAGCAGCCGATCCGTCACGACGGGCGTCGGCGGACGGGACGGTGGCAAGTCGAGCACGAGTGTGGCGCGCTCACCGTGTCCCCTCAGCGATGTTCTCGGTGGTGTGGGCCGGCGTGCTCCCGTTGGAACGAGGCCCGGAATCAGCGTCCGCAGCGTCCGCAGCGTCCGCAGCGTCCGACGTGGCCGGATCGCGGACGCTGCGGACGGTCTGGACGCTCGATTCCGCTGCCGTTCCAATCGTGATCAGGCGGCTGCGGCGGCGGCCCGTGCCGCGGCTGAAGTCGACGGTCACGCCGATCGCCCGTAGGTTCGGCGCGAGCCGTCGCAGCGTTCCTGCGAGCGCGGTCGCGTTTCCCGGCCACGTCTTCCGGCGGGTCACGTCCTCCCCGGCGAGTCCGGCCAGCCGTGCGAGCAGCTCGGTCGCGGTGCCGACGAACTCTGTCTCCGCGATCGTCCGCAGGGGTTCTGTGACCGGTGACGACTCCAGGGTGAGCGCCGTTGCGTCCGCTCGGTTGGTGCTGTAGGCGTCCAGGAACGAACCGTCGTCGAGGCCGAGCGCCGGCTCGGCCGCCACCGCCCAGTAGGCGAAGTCGGCCATCCGCGGCGGCCGGTCGAGCTTGATCTCGTGGATGTTCGCGAGCGCGGCCGAGACACCGTCGAGGAGCGCCCCGAGGATCCGTGGTCGGGCCTGCTGGAACGCCGCCCAGAACTCGTCCTCCGGCCGGTAGCGGTCGATCCGCGGCAGGTAGAGGACGACGGCCCGGTCGAGCAGGTCGCCGCGGGTGGCGAGCTCGCCGATCCCGTTCACCGCGCACGGCCGCTGCACGTCGATCAGGAGCTCGTCGCTATCGGTGAACAGCTCTCGGGTGGCGAACCCTCCGCCGGTCGATAGTCGACAGAGCGCGTCCGAGAGCCACGGCGAGAGGTTGGACATGTTGTCGAACGCGCACACCCAGCCGTTGCGGGCGGCGATCATCAGGTCGCGCCCGTCGCGTGGCTCCGACCGGAGCGCAGCGACGTTCGGGTCGATCAGCTCGCGCAGCACACGCACCGTCGTCGACTTCGCCGAGCCTTGCTCGCCGTGGACGGCGGCGATCGGGAACGGCCCGCGCGGGCGGAGCGCCGCCACCGTCCAGGCGGCCAGGAGCGGCCACTGCTCGTCGTCGACGTTCACGAACTCGCGCAGCTCGTCGAGCGTCCCGCCGGCAACCGGGTAGGGGAGCGGACGCATCCCACGGGGCCGCCGGAACCGCACCGGCGCGTCGGCGACTATCTCCCAGCCGTCACCGTCGATCCGAACCGTTCTCCAGTACTCATCGGCGAGGTCGATATAGATCGCACCTTCGTGCTCGGCGAGCCGCAGGTGTACGTCATGCTCTGCCCCGCGGAACGCGGCGATACCTTCGAGCACGCCGAGCGCGTCCTGCATCGCCTGCGATCCGGCAGCGGTCGCTTCCCGCTCGAAGAACAGCCGCGACAGCCACCGGCGTGCGGGGCCGCCGCGGAGCGGCCACGTCTCAACATGCGTCCCGGCCGGCAGGGTCACGAACGCTTCACCGTCGGCGGTGTGGAACAGCTCCAGGTCGGCCGTCTCGAGCGCGAGGTCGACGAGCGTCGTCGCCTGCGAACGCTTGCCGCTCACGCCTGCCGCTCCCGCAACATGCGGACGAACTCGGCGCGCTCGGCCGCGGTCAGCCGTCGCGCGATGACGTGGCGGCCGAGCGCGGGGCCGACGCAGCGCCGCAGCCGGTGACGCTCGAGAAGTTCGCCGGTTGGCGCTCGCTGCCCGCACGCTTCGCATCTGGGCCAGGCGGTATGCTGGCTGCAGGTGATAGTGCTGGGTTCGGGGCGGCCTTGGCGGGCCGCTTCGTCGTTCACGGGGCCTGCTCCTCGAGCCATCGAGCGACATCTGCCGCGCGGAAGACCAGACGCTTGCCGACACGGAAGCCGGTCGGTCCCTGCCGTTTCGATCGCCAGAGGTAGATCGTCGAGACCGGAATGCTCAGGTAGTCGGCGAGTTGCCGGACTGTGAGCAGTTCCGGTAGCGTATCCGGGACGCAACTATTTGTAGCCATAACGAGGATACTAGGAGCGACTTGCGCTATATTCCAATCTAGTTTAGGATAATCCCTAAATGAGATAAAGGGGGTACGTGGTGGCGAGGAAACCGGGGGACGTTGTCGGCGAGCAGGTGCGGTATTTCCGCCGCAAGCGTGGCTGGACGCAGGAGGATCTCGTCCGCCGGCTCGAGGAGCTCGGCATTCACGGATGGCGTCAGTCGAAGGTCGCGAAGATTGAGCGCGGCGAGGCAAGACGGCTACCCGTCGACGATGTGCTCGAGCTCGCGCTCGCGCTCGGCTGCCCCCCGGTAATGCTCCTCGCCCCTGAAGGTCCCGAGGGTGCGGGCCTCGAGCCGCCGCCCCTCGTTGAGATCGCGCCGGGACACGCGGTGCCTGCCCGGCGCGTGCGCGACTGGATTCGTGGCCGCGACCCTCTGATCCGCTCCGATGTCAGCGACGAGGAGAAGCGCGCGGCGGCAGTCTTCTATTTTCTCGAATCGCAGCCCTGGCGGGACTGGGTGTTTGGAGAAGACGATTTTCGGCTCAGCGACGCCGTCAAGCAGGCGAACGAGGCGCGGGAGGCGCTCCTACGGGAACAGATGGAGCAGTTCGAGAGGGGCCTCAGCTAAAGCCCGCTCGAGTAGCTCGTCGAGGTCAAACCTCGATGACGCCGCGTTCGTCGTAGACGCTCGTGCCGCCGTGGTTCTGGACGAGGATGTGGTGGGCCATGACGGCGGCTATGAGCGCGTCGATCTTCCGGCTCTGCCGGATCTTGGAAAGTTTCCAGCCGCGGTCGGTTCGTTGCGCCTGCGCGGCGAGGGTGTGCGCGGTCAGCACCGGGTCGCCGGGGTGGGCGAGCGTGCCGCCGAGCACCGCCTGGTGGAAGCTCTCGTACGCGTCGGCCATCGTGCTCGAGTGCTGGGTTAGCTCGACGACCCTCAAGCCCTGTTGGGAAAGGAGCGCCGCGGAGCGCTCGAAGAACCTGCGGTCGTAGACGACGGTCAACCGGTAGCGGCCGTCGAGCTCGCGTAGGTGTTCTTCGATCAGCTCCAGGTCGATGACGCCGCCCGAGACGTGCTCATGCGCGGTCGCGTCCCTGCGGGCGGCCCAGACGTGCGACGAGACTCCGATCCGGCCGTCGTCGAGCAGCCAGGCGAGCGAGACGGCGCTCGTGTCGTCGACGAGCCCGATGTCGACGCCGGCGAACACGTCCGCGCCCGCCTCCGGTCCGATCCCGGCCTCGTGGCAGGCCGTCCAGGCGGCCGGGTCGATCCAGGCGTTCACGCCGGCCGCCCAGACGCACCCGTGAAACTGCAACACCTCCGAGTCCGTCAGCTCCGGGTTCTCGGCCTGCCGTAGAAGGTAGTCCTCGCCGAGCCAGGAGGCGGGGTTCGCGAGCTTCAGCGCCGCGACATCATGGGGATCGGCGGTCGGTGCCGAATAGTTCCGAATCAAAGTGCGCGCCGAATGGTTGCGGCTCACGGTCAGGCCGGGCGTCCGCTCGAGCTCGCCGCGCTCCTCGTTCCCGTCGATCAGCCGGCCGAGGATCGACTCCTGCCGCTCCTGCGCCTCACCGGCGGTCGTGATCGTGAACACCTGCGTCGAGCGGCGCGCCCCGCCCGCCGTCGTCAACGCGCTCCAGGCGCGCCGGTGGTTCGGCTTCGTCCAGGCATGCAGCTCATCGCAGACAACGAGGCTCGGCGAGTAGCCGTGCAACGTGCTCGGGTCGCTCGCCATCCGCAGGATCTTTCCGCCACCGTCGACGCGCGCGATCTCCCCGATGTACTCGCGCAGATGCAGACGCTCGAGCAGCTCCCGGTTCCGGCGCGCATAGGAGAGGACCGCCTCGAACAGCCGGCCCGCCTGCCGATCAGATGCCGCCGCGAGCAGAATCTCCGGTTGCCCCTCATCATTCAGGAGCCGCCAGAGCGCATAGGCGGCGAGCAGCATCGTCTTCCCGTTTTTCCGGGAGACG
>DATLXM010000176.1:0-2879 GCA_035575835.1 Gaiellaceae bacterium
ATGCAGGAGATCCAGGTCACGATCGACGGCGAGAGCCACCCGCTCGAGCGGCCCTTCATGGTGCTCGCGACCCAGAATCCGATCGAGTACGAAGGCACCTATCCGCTCCCCGAGGCGCAACTCGACCGCTTCACGATGCGCCTCTCGCTCGGCTATCCGGCGCTCGCGGAAGAGGCGAAGATGCTCGCCGAGCAGACGACCGAACCACCGCTCGAGTCGCTGACGCCCGTCGCCGGCGCGGAGGAGCTCCTCGCAGCGATCGACGAGGCTCGTTCGATCTTCGTCGAGGAGAGCCTGAACCGCTACGTCGTGGCGCTCCTCCGCCACACCCGTGGCAGCTCGCGCCTCGCCCTCGGGGCCAGCCCGCGCTCCGGGATCGCGCTGCTTCGCGTCGCCAAGGCCAGAGCGCTCGCGGAGGGCCGCGACTACGTGCTTCCCGACGACGTCAAGGCGATCGCCGCGCCCGTGCTCGCGCACCGGCTGATCCTCGCTCCGGAGGCCCGCTCGGCTGGGCTGACCGCCGCGGAGATCGTCGGCGAGGCCGTCGAGCAGACCCCCGTTCCCGTTTGAGCCGTAGCGCGTGACGGGCCGCGGCAAACTCACGCTCGCGCTCGGCTTGCTCACCTACGCCGTTGCGTGGCTCTTCGGCGCCAAGGTGCTGTACCCGGCAGCGACAGGGCTCGTGCTCGCTCCGCTCGCCGCCCGGGCCTGGGTGCGCCTGGCCGTGGGGCAGATCACGATCCGGCGGCGCGCGGGTCGCGGCGCCCACGTCGAGGGTGAGGACGTCTGGGTCACGATCGAGGCGAAGCCGAGCGCGCCCGTCCCGCCACCCTCGCTCGAGATTCGCGAGGAGATGCTCCGTCTGGGCTCGCGGATCACGCCACTCCGCCGCGACGGCCGGTTCCACCGCGGCACCTACGTGCTCGAGCGAGTCCCGCGCGGGCGCTACGTCCCCGAGCGCACGATCGCCGCGATCGAGGATCCGTTCGGGCTCGCCCGAAGCGAGGTGGACGTCGTCGACGGCGGCGCGCTCGTCGTCTATCCCCGCCTCGTCGAGCTCACGGGCCTCTTCTCCGAGAGCGGAGCCCACGCGCAGGACGGGCGGAGGCTCCTGCTCCGCCGCCCGTCGGGCTTCGATCTCCACTCGGTGCGCGAGTACGAGCAGGGAGAGTCGCTGCGCAAGGTGCACTGGGCCTCGACGGCCCGACGGGGCCAGCTGATGGTCAAGGAGCTCGAGGACTCGCCGCGCGACGAGATCGCCGTCGCCCTCGACACCGACGTGACCGCCGTCGCGGGGGAGAGCTTCGACGTCCAGGTGCGCGCGGCCGGCTCGATCCTCCGCACCCATGCGGCCCGCGGCCGGCGCTGCGTCCTCGCCGTCAACGGCTCCCCGCCGGTGCACGTCCCGGTCGCCTCGCTCGAGGGAGATTGGCTCGCCGCTCTGCAGGCACTCGCCGCCGTGGAGCCCGTCGCCGGGCGCCCGCTCGTCGAGCTCCTCGCCCGTGAGGGTGGGGCGGCGGCACGGTCGCTCGAGCTCGTCGTCGTCACCGCCCGGCTGACCGCGGCGCTCTCGCGCAAGCTCGCGCAGCGCGCCCAGACGAGTCATGGTGTCTCGCTCGTCTGGGTCGACTCCGCCAGCTTCGTCGGCCGGCCGACGGGCGTCGAGCCCGAGTTGCTCCGGCTCCAGGCCGTGGGTGTCCCGATTGCGGTCGTGCGCGCCGGAGACGATCTCCGCGCGGCCCTCGGCGGAGGAGCGACGGCGAGGCGAGCCCATGGGTAGGACGCTCGTCGCTTACGCGCTCCCCGCCGCGCTCGTCGCGCTGGCCTGGCTGCGGCTCGAAGATCCGCGCGCAGGCGGCGCGGACGGCCTCTGGGTCGTCCTGCTCGCGCTCGTTCCCGCTCTTCTGCCCACGCTCGCCGCCCGCCTCGTCGCAGTCCCGTGGGTTGCGCTCGTCGCGCTCTGGATCGCGTTCGGCTCCTGGCAACCCGACGGCGGCCCGCGGCCCGGGTTCTTCGGACACGTGGTCGACCGCTTCGACGCGGGCTTCGCCGAGTACTACGACGTACGCGTCCCGTTCTCCGGCGCCGAGCAGCCCGGAATGCACAGCGTGCTCGTGCTCGCGGTCTTTGCGTTCTGCCTTGGCCTCGGGCTCGCGATTGCCTCGCGGCGGCCTCTCCTCGCAGTGCTCGTCCTCCTTGCCGGAGCGGGCTGGCCCGCCACGCTCCTTCCCTCTCAGAGCATCGCCTACGGCGCCCTGATCCTGACCGCCGCGCTCTGGGCGCTCGCCTCTCTCCGGCTCACCAGACCGACTCCTGCCGTCGCAGCCGGGCTCGTGGTGGTGGTCGCCGCACTCGGTCTCTCGAGCTCCGCTGCGATTGCGAAGGACGGCGTCCTCGCGTGGCAGACCTGGGATCCGACGACGTCCCAGAGCGATCCCGTCGCTGTGGACTACGTCTGGGACGCCAACTACGGCGGGATCGACTTCCCCAGTGAGGAGACGACGGTACTGCGGATCCGAGGGCCACAGCGGAGCCTTTACTGGCGTGCGACAACGCTCGACCAGTTCACCCAGGACCGCTGGATCGAGAACCTTGCGCCGCTCCGGATCGACGTGGCGGCGGGCCCGCTCCCGGGAGGCCCGCTCGTCCCCGCGGCCGCACGCGATCCGAAGAATCTGATCCGGCAGCAGGTGGAGGTCGTCGCGCTGGCCGACGACCATCTCGTCGCGGCGACCGAGCCCGTGATTCTGGAGGCAGCCTCCCTCGGCCGCGTCTTCTTCCTCAGCGGCGGGATCGTGCGCCGGCAGGCGGGGCTCCAGCGTGGCCAGACCTATGACGTCTACAGCTACGCGCCACGACCGAAGCCCGCCCAGCTCGCG
>DATLXM010000177.1:0-6080 GCA_035575835.1 Gaiellaceae bacterium
AACCACTATCCGGGCGTCGTCCAGCTGATGGCCGAAGTCGGCGCCGACACGGCGCTCGAGCGGCAGCCGGACGCCGGCTCGATCGCCCACTTCGTCCGCCGGCCCTAGTGCGCATCGTTGCCGTGGTTCTCTCGTGGAACGGGCGTGAGGATACGCTCGCCTGCCTCCAATCGCTGCAGGGAGTCGAGACGGTCGTCGTCGACAACGGGTCCCCCGACGGCTCGGCGGACGCGGTCGCCGAGCACCATCCCGAGGTCGAGCTGATCCGGACCGGGGTCAACCTCGGCTTCGCGGGCGGGAACAACGTCGGCGTCCGGCGAGCCCTCGATCGGGGTGCGGACTGGGTCGTGCTCGTGAACAACGACGCCACGGTCGCCGCCGATTTCGCCGAGGCGGTGGCGGCCACGGCCGCGCGCCACCCGGACGCCGGCGCACTCGCCGGCAAGGTCTATCTCGCCGATCCGCCAGACCTGCTCTGGTACGCCGGCGGCAGCTTCGAGCCCCGGGTCGGGTACAGCGGGCGCACCCGCGGCGCGGGCAAGCGGGACGAGGGCAGCTACGACGCCGAGATCGACGTCGACTGGGGCACCGGCGCGCTGCTGGCTGTGTCACGCACGGCGGTCGAGCGTGCAGGCCTCCTCGACGAGGAGCTCTTCGCCTACATGGAGGACGTGGACTGGTGCCTGCGGATCCGGGACGCGGGCCAGCGCGTCGTCTTCGCCCCGTCTGTCAAGGCGTGGCACCGCGTGTCGGCCTCGACCGGGGGAGCGGCCTCGACGACGAGCCTCTACTACCACTGTCGGAACACCCTCGCCGTGTGCGAGCGCCGCAGACCGCTCGGTCGTGGCCACACCGGCGTCCGCCGGGCCATCGTCGTCGCGACTCATCTCCTTCAGGCGCTCCGGCATCCGACCCGTCGCGCCGCTGCCTGGGCCGTCGTCCGTGCATGGCGCGACTATCGCCGCGGGCGCATGGGGCGGCGCTAGAGCGAGCGGTAGACCGCCTCGTGGCGCCGCGCTGTCTCCGCCCACGTGAACGTGCTCGCCCGCTGGAGCCCGGCGGCGACGAGCCGCTGAGGACTCTCGAGCACCGCCGCGACGACGGCGGCGATGTCCTCGGGATCCGTCGGGTCGAAGTAAGCGGCCGCGTCGCCGCAGGCCTCGGACAGCGAGCCCGCATTCGAGCTCGCGACGGGACAGCCGCAGGCCATCGCCTCGAGTGGCGGCTGGCCGAAGCCCTCGTAAAGGCTCGGGAAGACGAGGCAAGCCGCCCGCCGGTAGAGCGACGCGAGCTCGTCGAGCGAGACGAGGCCTTCGACCCGGACGCCCGCGGGCACCGGTCGGCCCTCGTGGCCTCCGCCTGTCAGCACAAGCTCCAGGCCGGGTCGCTCCCGGCGGAGGAGCGCGAACGCCTCGAAGAGGCGCTCGTGGTTCTTGTGCGGCCACGGACGTGCGGGATAGAGCAAGAAGTTCTCGCGCGGCTCGTCGCCTGGGCAGAACCGCTCGTGGTCGAGCCCGTGCGGGATCGCGTGCACCTGGGCGGGCACGACCCCGAGCCGCTCGACGACGCCGCGCCGGACGAACTGGCTCGGCACGATCACCGCGTCGGCGTGCCTCGCCGACCCCTCGTGGGCGCGGCGACGGAACGCGCGCTCGGCCCGCCCGAAGAGGTGAGGCATCTCCAGGTGCTGCAGATCGTGCACCGTGACCGCGGTCGGGAGACCGAGCCTCGGCAGCGCGATCGTCAGGGGGTAGTGGACGGCGTCGAGCCCTTCGTAGCGGCGCCGGAACGGCCCGGGCCGCGCCGCCGCGAGCGCCATCGCAAGGAGCCGCTCCGGGATCGAGCGCGCGGCGCGGTACTCCGGCACGGCGACCTCGGGCAGCCCTTCGCCCGCCCCTCCGGCGACCGGCGGCACGAACACCGAATAGTCGAGCTCGCCGACCTCCGCGAGCCCGCGCGCGAGTCCCCGGACGTAGGTCTCGGAGCCGCCGACCGCAGCGGGAACGAGCGTCAGCAGGCTGATCCCGACGCGCATCGGGCCAGCCTATCCCCGCATGCCCGGTACAATCGACCGATGCCCGATCAGCCGGAGGAAAACGCGCGCCTTGCAGGTGTTTCCTCGAATGGAGAGGTCGACGTCGCAGCGCTCTTCGAGCAGCTGAAGGAGGAAGTGCGCCGTTCAGGTGCCGCCCCCGGCGAGCACGGGCCGGGCGGGCCCGAGGACAGGCTCGCCGCTCGCGGCGACGCCGAGCGGCTCTGGCCCGTCTCCGCCGATCGCTCGCTCCAGCTCCGGCCAGGCTTTCGCGGCAAGGTCGCGAACCCGCCGAAGGCCGTGCTCCGCAAGCTGATGCGCTGGTACGTGGAGCCCGTCGCCTACGACCAGCGCTCGTTCAATGCGGCCGCCCTGCGCCTGATCGACGACCTCGAGACGCGGGTCGCCCAGCTGGAGTCGCAGCTCGAGCAGCAGCTGAAGTCGCGATGAGGATCGCGGTCTGCGCACCGCAGGTGCCGTTCGTCCACGGCGGGGCCGAGATCTTCACCGACAAGCTCGTGGACGAGCTCCGCGCCCGCGGGCACGAGACCGAGCTCGTCACGATCCCCTTCAAGTGGTACCCCGGCACGAAGGTGCTCTCTCAGGCCTTCCTCTGGCGGCTCGCCGACCTCGAGGAGTCGAACGGCACCCCGATCGACATGGTGATCGCGACCAAGTTCCCCTCCTACTGCGTCCGCCATCCGAACAAGCGTGTGTGGGTTCTGCACCAGTTCCGGCAGGCCTACGAGCTCGACCGAACCGATCTCGGCCAGTTCTCCGAAGAACCGGCGGACCGGGCGTTGCGGCGCTCGGTCCAACGCCTGGACCGGGTCGCGCTCGGCGAGGCGAAGCGGCTCTTCGCCACCTCGCAGAACGTCGCGGGCAGGATCGAGCGCTCGACCGGCCTCCGTCCCGAGGTTATGCCCCACCCGCCCCAGGAGCTTCCGTATCGGTGCGAGGAGTACGGCGACTTCGTCCTCTCGGTCAACCGCCTCGACCGCGCCAAGCGAATCGACCTGCTGATCGAGGCCGCAGCGCTCGATCCAGGGCTGCGCGTCGTGATCAGCGGCGAAGGCCCCGATCGCGAGCGCCTCGAAGGAATCGCGCGCGAGCGCGGCCTGAACGGCAGGGTCGAGTTCGCCGGGCGGACGAGCGAGGACGATCTCGCCTCGCTCTACGCCCGCTGCCTCGCCGTTTACTACGCCCCGGTCGACGAGGACTTCGGGATGGTCCCGTTCGAGGCGTTCCTCTCCCGCAAGCCGGTGCTGACGACGCACGACGCGGGCGGGCCGCTCGAGATCGTGACCGACCGGAGCACCGGGCTCGTGACCGCGCCCGAGCCACCCGCGCTCGCCGAGGCCGCAGGCTGGCTCCGCGAGCACCGTCGCGAGGCGGAGGCCTTCGGCGCCGCCGGCCACGAGCTCGCCGCGCGCGTCACCTGGGACAGCTGCATCGAGCGGCTGCTCGCATGAACGTCGCCTACTACAGCCCCATGCCGCCGGAGCGCTCCGGGATCGCCGACTACAGCGCCCTCCTGCTCCCGGCCCTCCGCCGGCACGCATCGGTTGACGTCGTCCGCCGCGGCCGCACCCGCCCGGCGCGGGGCGCGGACCTCTCGCTCTACCACGTCGGCAACAACCCCGACGCGCACGGCTGGATCGTGGACGCGCTCCGCAAGCGTCCCGGCGTCGTCGTCCTGCACGACTTCGTCCTCCACCACCTGGTCGCCGGCCTGACGATCGGGCGGCGCGACGGGCACGGCTACCTCGACGCGATGGAGCGCGAAGGCGGCGTCGTCGCGCGCCTCCTCGCCCACGGCGTGCTCGACAAGCGGATCCCGCCCCTCTGGGAGAGCCGCCCGCAGGAGTTCCATCTCGCCGGGGAGGTGCTCGGGCTCGCGACAGGCCTGATCGTCCACTCCCATCACGTCGAGGAGCGCGCGCGCGCTGCAGGGTTCGAACGACCGATCTGGCGGGTGCCGCACCCGGGCTGGCCGGTTCCCGAACTCGCCGCCGAGCACGTCGAGGGAGACCCGGTGATCGGCTCGTTCGGGAACCTGAACTCGAGCAAGCGCATTCCGCAGCTCCTGGAGGCATTCGCGCGGCTCCGTCGCGACCGCCCCGGCGCTCGCCTCCTCCTCGTCGGCGCAACGTCGCCCGGCTTCGATCTCGACCGGCGGCTGCAGCGGCTCGGATTGCCCTCGGACGGGATCGTGCGCGAGGACTACGTCGACGAGCGGCGCCTCTGGGCACTGATGGCGGCCTGCGACGTCTGCGTCAACCTGCGGGCGCCGACGATGGGCGAGACCTCCGGCAGCGTCGTCCGCCAGCTCTCGCTCGGCAAGCCCGTGATCGTCAGCGACCTCGGCTGGTTCTCGGAGCTGCCCGCTGCGGCCGCGCTCAAGATCCCGGTCGGCGAGAGCGAGGTCGACGCGCTCCACGCGGCCCTCGAGCTGATCGCCCGCGACGGCGGCGTCCGCGAGGCGATGTCGCTCGCTGCGCTCGAGCTCGCCCGCCAGGAGCACGATCTCGACCACGTCGCCGAGCTCTACGCCTCAGCACTCGAGCAGGCGGCCGGCGGGGAGGCCGTCCTCGGTTCGGTGCTCGGCGACGTGACCGCCGCCGCCGCCGAGGTCGGGATCCCGGCGGGCTCGCCCGAGGCGTCGGAGCTCGCGCGCAGGCTGCACGAGATCGAGCTTGGTCGATAGGTTGCGCCGCGTCCCGGTCTGGGCGTGGCTCGCGGCGATTGTCACCGCCTCGGTCGTCTTCCGGGCGTGGCTCGGGAGCCGGATGCCGGCGCCGTTCATCTTCACCGACGAGCTGCAGTACCAGGAGAACGCGCGCAGCCTCGCCGCCGGCGAGGGCTTCCTCGTTCGGGACGAGTCGTACGGGATCGTCAGCGTCCTCTACCCGCTCCTGCTCGCGCCGGTCTACGCGCTCTTCGACTCGCTCCCCGACGCGTACGCCGCCGCGAGGACCGTGAACGCTGTCGTGATGTCGCTCGCCGCGGTACCCGCGTACTTCCTGGCGCGGCGCGTGCTCTCCGAGCCAGGCTCGCTGCTCGCCGCCCTGCTCGCCGTCTGCCTGCCCTCGCTCGCCTACACCGGGACACTGATGTCGGAGAACCTCTTCTACCCGGTAGCGCTCGTCGTCGCATGGGCGCTCGTCCGGGCGCTCGAGGAGCCGACGATCGCGCGGCAGCTCGTCCTCATCGGCACGTGCGGAGTCGCCGGCCTCGTCCGCGTCCAGGCGCTGGCCTTTCTCCTCGCCGCGCTGACCGCGCCGCTCCTCCTCCGGGCCGTGCCGCGGCGCTCGCTCCGGCCCTGGCTGCCCCTCTACGGCGCTGCGGCCGCGCTCGCCCTGCTCGCCGTCGTCGGCCAGCTCGCCCGCGGCGCCTCGCTGAACGCGCTCTTCGGCGCCTACGCGGTCGTCGGCGAGGGAGGCTACGACGCGGTGGACGTGCTCAGGTTCCTCTTCTGGCACCTCGCCGAGCTCGACCTCTACGTCGGTGTCTTCCCGCTCGCGGCGCTCCTTCTCCTGACCGCCCGCTGGCGCGCGCTCGATCCTCCCGCCCAGGCGTTCCTCGCGGCGGCGATCGCCCTCGTCTCCTGGACGCTCGTCGTCGTGGCGGCGTTCGCCTCGCGCTTCGCGGGCGCGATCGAGGAGCGGAACATGTTCGTCGTCGCTCCCTTGCTCCTGATCGCGCTCCTCGCCTGGATCGAGCGTGGTGCCGCGCGGCCGCGCTGGCTCGCGGTCGGCGCAGCGGCTCTCGCCGCCGTCCTCCCGGCGCTCATCCCCTACGACCGCTTCCTCCAGCTCAAGGTGCGCTCGGACACCCTGATGATCGTGCCGCTCTGGAACGTCCAGGACTCCGTGACGCTGCCCCGGCTGGACGACGTCGTCCTCGTCGCCGGGATTGCCGCCGCCGTTCTCTTCCTGCTCGTGCCGCGCCGCTTCGCGCTCGTGCTCCCGGCGCTCGTGCTCGGCTACTACGCGCTCGCCGTCCAGCCGATCCACGCCGGCCCGCACGGGATGGAGCGCGCCGCCGC
>DATLXM010000178.1:0-2054 GCA_035575835.1 Gaiellaceae bacterium
CAGCGCCTCGTCCTTCACGGCAAGCTCGGCGGTCAGGGAGTCACGTTCGGCTGCCAGGTCGTCGCATTGGGCCATCGTGGCCATGTGCGCTGCGATTCCGGCTTCTGGTTCCTGCCGCGACTCGGCAAGCTCCCGGCGAGCCTCGTCCAGGGCGTCACTCAACGTCAGCACCGACTTAGCGTGTTCAAGTCCGTTCAACGTCTCAGCGTCGAGCGTGTGAGGATTGAAGCTCCCCAACCGCTGCACGGTACATTCCGCGAGCGCCCGGATCGCGGCTTCACGGTCAGGGGTCACGGTGTCTCCTCGCGTTCCGTAGACGGGGCGCAAGGATCGGCCTGTGTACCGCACTCCTGGCAGAAGTAGTGCATCCAGCCACACGCGCAGATCGAGCGGTCGAAGCTGATCGCGTCACCCGGAGCGCCGCACTCGCACGTCCTCGGCTCCTGCTCGGAGGCGAGGAGTGACGAACCGCTGATGAACGTAGGCGGCGTCCTCGGCTCCTGCTCGGGAGAAGCGAGAGCTTTGCGAATGGCGGCGAGGTCATCGTCCAGACGTTCTGTCCCATGCACGGCGTCCACTGTCCGGTAGAGCCACGGGCTGCGACCACGAAGGTGTCGGGGAGCGTCCTGCCGTTCGAGTAGGCCTGACGCGTAGAGGGCGTAGCAGATGTTCGAGGCGTGCTGGTGCGAGATGCCAAGCTCTTTTCCTAGCGTAAGCGCGAAATGCCAACTCTTGAGCGCGTCCAGGGCACGAAGTCGGAGCGGCGACAACCGCTTGCGAACGAGGGCAAGTAGCAGAGCGCGTTGCTCGCGAAGCTCCAAAACCTCGGCTTCGTGACTAACGTCCCGAGCAGAGCGCCAAACGATCTGAGGTGCTGCCGTTCCTTGCAACAAGCGGCTCGCCGTCATGGTGGCGCGGCGATACTCGATTCCCCCGGCAACGAGAACGTCTCGCACCTGCTCGGCCGTCAGTGGTGGGCCATCTCCGATTCGTAAAGTTGCAGGCCCATTCGCCGGTATCGCTTGCACCGTCAGTTCCGCGCTCACGTCCTCGGCTCCTGCTCAGGAGAAGCGGAATGGCATCGAGCGCACGGACGAGCGCCCGGGATCAACTCAACGTGCTCCCGCAGCGCAAGGATGGCGTGGCTGCCGGTGCGCCCCATGCATGGAGGAGGGGAGTACGGCCCTTCATCCCGGAGCGAGTGGTAAACAAAACGACGCTGCTGCATCGCGAAACCGGCGATGTGAACGTACCTATGACGCCACGTCTGCCTCATAGCTTCGGCTCCTGCTCGGGAGAAGCGGTGAGGACGGCCGGGAAGTTCGTCAGAATTCGCTCGAAGGAGGCGGTGATCCGACTCCGGCGTTCTTCGTCGCATGGCAGGCACCACAAAGGCGTCCACGGCGTCCCAGCCTCGTTCTCACAGACACCCTCACTCTCGCCGTACCCGAGGCACTTCACGGCTTCGGCTCCTGCTCGGGAGAAGTAGCGAGACGTTGCAGCTTCACGGTCGCGCTACCAGCCTGCTCTCTGAGTCCCGCCGGTAGCTCGGCGGGCTGCTCGGCGAGCCAGTCGTTCAGCGCCCAGAGCGCAGCCGCTCCCTCCCGCAGCGCCTCGGTCATCGCGTCCAGGCGGGCGTCCTTCTCATCCAGCGCGGCTTCGTAGGAATCGCTCGCCTCCCGCAGATCCTCGGCCACGGTGTCGAGATGGGCAAGCGCGGCCAGAAGGTCGTCTCGACCCTTGTACGCGAGCTTTGCCCATCGCTCCTTCGCTGCTTCCGCCTCGTCTCGTTCCTGCCGTACCTCGGCCAGCGCGGCGAGCAGTTCCCGGCACGGCGGGAGGTCGGCACGCAGATGCTCGCCGTTTAGCAATCCTGAACCGCACTCGCAGATGCTGGCCACGTTCCCTCCCGTGCAGTAGTCGGAATGACCTGTCTCGGTGAACGCACCACACCCGCAGATCGGCTGGCGAGCGCTCACGACGTTTCCTCGCGTTTCGCAGACGGGGCTTCGTCGTCGTGGTCCGAACGGGCCTCGGACAACGCGTCGTCGACC
>DATLXM010000179.1:0-1519 GCA_035575835.1 Gaiellaceae bacterium
GGATCCTGCTCGTCGCGGACGCCGAGCTCGAGCTGACCGCGAACCCCTCCGCCGAGGCGTCTGGTCCGATCATCGAGTCCCGGCTCGACGTCGGCCGCGGCCCGGTCGCGACCATGCTCGTCCAGCGCGGCACCCTGCGCGTCGGCGACGCGATCGTCGCCGGGGACGCGCATGGCAAGGTGCGCGCGCTCCACGACTATCGCGGCGAGAAGGTCGAGGACGCGCGGCCGGGTACGCCTGTCGAGATCCTCGGCTTCGACACGCCGCCGCCAGCCGGCGAGCTCGCCCGCGTGGTCGAGAACGAGCGCGAGGCGCGCACGCTCGCCCAGCGCCGCGGCCAGCGCCTGCGCACCGAGCAGCATGCCCAACGCTCGAAGTCCGGTGTCTCGCTCGAGAGCCTCTTCTCGCAGCTCCAGGAAGGTGCGATCCAGGATCTCAACCTGATCCTCAAGGGCGACGTCGGCGGTTCCGTGGAAGCGGCGGTCTCCGAGCTCGCGAAGATCCAGCATCCCGAGGTGCGCGTGAACGTGATCCACCAGGGCGTCGGCGGGATCACCGAGGGCGACATCATGCTCGCCGCCACCTCACAGGCGCTCGTCGTCGGCTTCAACGTCCGCCCGAACGTGGAGGCGCGCCAGCTCGCCGAGCGCGAGGGCGTCGACATCCGCACCTACCGCGTGATCTACCAGCTGACCGAGGACATCGAGCAGGCGCTCGTCGGCATGCTCTCCGCCGTCCAGACCGAGGAGATCACGGGCGAGGCCGAGGTTCGAGCCCTCTTCAAGGTCTCGCGGCTCGGGACGATCGCCGGCTGCATGGTCACCTCGGGCGTCGTCAAGCGGAACAGCCAGGTTCGCGTCGTCCGGGACGGCACCGTGATCTACGACACGACGATCACCCAGCTGAGGCGCTTCAAGGAAGACGCCCGCGAGGTCGCGGACGGCTTCGAGTGCGGGATCCTGCTCGACGGCTTCAACGACGTCAAGGAAGGCGACGTCCTCGAGGCCTACGAGGTCCGGCAGGTCGAGCGCACCTCGCTCGACGAGGCGCCCACGGCGCCCGCGGCGCCGACCGCCAGCGTCTAGCCCCTCGACTCGATGAGCAGCGCGGCCGAGGCGACGACGCAGTTGCGTCCGCGCGCCTTCGCTCCGTAGAGCGCCCGGTCGGCCATCCGGACGAGCATCTCGCCGTCGGGGGCATCCGCCGGGTAGGCCGCCACACCGAAGCTGGCGGTGATCGCGCGGTCGACGTCGGGAACCTCGATCCTCGCGATCTCGGCGCAGAGCTTCTCCGCGAGGACGACCGCGCCGTCGAGATCGGTGTCGGGGAGCAGGATCAGGAACTCCTCGCCGCCGTAGCGCCCGACGAGATCGCTGTCACGGAGCGTGGCACGCATCGTCGCGCTCGCGGCGGCCAGCGCTTCGTCGCCCTTGCCGTGCCCGTAGACGTCGTTGATCTGCTTGAAGTGATCGAGGTCGCAGAGCACGGCCGCGAGCGGCAACTGTGAGCGCGTCGCCTG
>DATLXM010000180.1:0-14281 GCA_035575835.1 Gaiellaceae bacterium
GAACGCGAGCGCGATCCCCGCGAAGGCTCCGCCCAGGAGGAGCCAGGTCGGGATCGGGACGCCGTAGAGCTCGGGTAGCGGGACGACCTCGTCGATCCGCAGGTAGCCGAGGACGCCGAGCACGAGGAGCCAGAGCGCGCCCGCGATCACGGCGAAGGAGAGCAGGCGCTGGAGGGCGCCGGCGACCCGCCACCAGCGCGGCCTCGACACGTGCAGGTCGGCCGCGGCGACGGCTCGGTCGAGCCGGTCGGGAAGCCGCTCCTCCTCGGCGAGCGCGGCGTCGCGGACGAGCCTCGGCCACGGTGGCGGCAGGCCCTCGACCGCGCGATCCGCAAGTGCGCGCGACGCGGTCGCCACCTGGGCCTGCTGCACCTCGGTCGGCGGCGGCAGCGATGTCCTGATCGCGGGTTGCGGCGTCTCCGGGAGCCGCAGCCTGCGCAGCGGATCCGGGCGCAGCCGCCTGATCCAGCGGACGAAGGGCCAACCACCGTGGAGCGCGCCCCGGCGTCGGTGGGTGTCGGCGACCGCCCGGAGAACGGTCGGGACGCCGGCGGCCTCCTCCAGAGCTGCGAGAAGGCGAGCCCGGTCGTCCTTCCTGATCCCGGCCGCGCTACCGGTGCACGTTGGGCCGAGCAACCGTGCGCTCGCCTCCAGGTCCGCCGTCAGCCTGGCGACGGCCGCGTCCCGCGCGGCCACCCGCTCGTGCAGGAGCCCGAGCAGGTCGGGCAGCCCGTCGCCCGTCCGCGCGGAGACGACGACGAGGGGGAGCCCGCGCAGGCCGTCCTCCGCGAGCAGGCGCTCGGCGTCGGCCCGCCAGGCGGCGATGTCCGGCACGGCGAGCAAGTCGGCCTGGTTGAGGACGATCCCCATCGAGGCGGCATGCGAGGCGAGAGGCCTCAGATAGCGCTCGTGCAACGTCGCGTCCGCGTACTTCTGCGGCTCGACCACCCAGAGGACGAGGTCTGCGAGCGCGACCACGCGGTCGGCCTCCTCCCGATGCGCGGCCTCCACCGAGTCGAAGTCGGGAAGGTCGAGAAGGACGAGACCGGCCAGCTTTCCCGGCTCGAGCCGGTGGCGGCGCGGGATCTCGAGCCAGTCGAGGAGCTCTCCCGCGCCGTCGCCCCACACTGCCGCCTGCCCCGTCGAGGTCGTCGGCCGCCTCCGCCCGACCGTCGCGAGCTCCGTGCCCGTGATCGCGTTGAAGAGCTGCGACTTGCCGACCCCGGTCGGGCCGGCGAGGGCGACGACGGTCTGCTCGAGCCCGAGCCCTAGCCTGGCCCCGGCCTTTCCGACCACAGCGTGGGCAGCGTCAACCGCTGCCTCGTCCAGACGGCCGGCCGCGAGGCCTGCGGCCTCGGTCAGTGCCTCGATCCGGAGGTCGAGCTCCCCGCTCATAGGCCAACCTTCGGTTGGACGCTCACGTTGCGCGGCGGATCGCCTCGACCGCGGCGTGCAGTCGCGCGAAGGTGTCTGCCTCGGGTGCCGCAGCGTCGAGCAGCGCGTCGAAGCGGGCCGCGTCGACGCGCAGGAGCCGCTCGACCCGCTCGACGAGATCCTCGCGGGCACGCGAGGCGAGAGCTCGAACCGCCTGGTCACCGAAGATCGCCTCCAGCACCTTCTGCCCGACCGCCGAGGTCCCGCCTGCGACCGCGACCTCGGCGCCCGTGAGTCCGCCGGTGTGGGCGAAGACGGCGAGCATGACGGTCAGGCCGGCGCCGTTGACCCCGAGCGAGGCGAGCCGAGCCGTGGCGCGCTTGGAGGCGCCCTCCTCGCTGACGAGATCGAAGACGACACCCTGCCAGGCGCGGACTTCGGCCTCGCTCGCGGCCTCGAGCTCAGGGGACGCGCGGTCGAGGCCGGTGGCCGACTCGAGCAGGGCGCGGCCCGAGACTCGTTCCCGCCAGGCGCGCGCCGTCTGCTCCGCCGCACGCTCCGCGGCGGACCGCACGACCGCCTCGACCCGGTTCTCGACCGTGACGCGCAGCTCTGCGTCGGCCGCCGGGGAACCGGTGACGAGGCTGCGCAGGCGGTCGCGCACCCATCCGACGCGGCTCTCGAGGGCGCGCATGACGTCGCCGGTGCCGACGACCTCGTGCCAGCGGGCGAGTACCTCGCCCCGGAGGAGAGAGCCGCTGCGCAGGGCACCCTCGACCTCGCGCAGCGCCGCCGCGTACGCGGTGTCGAGCTCGGCGCGAAGCTCCGACGCGGCGGTCAGCTGATCCGCGGCCGCGCGCTCGACCGTCGCCGCTCGGGCGGGCAGGCTCGCGAGAGCGCCCCGGAGCGTTCGCCTCACGAGCGCGGCGCGCGCCTGCGCATCGGCCGAGAGATCGTCGAGCCACGCGCGCACCGGAGCGAGCGCGGACGCGGGCAGGAGCTCGTCCGTGAGCGGTACCTCGGGGACGACCAGCACCTCGCTGTCCGCAAGACCGCGGTCGCGGAGCATCTGGCGGAGGTGGGCGGGAACCTCCTCGCCGGCGTCTGCGGGGACGCGGTTCAGGACGATTGAAAGCGTCGTCCCGCGCTCCCGCGCCGCCTGGAGGAACTCCCAGGGGACCGCGTCGGCGTAACGAGCGGCCGTGGTGACGAAGAACCACGCGTCGGCCGCCGCCAGGAGCTGGTTCGCGAGGGCTCTATTCTCGGCGAGGACGGAATCGATGTCGGGCGAGTCGAGCAGGGCGAGGCCGGGGCTGAGTGCCTCGGTCTGAACGAGGTGGATCGCCCCGCGCTCGGCGCCCGGGTCGGTGGGACTCCCGCCCGTGACCCGCGCGAGCCCCGGCAGGATCCGGTCGTCCGAGAACCAGCGGACGTCGTCCGGATGGCAGGCGAGGACCGGCAGGCGCGTCGTCGGGCGGAGCACTCCGGCGGGACTGACCACGGACCCGATCAGGCTGTTCACGAGGGTCGACTTGCCCGCACCCGTTGAGCCGCCGACCACCATCAGCACCGGCGCGTCCATCTGTCGCAGGCGCGGGAGCAGATAGTCGTCGATCTGAGCCGTGAGGTCGTCTCGCGTCCGCCGCGCCTCGGCGGCCCCCGGTACCTCGAGTTCGAGGCGAATGCCGCGAAGGTCGTCGCGGAGGCGGGTGAGCGACTCGGTCATGTCGGCGGCCATCACCGGGGACTACCCGGGCCGCGCCGTTCTCTAGCATCGAGGGATGGAGCTTCTCCTGCAGGCGTGGTACGCGGAACACGGCCGAGCCCTCCCCTGGCGGGGGACGCGCGACCCGTACGCGCTGCTCGTCAGCGAGGTGATGCTGCAGCAGACGCAGGTCGAGCGCGTGATCCCTCGCTGGCTCGAGTGGCTCGAGCGTTGGCCCACCGCTGAGGCGCTCGCGGCCGCCGCCGCCGGTGACGTGATCCGCGCCTGGCAGGGGCTCGGCTACAACCGGCGTGGGCTGAACCTGCACCGCGCCGCGCAAGCGATCGCAGCACACGGTTGGCCGGAGGAGCTCACCGACCTCCCCGGCGTCGGGCCCTACACCGCCGCCGCGATCCGCAACCAGGCCTACGGCGAGCCGGTGCTGCCGGTGGACACGAACGTGGCGCGGATCCAGGAGCGGACCGGGCATGCCTTCAGGCCTGCCGCCCTGCAGGCGCTCTTCGACCTCGGCGCCACCGTCTGCCTCGCCCGGATCCCGCGCTGTGAGGCCTGCCCGCTCGCCGGCGGCTGTCCCTCCCGCGGGAGGCGCTACGAGCCCCTCCGCAGGCAGTCGCGCTTCGAAGGCTCCTTCCGGCAGCGTCGCGCCGCGACCCTGCGCCTCGTCGCAGAGGCGCCACGCGCGCTCGGCGAACTCGATGAGGAGGCAGTCGCCGCGCTCGCCCGCGACGGGCTCGTCGAACACGAAGCAGGTCTCGTGCGACTTCCGGCCTGATTTCAGCCGCGCGTAAGGAGCCACACGTCACAATGGGCGCATGACCACCGTCCTCGTCGTCGACGACGAGCCAATCGTGCGCGAGGTGGTCGTCCGCTACCTCCAGCACGAGGGCTACACCACGCTCGAAGCCGGCGACGGGGAGCACGCCCGGATCCTGCTCGAGGCGGAGCGCCCGGACCTCGTCGTCCTCGACGTGATGCTCCCCGGCGTCGACGGGCTCGAGCTCTGCCGCTGGATTCGCTCGAAGTCCGAGCTGCCCGTGATCCTCCTGACCGCGCGCGGCGAGGAGGCCGACCGGATCGTCGGGCTCGAGCTCGGCGCCGACGACTACGTGACGAAGCCGTTCTCGCCCAGGGAGCTCGCTGCTCGCGTCCGCACCGTGCTCAGACGCTCGGCGCCGCCGGTCGAAGAGAACGAGCGGCTCACCTTCGAGGGGCTCGAGCTCGACGCCTCCACCCGCGAGGTCAGGAAGGAAGGTGCGGAGCTGAAGCTGACCGCCAAGGAGTTCGACCTCCTCTGGTTTCTCGCGAGCCACCCGCGGAAGGTCTTCTCGCGCGACCAGCTGATGAGCCGCGTCTGGGGCTACGAGGCCGCCCTCGACACCGGCACCGTCACCGTCCACGTACGGCGACTGCGGGAGAAGATCGAGGAGCGTCCGTCGCATCCGCGCTTCCTCCAGACCGTCTGGGGCGTCGGCTACAGGTTCGCCCCATGATGACCGGGCCGACGATCGGGTTCGCGCTCGCACTCGCGCTCGGAACGCTCGCCGTCGGTCTACTCGCGGCGGTCGGCCTGCGCCGTCTCCCCACGGTGCGCCTGCAGCTCCTCGGCCTCGCCCTCCTCGCCGTCCTGCTCCCACTCGGAGCGGTCGTCCTCTCGGGGCTCCTGATGTACCAGTCGGGCCACGACCTGAACATCCTCATCCTCGCCGCCGGCTCCGCGACCGCCGCGCTCGGCGCCGCCCTCCTCGTCGCCCGCTCGATCGCGACGAAGCTCATGGCGCTCGTGGGCACCTCGGGCGAGTTCGCCGCGGGCGATCTGAGCGCCCGGGCCGAGGCCGGGGGCCCCGCCGAGTTGAGCGAGCTCGCCTCCTCGTTCAACCACATGGCCGGGAACATCTCGGAGCTCTTCGACGCGCGCCGCGAGCTCGTCGCCTGGGCCAGTCACGACCTGCGGACTCCGCTCGCCAACATGCAGGCGATGCTCGAGGCGATCGAGGACGGTCTGGCCGAGCCGAGCGACTACCTCCCAGCCCTCCACGATCAGGTCCGAGCGCTGACGACACTCGTGGACGACCTCTTCGAGCTCGCTCGGATCGACAGCGGCGCGCTCACGCTGGAGCTGCGCGAGGCACGTCTCGCCGGGCTCGTGGACGGTTGCCTGCGCGGGCTCGAGGCGGAGGCGAAGGCCCGACAGGTTCGGCTCGAGTCGCACGTCGACGACGAGCTGACGGCGCGGTGTGCACCCGAGAAGGTGGAGCGGGTGCTGCTCAACCTGCTCGTGAACGCACTCCGGCACACGCCGTCGGACGGGTCCGTCGCCGTTCGCGTCCAGCCCGAGGAGGCCGGCGTGCGCGTAGTCGTCGAGGACACCGGCGACGGGCTCAGCGCCGAGTCCGAGCGGCGGATGTTCGAACGCTTCTGGCGTGGCGACGCAGCTCGCTCCGCTCGTGGGGCCGGGCTCGGCCTGGCCATCGCACGGGGTCTCGTCGAGGCCCACGGCGGCCGGATCTGGGCCGAGAACCGTCCAGGCGGCGGCGCCCGGGTCAGCTTCACGCTTCCCGGAGCCCGCTAGGCCAGGCGCCGCTGCAAGCCGCCATTGAACTTCGTCGCAGATCGCTCTAACGTCACTCGCCGTCGGCCGTAAACGCGGGATGAGAGAAGGGTGACGCAATGAAGCTCGGGATGGTCGGACTCGGCCGGATGGGCGGCAACATGGTGGAACGGCTCAAGCGGGACGGGCACGAGGTCGTGACCTGGACGCGTTCGGGCGGCGGCACGACCTCGACGCTCGAGGAGCTCGTCTTGCAGCTCGAGGCGCCTCGCGTGGTCTGGCTGATGATTCCGGCGGGTGACGCAACCGAGAAAGCCCTCCATGAGGTGCTCGGCCTCGTCGCGGAAGGTGACGTGATCGTGGACGGTGGGAACTCGAACTTCCGGGACAGCAAGCGACGCTGCGCCGAGGCTGCCGAACGCGGCGTCCAGTACATCGACGCGGGTGTCTCCGGGGGCGTCTGGGGCCTGCAAGTCGGCTACTGCATGATGGTCGGCGGCACCCCGGAAGCCGTCTCGGTGGTCGAGCCCGCGTTCCGGACGCTCGCGCCCCCGGATGGCTATGCCCACGTCGGGCCATCCGGGGCCGGTCACTTCGCGAAGATGATCCACAACGGGGTCGAGTACGGCCTCATGCAGGCATACGCCGAGGGATTCGAGATCATGCAGCACTCGGAATACCCGTACGACCTCTCGGAGGTGGCGGGGATCTGGCGCTACGGATCGGTCGTCCGCTCGTGGTTGCTCGAGCTCCTCTACGAGGCCTTCGAGACGCACGGCTCCGCGCTAGAGGGGATCGCGGGCTACGTGGAGGACTCCGGTGAGGGCCGGTGGACGATCAACGAGGCGATCAACGAATCGGTGCCGGCGCCGGTGATCTCGGCGGCGCTCTTCGCCCGCTTCGCCTCGCGACAGGACATCAACTTCGCGGCGAAGGTCTCGGCAGCCCTGCGGAATCAGTTCGGCGGCCACGCGGTTCGGGCGGTCGAGACCGCTATGGACTCGCCCGACCCCCGCTGAACCGGCGTGGGAACCGCGGTCGCGCTGCCGCGGTTCCCTCAGGCCGAGTGGCGGAGCCAGACGTTCGGCTCGATGTGCGTGCCGATCCCCTGCTCGACGACGAGCGGCGAGAGCGCTCCGGGGAAGACGTACTCACCGTCGCCGGGGAACCGCATCTCCGTCCATTCCTCCCAATCGACGACAGGCGCCTGCATGAACATCGACTTCGGCGCTGCCGCGAGAATCTCGCCGCCGACGCGCTCGTGGATCCTGATCCACGGGTCGAAATGGGTGCCGTCGCCTCGCCGCCAGGTGATGTACTGCTCGATCGAGATGAGCGGGTAGAGCGACTTCAGCGTCGGGCGCACGGGAGCGATCACCGATCCGAGCCCCGCGGCACGCGCGGTCTCGCGGAACGCCTCGATCATCCGCGACGAGAGCTGCTGCCCCTGGCGCTCCGGAAGAATGCTGATCGCGAGCGCCTGGAGGGTGGTTGCTTCCCGGTCGGAGGTCATCGCGCGAACGAAGCCCTCGTCCCAGCCCGAGGGAAGGTCTGAGAGCGTCCCGTCCCAGGGTGTCGGCACTGCGTGTGCCTCGGCCACGAGCTCGTCGCCGTCGAGAAGCGCGAGCTGGAAGTCGGGGAAGTCCTCGTAGAGCCGGTTCCAGAATCTTCCGCCGGGCTCGTTGTGGTGCATGTACTCGGGGAAAGTCCGACGCGAGAGCGCGTCGGACCGGATCTCGAGGAGATCGGGACGGTCGGCGTAGCGAACGAGGTTCACGTCCGTTCGAGCAGGGCGACGGCCTCGGCCGCGAGCCCCTCGCCCCGGCCAGTGAACCCGAGCCCGTCGGTGGTAGTGGCGCGAACGTTGACCCGGTCTGGCTCGACATCGAGCGCGGAGGCGAGCCTGGCCCGCATCGCCTCGCGGTGGGCTGCGATCTTCGGCTCCTGGCCGATCAGGACGCAGTCCGCGTTGACGAGGGCGTAGCCGGCGGCGCGAACCTGCGCGTACGCATCGCGGAGGAGCTCGACCGAGTCGGCGCCGCGCCAGCGCTCGTCGCCCGAGGGAAAGAGCGCGCCGATGTCCGCGAGCCCGGCTGCGCCGAGCAGGGCGTCGGTGAGAGCGTGTGCGAGCACGTCGCCGTCCGAGTGCCCCGCGAGACCGCGGGGGTGATCGATCGTCACTCCGCCGAGGACGAGCGGGATGCCTTCTTCGAGCGCGTGCGCGTCGACGCCGAGCCCGATCCTGAGGTCGCTAGACACCCGCGAGAGCCTGAGGGAGCTCGGCGAGCGAGTCAAGGCGGAGCCGGGCGCGGTCGCCGGGATCCTGGAGGTGACCCCAGGGCCCTCGGCGGATGTGGACGGCGACGAGACCGGCCGCGGCAGCCGGGATCACGTCGTTGTCGACGCGATCGCCGACGTAGGCGATCTCTGCGGCCGGCCGTTCACAAGCCTCGATCAGCTGCTCGAAGAAGCGCGGATCCGGCTTGCGGACGCCGAGGCTCGCGGACGAGGAGACGAGGTCGACCGGCAGGCCCGCCTCGCGCGCCCAGCTCTCGAGCGTGACGGTCTGGTTGCCGGCGATCCCGAGGAAGTAGCCAAGCTCCTTCAGCTCCTCCAGGCAGGCAAGCGCATCCGGATAGAGGTCACGGCGCTCGTAGGTCAGCGGCTCCGTCTCGGGCCGGTCGATCCCAAGGTGTCCCCACAGCTCGGTGTGCTCCTCGCCACGCTCGATCGTCACGCCGAGTGCGCTCCAGAGGACGTGCGCCCCGACCCCGAGCGTGCGGGCGAGCTCGGACCAGTAGCGCTGCTCGTCGACGAGCGTCTCGCCCACGTCGAAGAGGGCTGCGGTCACAGCCACGACGCGACGAGCTCCAGATCTGCAGGCGTCGTGACCTTGAGGAGGCGCGGGTCGCCGGGGACGACCTTCACGCGGCCACCGGCCTGCTCGACGAGCGAGGCGCAGTCGGTCGCATCGGCCCCACCGGCCGCGCACGCCCGGCGGAGGACCGGCGCCAGGAACGCCTGAGGCGTCTGCGCGGCGACGAGATCGGCCCGTTCGACGGTCTCGACGATCGCGTCCTCCCGAACCCGCTTGATCGTGTCCGCGAGCGGGAGCGCTGGGACGACGCCGTCCCACCCCTCGGAGAGAGGAGCGAGCACGCGCTCGATCAGCTCGTCGGTGAGGAGCGGCCGGGCCGCGTCGTGGACGAGCGCGACCACGGCGTCCTCCGGTACCTCGGCGAGGGCGATCCGCATCGACTCGGCCCGGGTCGAGCCCCCCACGACGGCAGCCACGACCTTGGTCGCCGAGAGTTCCTCGGCGAGCAGGATCGCCGACTCCTCCCAGTCGGGAGGAACGACGATCACGATCGCGTCGATCCAGCCGGAGTCCTCGAGCCGCCGCAGCGGCTCGGCGAGGAGCGGTAGCGCCCCGAGCCGGACGAACGCCTTGGGCCGCTCCTCACCCAGCCGCTCCCCCGCCCCCGCAGCGAGGAGGAGGGCCCAGACGCTCATGTCCTGCAGATGCTCGGGCTAGGCCGTTGCAGCAGCGGCCTTGGCCTTCGACTTCTTCTTCGCGGCAGGCTTCTCGCCGACCCCGGCGAGCACGCCGTCGAGCCACTCGGCCGCCTCTTCCTCGTCGACGCCCTTGGCGTACATCAGCTCGGAGGCGAGGATCTTCTTCGCCTTCACGAACATCTGCTTCTCGCCGGTCGAGAGCCCCTTCTCGTGGTCGCGCAGCGAAAGATTCTTGACGACCTCGGCCAGCTCGAAGATGTCGCCGGTCTTCATCTTGTCCCGGTTGTGCTTGAAGCGCCGGTTCCAGTTCTTCGGCATCTCCGACTCGCCCGCGGTCAGGGCCTTGACGACGGTCGTGACGAGGTCTTCCTCGATCACACCGCGCAGGCCGACCTTCTCCGCGCTCTCGGTCGGAACGTTCACGGTCATGTCGTTGTGCAGGATCTGAATGGTCAGGTACTCGCGCGTCTGCCCCAGGACCTCGCGCTTTTCCTTCTTGATGACCGTGCCTGCCCCGTGGTGCGGATACACCACCTTGTCGCCGACGTCGAACAAAGCCAGCCTCCCCTTCATGCGAAAATCGCCGTAGCAGTGAGAAAGCCGGCGGTCAGGATCTCCGCCGGCGTGCGGAAGCCACTCTAGCAGAAATCCCTGGAAAAGCCCTCTTTTTCCATCGGATTTCCGTTATTTGCGGGGATTTTCCTCCGGCTTCGACTCGAGTCCGGCTCCGATCGCCGCCCGGAGCGTCTCGGCCTCCTCGACGCGGATCGTCGAACGGCTGGCGGTGCCGGTCGGGGCGACCGCGGCGACGACGCCGAGCTTCGCGCACTCCTCGAGCCGCCGTTCGGACTGGGCCGCAGGCCTGAGCCGGCCGGTGAGTCCGATCTCGCCGAACGCGACCCAGCCCTCCCTGACGGCGATCCCACGCGCGGCGGAGGCGATCGCGAGCGCGATCGCGAGGTCGGCCCCGGGCTCGTCGATCCGCATCCCCCCGGCGACGTTGACGAAGACGTCCGCCGAGCCGAGCGCGAGTCCCGCGTGGCGCGAGCAGACGGCGACGATCATCGCGAGGCGCTTCGGGTCGACGCCGGTGGCGACCCGCCGCGGCATCGCGAGGTCGCTGGGCGCCACGAGCGATTGGATCTCGAGCAGAAGGGGCCTCGTCCCCTCGAGCGCGCAGACCACGGCGGCTCCGATCTCGCCCGCCTGGGTGCGGCCGAAGAGCTCCGAAGGATCGGGAACGCCGACGAGGCCCTGGCCCGTCATCTCGAAGACGCCGATCTCGTTCGTCGACCCGAACCGGTTCTTGACCGCTCTGAGGATGCGATGCGCGTGGTAGCGGTCGCCCTCGAACTGGAGCACGCAGTCGACGAGATGCTCGAGCACGCGAGGGCCGGCGACGGCGCCGTCCTTCGTCACGTGGCCGACGAGGATGATCGCGATCCCGAGCTCCTTCGCGACGCGGAGGAGCCGGCCGGCGGCCTCGCGCACCTGGCCGACCGAGCCGGGCGCGGAGCCGAGATCGGCTGCGTAGAGCGTCTGGACGGAGTCGATCACGCAGACGTCCGGACGCTCGCGCTCGAGCGTGGCGCAGACCGCGTCCAGCTCGGTCTCGGCCAGGATCTCGACGTTCTCCGTGTTGCCGAGACGCGCCGCGCGGAGCTTCACCTGCGCCGTCGACTCCTCGCCGGTGACGAGAAGGGCGCGCTTGCCGGTGGCGGCGATCGCGCCGAGGGTCGTCAGGAGGAGCGTCGACTTGCCCACCCCGGGCTCGCCGCCGACGAGAACGAGCGACGCGGGCACGATCCCTCCGCCGAGAACCCGGTCGAACTCGGGCACTCCGGTGGGGATCCGCTCCGCTTCGACTGCTGAGACGTCAACGAGGCGGAGGATCGGCTTCGTCGAGGGCTTGGGGCCCGCCGAGGCGGGCGCCTCCTCGATCAGGGAGCCGAAGGCGTTGCAGCCTGGGCACTTGCCGAACCAGCGCCCGGCCACGTAGCCGCACTCGTTGCACGCGAACTGAACTGCTGTCTTGGCCACCCGTCGAGGCTAGCCGTGGGAGCGGACGGGAACGTCACGCCTGTGTGCCGGGATCGTGCCGACTCTGCCGGCCTCAACGGCTCGTCCTCGACGTGACTGTCAGGCTGCCTCGGTCGCCGTTGGAGCAGCCAACTCGGCCGCTCGCCTGGCGAAGCCGGTGCCGAGCACCACGCACCCCAAGCCAAAGAGCACGTTCGACAGGATTCCGTAGAGCCGGTACCCCTGAATCGAGTCGGACGTCTCGATCGGTATCGCCGCGGCCATGAGGAAGGCGACGCTCAGGAGGATTCCCATGGTCAGCAACGCGCCTCGACTGGTAGGTGGCAGGGATGGGTCGTGCCGATGAGCTGTGGCGAGGAGGACCAACCCAGTCGCGGCGAGCGGCATGAGCAAGGGCGGCAGAGCGGCGCGAACGGCCAGTTCGACGACCGCGGGGACGCCGAGCCCGATCATTGTCAGCCAATAACCGATCCGGGCGAGACGACCACCGCTCCCCGCCAACAAGATGCGATGGCCGTACAGCCCCAGCACGATCAGCAAGCTGGCGACGCCGATCATCACGCCCCAGAAAATGCCGCTCCTCCGAGCCAGTGATCCTCCTCGTTGAAGGATGTCGGGCCGTGCAGCGTGGTAAACCTCATCCACATCACCGCCATCAGGAGGCCGCCTCCGATGAGGGACGTGTTCGGCCAGGCCGGCGGTCGCTGAACCGAGCTGCTGCTCACGCCCGCCAGTATCCCCGCTGAAAACGCCGGACGCTCGGGGGCGGCTCATTGACCGCGTCGAGCCGGCTCCTCTCTCCCGCGCGAGTCGCGGGACGTCGCCCTACGAGTGAGGCCGCCTTCCGGCGGCCTCACTCGACGCGCTATTCCTCGGAGGGGGCTTCCTCCGGCTCCGCCGGTTCCTCCGGCGGCACCGTCACCTTCTCGAGCTGCGGCTTGCCTTCGATCAGCTTGATGTCGACGAGCGACTCGCCCTCCTCCGCGTTCGGGTTCTCGCGGCGATCGACCATGATCGTCGCGCCCGGGGTGAGCTCGCGGCCGAGCACGTAGTCGGCGAGCGGGTCCTCGATGAAGCGCTGGATCGCGCGGCGCAGCGGCCGGGCGCCCATCGCTGGGTCGAAGCCCTGCTCGACGAGCAGCTCCTTCGCGGCGTCCGTGAGCTCGATCGTCACCTCGTGCTGCACCATCTGCTCACGCAGGCGCTTGAGCATGAGATCGACGATCACGAGGATCTCTTCCTTCTCGAGCTTGTGGAAGACGATCGTCTCGTCGATCCGGTTCAGGAGCTCCGGCCGGAAGACCTTCTTCAGGTCGCCCATGACCCGGCCCTTCATCTCGTCGTACGAGAGCCCGACCTCGTCGCCGAAGGAGAAGCCGAGCGTCTGGTTCTTGGCGATCTGCCCGGCGCCGATGTTCGACGTCATGATCACGATCGTGTTCCGGAAGTCGACCTTGCGGCCCTGGGAGTCGGTCAGCTTCCCCTCCTCCAGGATCTGGAGCAGGATGTTGAAGACGTCCGGGTGGGCCTTCTCGATCTCGTCGAGGAGGAGGACGGAGTACGGCTTCCGGCGCACGGCCTCGGTCAGCTGGCCGCCCTCGTCGTAACCGACGTAGCCGGGCGGCGAGCCGACGAGCCGCGACACGGAGTGCTTCTCCATGTACTCCGACATGTCGACCTGGATCATCGCGTCCTCGTCGCCGAAGAGGAACTCGGCGAGCGTCCGCGCGAGCTCCGTCTTGCCGACGCCGGACGGCCCCAGGAAGATGAACGAGCCGGTCGGGCGCTTGGGATCCTTGATCCCGGCCCGCGCGCGGCGGATCGACTTGGAGACCGCGATCACGGCCTGGTGCTGCCCGATCACGCGCTTGTGCAGCTCCTCCTCCATCCGAATCAGCTTCTGCGACTCCGCCTCGGTCAGCTTGAAGACGGGGATCCCCGTCCACATCGAGACGATGTCCGCGATCTCGTCCTCGCCGACGACGGGCTGCTCCTCGGACTCCTCCGTGCGCCAGTTCTCCTCGAGCTCCTTCTTCTTCTGCGTGAGCTTGCGCTCCTTGTCCCGCAGCGCCGCTGCCTTCTCGAACTCCTGCGCCTCGATCGCGTTTTCCTTGTCCGTGCGCACCCGCTCGATCTCGTCCTCGAGCTCGCGGTAGCGCGGCGGCGCGGTCATCGTCTTGATCCGGAGCCGCGAGCCGGCCTCGTCGATCAAGTCGATCGCCTTGTCCGGGAGATGCCGGTCCTGGATGTAGCGGTCGGCGAGGACGGCGGCGGCGCGGAGCGCCTCGTCGTTGATCTGGCAGCGATGGTGAGCCTCGTAACGGTCGCGGAGGCCGCGGAGGATCTGGACGGTATCGTCGATCGTCGGCTCCTCGACCCGCACCTGCTGGAAGCGGCGCTCGAGCGCCGCGTCCCGCTCGAGGTACTTCCGGTACTCGTCGAGGGTCGTCGCGCCGATCGTCTGGAGCTCGCCGCGGGCGAGGGCAGGCTTGAGAATCGAGGCCGCGTCGATCGCGCCCTCGGCCGCACCGGCCCCGACGAGATTGTGGAGCTCGTCGATGAACAGAATGATGTCGCCCCGCTGCTGGATCTCCTTCATGACCTTCTTCAGGCGCTCCTCGAACTCGCCGCGGTACTTCGAGCCGGCGACGAGCGCCGCGAGGTCGAGCGAGTAGATCTGCTTGCCCTTGAGGAGCTCGGGGACCTGGTTCGCCGAGATCCGTTGGGCGAGACCCTCGACGACGGCGGTCTTGCCGACGCCCGGCTCGCCGATCAGGACGGGATTGTTCTTCTGCCGGCGCGAGAGGATCTGCATGATCCGCTCGATCTCGGTCTGGCGGCCGACGACGGGGTCGAGCTTGCCCTCGGCGGCCTGCTTCGTGAAGTTGCGGCCGAACTGGTCGAGCAGCTTGGAGCTCTTCGACTTCTCGCCACTTCCGCCGCCCGCGCCCTGCTGGCGCCGGCCGGGACCGGAGAGCATCCGGATGATCTCGTTGCGGATCTTCTCGGCGTCCGCGTCGAAGTCGAGCAGGATCCTCGCTGCGACACCTTCGTTCTCGCGGACGAGCCCGAGCAGG
>DATLXM010000181.1:0-24978 GCA_035575835.1 Gaiellaceae bacterium
GACGACGATCGCCACCGCCTCCCGCACGAAGTCGCCGTCCTCGCCGGCGAGCACGGCGGCAACAACCTCCGCAACAGTCATCCTTGCCTCTACGGCCATCGTGGTGCTCCTCTCATCGATTCGTGGATGAACCGACGAGTCTGGAGCCCGCGGTGGCCGAACTACCTTCGCTCGGCTGCCGTGGGCGCCGCTACACCACTTCTACCGACATGACCTCCGCCTCCCCGGGCGACGCGACGCGGTCGCGCTTGCCGCGCACCGCGGGAAGCTCGAGCCCCGTAGTCGGGTTTACGGTGAGCTCCCCGCGCGCGACCGCACGCCGGTAGATCGCGCGGAGCGGCATAAGGGTGTTCCGGATAGTGCTCGGGTCAAGACCGCGAGCGAGCAGGCGATCGGCGAGGTCTTGCAGATCGACGCGCATGATCTCCGATAGCTTCGCGCCGCCTAGGTCCGGAAGGATGCGCGACCGCAGCGCGGCCTCATACCCCCGCAGCGCGCTCGGCTTGTACTCATCCCCGGAGCGCGTCCTGATCGTGCCGCTCCGTGCTCCCTCGAGCCACGCGTCTGCGGCCTCCTGCACCGTCACCGGCGTTGGCGAACGCATTGTTCCTCGGCGCAGCCCGACGATCGCATCGCTCCGCCAGCCCTTAGCCGCAGCGAGAGTCGGGAATGACCGCCGTAGCTTCTTGCCGTCCCGTGAACTGAACGCCCACGCTTCGTATGTCGGACGACAGCTGCACGCTCCGCCGCTATGGGTCTTGCAGCTGCGCGCGTGCCGAACCCTGATACCGACGTGACTAGGCTTCGACCGCATGGGGATTCACCTTCGTGTGCTGGGATGGGCTGTATGCGCCATCTACCATTGCCCGCCCCTCATGATATTCGCCTAGAAGGGCGGGGAGAACTCGTCGTGTGGGGCACGCGGGAGCACACGCTCCATAGGGGCTAGTGCCTCGTGAAGCACAGCCTCGAGCAGGTCGAGATCGATAGCGATGGCGTGCAACGCCTCAACGTTCTCGACCGAAGGACCTAGCGCACCTATCCGTTGAATGGCACCTCGAATTTCAGCCGTTGCCTCGGTCGTACCGTCGTACAGGTTCCACGCATGCGACTCCTCCATCACAGCTCCTTCCGCTCCATTGTCAGTCTCTGACGCTGGCGCACTACTGGCGCACAGCCCCACAACCGGCTCCACAAGAGGTATTGCACCACGCAACGGGTTATGGAGACCGCGGTCATCACGTCGCGGCAAGCCCTTGCTCCGTGATCCCGACCAGCTCGAGCAGGCGGCGCTCTGCGGCTTTGGCGTCTCCCCACAGCTCTGGGTGCATTCGCCCGGCCTGATGCGCGGATTCACGTGAGAGGTGGTAGCGGCTGACAGCCTCTTGGATGCGCACAAGTTGCGCCGCGCTCGCCGCGTGCTCCGCAACAACGGCGAGGATCCCGCGTGCGACGTGAACTTCGCCGCCGTAATCAGGGTCGTCCCCGGTGATTGCCAGCTCGTTCTCGGCCCAGACCCGGAGCTCCCCGGCGTCGAACCTTTCGTGCATCCGTTCGGACATGTCTTCCTCCTCTGTTGGTGCGTGTGAAGACCCGCTTCGCTCACGTAGAACAGGAGCGATCACCTGCAACCGTCAAAGACGCACTCGCCTCAATCCAGCGCGCGAGTTCGCTCGCGGGGATGAGCTTGCGGCGGCCACGTCGGATCACGCGAAGCTCGAGCGAGATGTGTTCGTCGAAGAAGTCTCTGGACACGCCGAGGGCGGCCGCCGCCTCGTTGGGCGTCAACGCCAAGCGTGGAACATCCTTTGCGAGCCGCGGTCCGTTCACCGCTTCGCCTCCGTGGAGGCCGGTGGGTGACAGGTGCCGCAGACCAGACGGCCGTCGTGGGTGACCCAATCGTGCGGACGATGCCCGGGGTAACGGCACGCAGCGGACTTTCTGCGTGAGAAGCCTATCTCGATCCCTGGTGCGACGACCTCGGTGACGACGAACTCCCAGTCGGCAGGCACGGGCTCGAGCACCCCTTCTGCAAGCATCTGGGCGACTTCCGCGAGAACCTCCCTCTCTTGAGCACCCTCTCCGACGGACTCTCGATCTGCATGGTTGCGTCCGAACCGTCCATCCGCGTCCGACTCCGCATCCGAATGGTCATCCGAGGGACGGTGTGGACGCTCCGGACGCAAATGCCTGTCGCTCACGATCCCGCCTTCCGCAAGAGCCAGATGCGCCGCCGTGCCGGAGTCGGTTCGCGGTACTGATCGATCGTGTACCCGAGCGCACGAAGGTTCGGTGCGAGCCGCTTCATTACGCCGGACAAGGCGCGACCGTTCTTCGGCCACTCCGGCGACTTCGTCGCCTTTTCGCCGGCGTGGTCAGCGAGCTTCGCGAGGAGCTCGCTCGCGGTGCCCTCGAAGCCTTCGCCGGCAAGGTTGATCACCGCCGCCCCGATCGTGGTGGCCTCGACCGCAAGCTCGTGGGCTTGAGCACGGTTGCCTTCGTACGCGGCCATGAAACTCCCTGGCTCGCAACCGAGTCCCAGTTCAGCAGCGACGGCCCAAAGGGCGAAATCGGCCATCCGCGGCAGCGTTTCGAGTTGAGTTGATTCGATTCGCGCGAGCGCACTGGCGAGGACGTCGAAGAGACCACGAAGGATCGTCGGCCGGGCCTGATAGAAATCGGCCCAGAATTGCTCCTCCGACCGACGCTGCTCTTTCGGGATGATCGGCAGGTTGATCAAGAGTGAGCGATCGAGGAGGTCGCTACGAGTCGCAAGCTCCTCGATCCCATTCAGAATCACCGGGCGCTGCGCCTCGAAGAGAACCTCTTCGGCGTCGGTGTACAACTCGCGGGTCGCGAAACCGCCACCGGTCGCGAGCCGACAGAGTGCATCGCTCAGCCAGGGCTGAACGTGCGAGAGATTGTCGAGACTGACGACCCACGAGCTCGACGCCGAGATCATGAGGTCTCGCGTGTCGCGCGGCGCTGCTCGTAGGGGAACGGTACTTGGGTCGATCAGCTCGCGCAGGACGCGCGCGGTCGTGCTCTTCGCTGTGCCCTGCTCCCCGAAGAGCACCAGCAGCGGATACGGCTGCCCGGGTGGGCGGTAGGCGGCAAGCAGCCAGGCGACGATGAGCCGCCAATCGTCCTCCGACGTGACGTTCAAGAAGGGTCGAAGCGCGTCGAGACTCCCGTGCTCTGCCGGCTTCGGAAGGCTCGCCATGCCACGCGCCCGAATGAAGCGAACCGGGTGAGCATCGACCAGCGTCACTCCCGAGTCGGTGATCGTTACCCCTCCCCAACTCTCATCTCCAAGATCGAGGTGGATCGTGTGTCTGGCCCCGGCAAGACGCAGATGAACAGGAAGCTCCACACCGTCAAACACGGCCTCTCCCTCGAGCGTCGCAAGGGCATCGACGAGAGCCTGGCCGTTCGGTGCCTCCTCCGTGGCGCGGTAGTACAGACGCCGCGCGAAGAGCTTGCACTGCCGCGACCGGAGCGGCCACGTTTCGCGGCGACCGGCGTCCTCGAAGCTCACGTATGCGCGCCCATCGCGGTCATGAAAAAGCAACGCGCCGGACTCGCGAACGAGGCGGACGATTTCTGAGGCGGTCGTCCGTTTGCCGCTGAGCATCGATTTGAGGAGCGGGTTCTCTTTCAGGAGCTCCTCCTTCGAGATGCCTGGTCTCGCCGCGAGGATCGAGTCGACGGTCAAGTCGCTCAGGCTCGCGGGGTCCCGCTGACCGACCTGACCCGCGGGCGCGAAGTCGGCCAAGCTGTGACCCGCCGCAAGGTGGTCAGCAGCGTCCTTGCCCGTGGCGGCTTCCACGATCTCTAGCGAGATGCCCATCGCCGCGAGCGAGGCGGCGATCTCGGCAGCGTGCTTGCGACCCGCAGAGTCGCGATCGGCGACGACAACCACCTGCGCACCCACGAGTGAGTGGGCGTACTCGTCCCGCCATTTGCCTGCACCCCCAGGATTGCAGGTGGCGATGGCGCCGGCGCGTTCGAGGGCTTGGACGTCCTTCTCCCCTTCGGCAACATAGACCACCTCACCCGCCGCGGCCGCGACCACTACCTGCGGGTGTCTGTAAAGAACCCGTCGCACGCCTTTGAGGTTCCAGCGCCATCCGGACTTCGAGCCCGGGTCAGGTCGACGCTGCGGAAACTGCTTATCCGCAGTGCGACAAACGTCGAAGAGCGCGCTCCCGTCCTCGTCCTCGTAGCTGTAGACCGCGACCGCGGGGCCTCGCGGTGTCCACTCCTTTTCCCGCGCTTCCGGATAGAGGTCGCGTGGCTCGAGATCAACGGCGCGCAGAATTTCCTCGAATGCGCAGCCCGAGTGGCACTTGAGTAACAGCCGACCGTCGTCGCCCTCCCTGATCGAGAGGGACGGCCGTCGGTCATCGTGCGCCGGGCAGCACGCGGTCCAACCGCCACCATTCTTGCGCACGTTCGCGAGTCGCTCGATAAGCCGTTCGGCCGCGGTCACGTCTCGCTCCAGGAGCCTGCGAGCACGCAGGACGAGAAAGCCGCGCAAGCACCGTCGTGGCTCACTGCGGTGTCTTCTCTCCGGATTCCGTCGGTGGACGAAGCCGGTCGCCGCTTGCGAAGACTCCAAGCAGACGTAGGTACATCCCGAGTGTTCTTGCCCGTGGCCTCCGGGTGCCCGCTTCGTACCGAGTGATCGTGGGCCGGGTAACTCCCAGTGCGTCGGCAAGTTCGGCCTGCGTGACGCCCGCCAACTCGCGAAGCCGGCGCGCGACCACTGGGTCAAATTCCGGTCGCCGGATCGGCGGCGTTTCGGGACGTTCGCGATCAACCACGATCCCGATGATGCGCTGCAGTCGGCACCTCTTCGGCACCTGCCGCAAAGCGATTATGGTTGGCGCACGAGCGCGGGGCTAGGAACGATCGAGCTCGTTGTCAATCAACCGGAACTGGGGCGGTACGCTCGCACCGTGCCAGCCTCCTTTCATTTCGCTCGCTTGCGGTACGACAGCTCTGGCACCGCGTGGTTCGAGAAGGAGCTAGAGGGCGGTTGGGTCGTTGCTTACCGGCTCGTTTCTCAAGCGGGCCGCCCTGTCGCCGCCGAAACTCGGATCTACGCCGGGACCATCCGCGCCGGGCTACCAGGTGTTGCGGATCCGACGATTGACGTACCGCGCGGAGGTATCACGACCTCGCTCCTAAGGCTTCCGGTCGAGCGCCACCTAAAAGAGGCGCAGGAAGAGTGGATGCGGCCGGAGGCAGATCATTACCTTGATGCCGAGAATGATCGATACCGCGACTGGGACGTGCCAGCCCTGTGGGGATTCGCGAAATACCTTGATACGCGCCCTTCACCAACAGGGCGAAAGCGCCGGCCGGACTACGAGTACGCGATTTTCGCAGCGCTTTACGTGGCCGCCTTCGCAGAGAATCGCCGCGCACCCTTCAGAGTCATGGTGACGAGGCTCGAAGAACGCGCACATCCCTATGCGAAGCTCGTCGAAAGTCATTACACCGCCGACTCTTTGCGCAACATCGTCACGAAGGCGCGCGAGAAGGGCTACCTCACATCTCGAGGCCCCGGGCGCGCTGGAGGAGAACTGACGACATTGGCTCGCCGAGTACTCGCGAGCCTCGATGTCCGATAAGCCACGGCAGCTTTGCTCAGTCGAGGTAGCCCGAGCCGATGTGATCGTCGTTCCAGCTGCTTCCGAAGCCCAGACTCGTCTCTGGATCCGGCTCGTACCAGTTCAATTGAGTTGGCTCGAAGTCCACGACGTCGTGAATGCTGACCACCTCGTAATCGACCGTCGGTCCCGCATGCATAAGCCCCTCGCGTTCCAAATCCTGTCGGACGCCAACAGCCATAGCGAGAGCTACGGCGAGGTCGATCTTGTCGGCGCTCCTAAGCTTGACGAGGCGGTCTCCTCCCGTACGAGCTGAGAAGCGCGATCGAGAGACATGCTGACGAAGCTCCGGTGATGCGAAGAGGCGCAGACGGCGCTCATACATAGCCTCGACGAGCGCGGAAGCGTGGCGCGCCATCGTGCCGCCTGCGCGACCGGCGGCCTGCGAGACCGAGAGCATCGGGAGTCCCACCTGTAACGCGTCGAGGACGAGACCGTGAATTTGGCTCGGGTCGTAGGCGATAACCACCACGTTGAAGCGGTGGGTCAGCTCCACGATCTGGGAGAGCACTTCGCGATGATCGATCGTCCCGCCCTTCGGTGGATGCCAGGCGCGCGCGTAGATCAGGTTCCAGTCCAGATCGACCCCGACGAGGGCCATCGTGTCGCGTGAGACGGCGCCGTCGAGCGCGAATACGGCCAGCCGGTCGGGGTCAGCGGCGGGGGGCTGGTAGTCCGGATCGACGCAGGCGTCGTAGGCATGAAGGGGGAAGGTCTCCTCGCCACTGGAGTACTCGCCCAGCCACTCGCGCTCAAACCGCCGGGGGTTGCGCGCTCGCTCCCGCTCCGCCTCTACGGCCAGGTGAGGCATCGCCTCCAACGTCGGAAGATGCAGCGCAACCATGTCGTCGAACTGTCCCGACGCCGCCTGCTGCTCAAACTCATAGAACGGGCCTGAGGCATCAAGCGGCGTCGAGATCGCGAGCAGCAATCCAAGCGGCCCGAACTGGGCGAGCGGCGGCATCAGCGCATCGAGCACCGCCGGAAGCGACTGGTTCCCGGTCGAATCGACAAAGTGGGCCGCCTCGTCAAGGATCACGATTCCGTTCGCCCGTCCGCGGCTCGAGCGAGCAGAACAGGGGATCGCCTCGATCACGCAACCCCCCGCGAGGGTGATGCTGTCGGTCGTCTCGGCAAGCACTTGTTCAGCAAGGATCGGTGAGGCGGCGAGGAACCGCTTGATGAAGCCGAGCGCAACCCCGGCCTGCTCGCGCGACGTCGCAACGAGCGTGATCGCAAACTCCTCCCCCGGCAACAAGCGCGAACGGAACCGAGGAGCGAGCACCGTTCCGCACCAGGCAGCAATCAGCGCTGCGCACGCCGTCATGCCCGAGCGGCGGCCCTTCCTGATCACGACCGTTCGAAGCCGCTCGAAATCCGAGTCGATCAGAGAAACGAGCCGCGCCTGGCCGGGCTGCAACTCCAGTCCGACGATCTCTTCGGCGAAATGCCGTAGGCTCTGGCGGTCAGTAGGGGTCAGTTGGTGTCCTCTCCGCGCAGGTGCCGTGCAAGTCGCGAGCCCGGCTGGTGCACCTCTGGTAGAGCCGCAATCTCACGCCGGCCTCGCGAGGTGATCCCGAGCTCCCGCGCCTTCTCGATATACAGAGCCCACGCCTTCCGAGCCTCTAGCACGGCCGGTGCAATCACGCCTCCGGCCCGCCATCCTCTTGCTCCGCGAGCCATTCCCCCAACCGCTCCGCCAGCACGTACAGCTCAGCGAGAGCACGAAGATTCGCAGCTGCCTCGTGCGGGTGCTCGCTGACGAGCTCCTCCAGGACCTCGCGCACTCGCGGTGCCTTCAGTCGATTCGAGTACGCGCCGTGCTTGAGACTTCGCAGATTCCCCATGTCCGCAGGATCCGGCGCTGGCTGAATTGCCGCCAAGCTTGCGGGATCGCGCCCCCGACGGCTCGATGCTTGCACCTTGTTGCCTCTCCTTATCGAACTCTTGTTCGCACTCCCCTTAGCTTAGCCGGGAGAGCGAGATTCCTCTCGATGTTTTCTCGCTTCGCCGACTAAGCGCGAGAACGGCTTGGCCGGTGGCTACGTTTCGTCCTCGCGTGGCGGTGGCGGCTGCTTCTCCTCGTCAGGGATGTCATCAGCGTCTCGACCGAAGAAGACGCCGGCCTTGCGTCGGAACTTCACGCGCTCCTCGTGAAGAAGCTCTGCACGCTTGACGCTGAGGACATCGGCGGCGGTCTCCATGGGCAGGGATGCGAGACACGCGAAGTTCACTCTCATGGGAACCTCGAACGCGCCGGGTACTGGGTCGAGGTAGTACGTGTCGAGCGGTATACGCGCCTCGGCAGCTACCGCCGCCGAGTAGTCATTCGCGAACTGCATCGCGGCAAGTTCTTCCTCGGACGTCTTCGCGCTGATCGACTCAATCCGGGCAACGACAAAGTGGGTGCGCTTGCGTTCGTTGAACTCACAATCGTGGGACAAGACGACCAAGAGCCGAGCCGGTGTCGGGAGCTGGACCTGCACGGGAAGGCTGCCACTGGCCCCTGAGTAGCCGCTGTACCCCCACACCTCTTTCCCTTTCAACAGCGGGAAGGGAAACTCACCGCAGACGTCGCCCTGGCGAAGGCCGGGGCTCCACCGCTCCGAGTACATCGCTAGTCGATGACGCGAAAATCGTTTTCAGCGGGTCCGGGATAAGGCAGCGCCCAGAGTCGCTCGAGCTCTCGAACGTCTTCGGCACGCAGCAGCTCAGCATGGAAAACCCACTGCTCATCCAGAGCTTCCGCGAACACGACAAACGGCGCCGCGGTGGCGCTGTATGTACGGACGCGTCGTCGGACGGTTTCACTGGCTGGCCCGAAGAACGCACTCGCGACGCCGAACGGCACGATGAATGCGTTGAAGTTGTCGCGCAGCTGCTGAAGGAGCGTGGTAGGACCGATGGTCGCGACGCCTACAGGAAAACCCTGCGTCGTCGACGATTCCACGACGACGGTGTCATCCGCGTCTCGCCCTTCGATGGGCATGAACTTATTCCAGCGAGTCCAGTGGGCCGGCATCTATGCCTCCTCGGCCGCGAGTGCGTCGACGTCGAGTGCGGCGCGTTCGACGAACTCCTCCGGTGCGGTAGCGATAACCCGTCGCATCAGGGCGAGAATCGCAGTCACGGTCGAGGAGTCGACGGTGAAGTCGCCTTCGCGGTCGATCAAGGCGAGCTTGTTGTTGATGTCGATAGTGAGTTCGATCCCGCGCGAGTCGATGGTTCCCTCCCATGGGCGGACCTGTAGAAGCTGCTGGCCCGGGAAAACGGGACGTTCGTACTCCCGCCTCTCGTAGTTACTGAGCGACAGTGTGAGGAAGTACAGGTCGTCGACCCTGACGCTGATACGAGCAACCGCATCCTGCAGCGCGCCCGGCTCTAGCTGCTGCCGCAGGTGACGTTCAGCAATGTAGTGGGCCGCGTCTCCCTCTTCGTCCGTGAAGGGAAAGTTGAGCGTGAGGATGACTCCGACCAGGGAGGGTCGCGTCTCAAGGGCCTCCCATCCTCGGAGGGCACCGAGGATCTTTCCGCTCATGTACTCGATCGACCGATCGACGTCCTGCTCGTAGTCTCCATAGAACCGCGTCTCCAACTCCGAACCGACGGCCGAGATCGCAAGTCGTGAGGCGGTGCTTTGGAGCGCCAGGTATGGAATCCCCATCGGCACGCCGGCCGGTAGGAGCTGCCGCGTGGCTACGTGCGGGAAGTCATCGCGAACCGCAGTGATGAAACGGTCGTCCTCCTCAGGACTTCGAGCTCGCAGATGGGGCAGCTCGAAGACGCTGCGTGCGACGACAAACTCCGGTGCAGGAAGAGCTATTGTCAGAAACCCTTTCGTGGTTGCGCGCGGGTCGGCTCCACACGCTGAGCGGGAGTTGTCATTCTCACCGTGGTGCACATCGTGAAGCGTAAGTGCCAGTCACGCAAGGGGTCCTCGAGCTGCGCATCCGAGGTGAGCGTACCGAGAGCGTCGTACGGCACGACGGCGAGGTCCGACCGTGACAGAGCAGGAATGTGCTGACCGACGGGGAGATCCGATCGACCTAGCGCCGCGCTGGCGCAATCACTGGCGCGCACCGCGAGGATGTGCTGCAGAACATGCGTCTTTGCAGCGACTTCCAAGAAACCGCACGCTGCTTCCTAAACCGCGTGCACAAGTTCGATTCTTGTCGGGGGCATTAACGAGAAGTCGCTTAGGAAGCGGACTTACGACATCCCTGGCCAGTACTCGGGCTGGCTAGTACTCGAGCGAGCTGCGCCGCTCGTGCCGCTCGAGGGCGAGTGCGATCAGGCGGTCGAGCAACTCTGCGTACCCGATTCCCGAGGCCTCGAAGAGACGGGCATAGACACTCGTCTCGGTGAACCCCGGGATCGTGTTGATCTCGTTCACGACCGCTTCCCCGTCCTCGCGCACGAAGAAGTCGACCCGTGCCATCCCCTCGCACTCGGTCGCGACGAACGCCGCCATCGCAAGCTCCTGCACGCGAGCCGTGATCGCGTCCGGGATCCGGGCGGGGACGACGATGTCCGAGCCGTCGGCGTCGTACTTGGCCGCGTAGTCGTACCACTCCGCGTGCGGCACGATCTCACCGACGACGGAGGCGATCGGGGCCGGGCGCAGGTTGCCGAGTACGCCACACTCGACCTCGGCCCCGGCCACGAACTGCTCCACGAGCACCTTCTCGTCGTGGCGACGGGCGAGGACGACCGCTGCCTCGAGTTCGGAGGCGTCGTGGGCCTTCGTGATCCCGACGGAGGAGCCCAGCCGTGCCGGCTTGACGAAGACCGGATAGCCGTACGGATTCGCGACCGGATCGCCGAGCCTGATCGTGTGATGAGGCGCGACCGGGATGCCACTCTCCCGCAGCACCTTCTTGCAGAGATCCTTGTCCATGCAGAGCGCCGAGGCCGCGACCCCGGCGCCGACGTACGGCACCCCGGCGAGGTCGAGCAGCCCTTGCACCGTCCCGTCCTCTCCGAACGGCCCGTGCAGGATCGGGAGGACGACGTCGACCGAGCCGAGCGCCCGGGCGGGCGAGGCGGCCTCTGCGAGGACGGGCAGGGTTTCGATCGTCGCCTCGGCCAGGCTCGGAGTCCCCGCAGCGAGCTCCCAGCGTCCGTCGCGGCCGATCGCGATCTCGACCACCTCGTAGCGCGCCGGATCGAGCGCTGCGACGACCGAACGCGCCGAAGCCAGCGAGATCTCGTGCTCGCTCGAGCGGCCGCCGGCGAGCACGGCCACGCGGACTCGGCTCACGGAGTAATCGGGCCCGTGTCGGTGGGACCTGTGTCCGTCGGTTCCGTGTCGGTCGGCGGTGGCGGTTCGACGAAGCGGGCGACGACGATCGTCACCGTCGTCCCGGGCTTCGCCTCGTTTCCGCCCGGAGGATCCTGAGAGATCACGAGCCCATCGAGGAGCGGATCCTCGGTGTCCTGATCGGTGACGCGGACACGGAACCCGGATGCCTCGAGCGTGCTGCGCGCGCTGCCCTCCTCTTGGCTCTCGACGTCCGGGATCGACGAGGTCGACGGCCCTTCCGAGACCGTGAGCGTGATCGTGGAGCCCTTGCCGCGGAGCTGGCCGGCCGAGGGATCCTGGCCGACGACGGTGCCGGCGGCCGCGTCGTCCTCGACGTCGCTCCGGGCGACCGCGAAGCCCGCGCCCTGGAGCTGAGACGCGGCGGTCTCGTAGGCAGTCCCGACGACGTTCGGGACGGCGATCGGCTTGGGGCCGATCGAGACGTTGATCCGCACCGTTGCGCCCTCGATCAGAGTCTCGCCGGCCTTCGGCGACTGCCCCGTGACCGTGTTCGCGTCCTTGTCGGAATTGATCTCGACGACCTTGAAGTTCAGCTTTGCGTCCTTCAACGCCGCCACGGCGTCGTCGCGGTTCCTCCCGACCACGTTCGGCACCTCCGTTCGCGGCTTGCCGCGGGAGACGACGATCGTGACGAAGTTCCCCGGCTCGATCTTGATCGGCGGCTCGGGATCCTGGGAGATCACGATCCCGACCGGGACGTCCGAGTCGAAGTCGCGCCGGACGTTCGCCTCCAGCCCGCGCGCCTCGATCTGGCGCACGGCGAGCGCCTCCTTGATCCCCTGGACGTCGGGCACCGTCACCGGCTTGGACGCGCTCAGCTGATCCTGTAGCTGCTGGTAGGCGAAGAAGCCACCGACGAGGGCGAGCGCGGCCACCACCAGGGCGAGGAGCCAGGGCCAGATCGAGCGGCGGCGGCGCGACTCGTCGTACTCGTAGTAGCGGCCGGGCGTGTAAGTCGTCGTGGCCGCGGTCGCTGGGCGCACCGTCGTGAGCGCGTCGGCGACTTCGGTGCGGGAGAGGACGGAGGTCGCCGCCTCGGCCGTTTCGGCGGAGACGCCGATTCCCCGGCCGAACCGCTCGAGATCGGAGTCCATCTCCTCGGCGGAGTGGTAGCGCTCTGCGGGCTCCTTCGCGAGCGCGCGGAGGATCACGAAGTCGAGGTCGCGCGGGATCTCGGAGCGGTGGCTCGAAGGAGCCGCAGGCGTCTGGGAGAGGTGCTTCATCGCGATCTCGACCGGGGAGTCGCCGTTGAAGGGAACCGAGCCGGTGAGGAGCTCGTAGAGCACGATCCCCGTCGAGTAGAGATCGGAGGTCTGGTCGACCGGGGCGCCGCGCGCCTGCTCCGGCGAGAGGTACTGGGCGGTGCCGATGATCGAGCCCGCCTCGGTCATCTGACTCGTCCCGGCGCGCGCAATCCCGAAGTCCATCACCTTGAGCCGGCCCTCGCCGTCCACGATCACGTTGTGGGGCTTGATGTCGCGGTGAACGATCCCCTTCCGGTGCGCGAAGCGGAGCGCCGAGAGGATCTGGCGCGTGTAGTCGATCCCGATCCCGATCGGGGACGGGCCGCGCGCGACGATCAGCTCCTTGAGCGTGCGCCCTTCGATGTACTCCATCGCGATGTAGTACGTTCCCTCCGCCTCGCCCCGGTCGTAGATCGAGACGATGTTCGGATGCGAGAGCCCGCCGGCGTTCTGCGCCTCCCTGCGGAAGCGCTCGACGAACTGGTCGTCGCTCGCGTGCCGGTCGTCGAGGATCTTGATCGCGACGCGGCGACCCAGTTCCTGGTCCTCCGCGAGGTAGACGTTCGCCATCCCGCCCGAGCCGAGCTTGCGCGTGATCTGGTAGCGCCCGTCGAAGAGCGTGTCGATGAGGTGGTCTCTGACGGCCATGTGGCGGGGGTCAGCCCACTTTCCTAGTTCGACGTCTGGCCGAAGAGTGCCTGCAACACCTGACGGGCGATCGGAGCGGACGTCTGGCCGCCGGTCGAATTCTGCTGCTCGACGACGACCGCGAGCGCGACCTCGGGGCGGGACTTGCCGGCGAAGCAGATGAACCAGGTCGTGTTGCTCCCGCGCACGCCCGTCTCGGCGGTGCCGGTCTTGCCGCCTACGACGAGACCGGAGACCTGGGCAGCCGTGCCGGTGCCGCTCTCGACGACGGCCTCCATCATCGACGCGACCGCCTGGGCGGTCTCGGGCTTGACCGCGCGGCCGAGCTCGTCCAGCTTCGTCCGGGTCACGATCGCGCCCTTCGGACCGAGGATCCGGTCGACGACGTAGGGCCGCATCACGACGCCGTCGTTCGCGATCGCCGCCGAGACCATCGCCATCTGCAGCGGCGTCACGAGCAGCCGCTCCTGGCCGAAGGCGAAGCGACCGGGATCGACGTCCGTGTCCTCCTTCGGGTCGAACGGCTCACCATCGTCGTAGAGGCCGCTCGGCGCGCGCTCGTTCGAGGGCGTCTCGAGCGGCGGGGTCGAGTAGAAGCCGAAACGCTTCGTGTACTCCACGAGCTCTTTCGCGCCGAGTTCCTTGCCGATGTTGCAGAAGACGGAGTTGACCGAGTTCCTCATCGCCTCGCGCAGGTCGAGCCGGCCGAACGGTCGCGTCGTGTCGTAGTTGTTCACGCGCTTGCCGTAGACCTCGCAGTAGCCGGGGTCCGTGAACTGGGAGTCGGGCGTGAACTTGCCCGAGTCGATCGCGGCCGCCGCCGTGATCACCTTGAAGGTCGAGCCGGGCGCGTAGAGGCCGTTCGTGGCCCGGTTGATCAGCGGCGCGACGGGCTCGCAGGGCGCGGTGATCTGGGCGATCTTCCCGTAGTTGCCCTCGACGAGGTTGGGGTCGTAGGTGGGGACGTTCGCCATCACGAGCACCTTGCCGGTGCGGACGTCGAGCGCAACGACGGAGCCGCAGCGGCCACCGAGGGCGGTGATCGCCGCCCGCTGCGCCTTCAGGTTGAGGGTCAACTGGAGTGAGTTGCCGGTGACGGTCGTTCCCTTGAGCTTGTCGAGCGCCGTGTCGAGGACGGTCGTCAGGTTCGCGTTCGAGCCCGTCAGGTAGTCGTTCATCGAGCGCTCCAGGCCCGCGCGGGCGCGCGACTGGGTCGAATAGCCGACCACGTGGGCGCTGAGACCGCCCTGCGGGTAGCGGCGGAAGAAGAGCGTCTGGCCGCCGACCCGCTCCTCGCGGTTTCGGGCCAGCGGCCGGCCGGCCGTGCCGGAGATCTCGCCCCGCTTGATCGTGAACTGGGCCACGCGCTGGATCTGGTTGTCCTGCCGGTCGGCGAGATCGCCCGCGGCCCAGGACTGCCAGTAGGTCGTCGCGACGACGAGGACGACGATCAAGGTCGTCGCCACGAGCGCGAGCTTCCGGATCTGGTCGTTCATCTACCGCGCTCCCAGCTGCGAGTTCGCCCGGTTCGAGACGAGCATCAACCCCGCGAGGAGGATGAAGTTGGCGACGACGCTCGAGCCGCCGTACGAGACGAACGGAAGCGTGATCCCGGTGAGCGGGATCACCCGGAGGACGCCGCCGACGATGATGAACGTCTGGAGCGCGAAGCCGAACGTCAGGCCCGCGGCGAGAAGCTTCGAGAAGCCGTCGTCGGCCTGGAGCGCGACGCGCATGCCGCGGGCGATGAAGAGCATGAAGACGAGCAGGAGCCCCGAAGCGCCGACGAGCCCGAGTTCCTGCGCGATCGCCGAGTAGATGAAGTCCGTGTTCAAGAAGGGGATGATCGGGTCGCCGGCCGTCGTCGTGAACGTCCCCTGGCCGAGCCCTGTGCCGCCGAAACCGCCGTTCCCGATCGAGTAGAGGCTCTTCACGAGCTGGAAGGAGCCACAGTCCTGGCGGAGGGCCTGCTCGCCCGTCTGCGCACAGAAGACCGGATCCTCGGTCCACGGGCTCAGCCAGATCGTGACGCGTTGCTGGACGTGGTCGACGACCTGATAGACCGCAGTCGCGCCGAGGACGAAGAGCACCAGGCCGGCGGCCGCAAAGGACGCGCGTGCCGTCGCGACGTAGAGCATCGCCAGGAAGATCCCGAACTGGAGCAGCGCGCTGCCGAGGTCGTTCGTCTGGAGCAGCACGAGCATCGCCGCACCCCAGATCAGGAGCAGGGGCCCGAAGTCCTTGATCCGACCCTGAGCGAGCACCTCGCGCTTGTCGCGGAGGTAGCCGGCGAGGAAGACGATCAGCATGATCTTCGCCAGCTCGCCCGGCTGGAACTGGAGCGGCCCGACCTTCACCCAGAGGCGGGCACCGTTGATCGTCTGCCCGATCCCGGGGAGGGCCGGGAGCGCGAGCAGTAGCAGCGAGCCGACGCCGAGCAGGTACTTGTAGCTCTCGATCCGGCGGTAGTCGTGCCGGAGCGCATAGAGCGTCGCCGCGAAGAGCACGACCCCGATCACGACCCAGAGGCTCTGCCGGAGGGCGTCGTCCGGGTTGAGCCGATAGATCATGGTGACGCCGAAGGCCGAGAGCAGCGCCGCCATCGGGAGCAGGTACGGATCCGCGTAGGGGATCGTGTACCGCGCGACGAGGTGCGCGACCAGGAACAGGGCGAGAAAGACCCCGGCGTAGGCGAGCGAGCCACCTGAGATCAGCTCGGAGCGGGCGATGTAGACGCTGGCGAAGCCGATCGCGGTGATGAGCCCCACCGCGATCAGGTTCAGCAGCTCACGGTTCCGCAGCGTCATGAAGCGGCTCGGGTCAGCGGTAGAGCCCCCAGACCACGAGCAGGGCGATCGCGGCGAGAACGAGCAGCAGCAGGAAGAGAGGGAGGACTCGCCGGTGCGGCTCGGCGCGCCGGCGCGCGGCTATCGGCTCAGCGGCCGGGGCGCTCTCGATGTGCTCCCGGATCTCGGAGGCGGAGAGCACTGCTGTGTCGACGGCCGGGACACGCTCGAGACCCGAGAGCGTGTCCTCGTCGTCGGCGACGACCTGGGGCTCCGCGACCGGCATCTGCCGTGTCTGCTCCGAGTCCTGGGCGCTCGCCTCCGCGATCTCGAACGCGACGACGGTGATGTTGTCGTCGCCGCCGCTCGTATTCGCCGCCTGGATCAGACCGCGCAGCGCGGCGTCGAGGTCGCCGTTCCCGCTGCGCACGAGGCCGAGGATCTCGTGGTCGGAGATCATCGAGCTGAGCCCGTCCGAGCAGAGGAGGAAGACGTCGCCGGGGCGCGCCTCGACGGTGAACGTGTCCACGTCCACGTCCGGCTCCGTGCCGAGGGCGCGCGTGATCACGGAGCGCTGCGGATGGCTGTGGGCCTCCTCGGCCGAGAGCTTGCCGCTCTTCAGCAGCTCGTTCACCAGAGTGTGATCCTCGGTCAGCTGCTCGAGTTCGTTGTCGCGGACGAGGTAGGCGCGCGAGTCGCCGACGTGGCCGATCGCGACGGTGCCGGAGGCGTCGTCGACGAGCGCGACGGTCATCGTGGTTCCCATTCCGGAGACGGCCGCGTCCTCGGTCGAGCGCTGGAAGACGCGCCGGTTCGCCTCCTGGATCAGCTCGGCGATCCGAGGTTCGCCCTTGAGCTGCTCGCCCGTCACCTCCTCGAGCACGGCCGCAGCGAGCCGCGAGGCGACCTCGCCCGCCTGAGCGCCACCCATGCCGTCGGCGATCGCGAAGAGCGGCGGCTCGTGGACGTACGAGTCCTCGTTGCGCCGCCGCCGCCGACCCGTGTCGGTGACGCCGGCAGAGCGCCCGAGGGTCACAGGTCCACCGTGAAATCTGTCTGGCCGACACGCACGATGTCTCCTTTACCCAACCTGCGCGGTGTCGTCACCCTCGCCCCGTTGACGAAGGTGCCGTTCGTCGAGCCGATGTCCTCGACCCAGATCCCGTCGCGGCGCGACTCGAAGCGCGCGTGCTGTGCCGACGAGAACTCGTCGCCGTCCAGCGGGACGTCGTTCTGGCCGCCGCGGCCGACCGTGACCGGGGCCGAGTCGACGGGGATCTCCTCGCCCTTCGAGAGCGCAGGGCTCTTGAGGACGACGAGGCGTGCGCGGGTCGCGGTCGCGCCCATACTCGCGGCCTGGCCCGGCGCGACGATCATGCTCTCCTGCCCGACCGAGGCCTGACCGGGGGCACTGCGGAAGTCGCGACTCGCGCTGCGGACGATCCGCCAGATGAAGAAGTAGAGCAGGACGATGAACCCGATCTTGAGGGCGAGCAGGGCCTCGTCGATCGCGATCGACTCGGCGATCATGGGGCCTTCTTCCGGGAGCGCTCCCGGGCGAAGACGAGCTCGAGGTCGCCGAGCCGGATCGTGTCGCCCTCCGCGAGCTTGGAGCGCTGGACGCGCTTGCCGTTCAGCACCGTGCCGTTGGTCGAGTCGAGATCGACGAGCCACCACGAGCCGCCCTCGTGGCGCAGCTCCGCGTGCCGGCGCGAGACGTTCGCATCCGGAACCTGGACGTCGCACTCCTTCGAGCGTCCGAGCACCGCCCGGCGGTTCCCGAGCGCATGACTCTTGCCGTTCAGGGTCAGCGTGAACCGATCCGGATCGAGCCCGAGATCCGCGGGCGACGCTGCCTCCGTCGGCTGCGGGGCGCCCGCCTTGTAGATCATCGTCGCGCCGGGCTCGACCTGCTCGGCCGGCGCGTCGCGGATCGGGCTCGCGCGCCCTTCGGGCTGCACCATCCGGGTCGCGATCCCGAACTCGCCGATCGAGAGGTCGGAATCGGTCTTCATCAGCACGGTCGGCGACGTCAGCGTCGCATAGCTCTCGCGGCGCGCATGCTCGACGAGGTAGTCCTGGAGCTCCCCCACGAGCGAGCCCTCGTAGCTCGAGAACTGCCCGCGGTCCTCGCTCGAGAGATAGATCGAGTACTCGTTCGGGACGTAGACGCGGGAGACCGAGATCGTCCGGTGCTCGTCCATCTCCTTGGCCAGCTTCCGGGCGAGCTCGACCGGCTGGACGTGCGTTCTGAAGGCGCGACCGAACATCCCCTCGAAGAGGCCTTCGATCTTTTGCTCGATGTTCCGGAGGACGCTCATGCCGATGGGGTGCTTCCCCCTCCGGTCGAGTCTAATGCTCGCGGCGCCAGGCGAGCGCACCGCAGGTCAGCCAGGCGGCGGCGACGAGCGGCAGGGCCGGAGCCGACGGAGCGAGCAGGAGCGTCCCGGCGAGGAGCGCTGCGCCGAGGCATGCGACGCCCCAGGGACCGCGCACGGAGGGGATCGCGACTGCGATCGCCGCGAGTGCGAGAGCCGTGAGGCCGAGCGCGGGCGGAACCGCCGCCGCGAGCACTCGGGCGGCTTCGACAGGGCTGTCGAGACCGGCGAGATCCGGCTTCGGCGTCTCGACGCCGAAGGGCAGAGTCGCGCCGCGGAGCCCGGCCGCGAGCGCCGCGACCGCGACAGCGGCGGCGGCCTGGAATGCGCGTCGCAGCTGCCCTCGGGCGGGCTGGACGGCGAGCGGCACGAGTCCGATGAGGCCGACGGCGCCGAGGAGGGGGCCAACGATGAAGGTGAGACCAGCGCGAGCGTCGCTCCACGAGAGCGCGAGCCAGCAGGCAGCGACGGCCGCGTAGAGCAGGGCCAGTCCCAGTGAGAGGTTCCCGAGCGGGAGGACGGGTGCGGCGAGCGCGAGCGCGAGCCCTGACCGTGGGTTCCGGAGGGTGACGAGCGCCGCAAGGGCGCCGAGACCGAGGGCCCAGCCGGTGGGGAAGAACGGCAGCGCACTCCCCGCTGCGAGCGTCGTTCCCGCCGCAACGAGTGGAGACGCAAACCGGACGAGGGGGTTCTGGGCTGGATCCGCGCGTTCCTTCGGCTTGCTCGAGCGATTCGGCTTGCGGCGGCGGTCGCCCACGGCCTCGCGGAGCTCGTGCGCGAGCGCGGCCGCGGAAGGGCGCCGCGCGGGGTCGGGCGCGAGCGAGCGGTCGATCGCGTGGAGCAGTCGCTGGGGAAGGTCGGGGCGCTCGTGCGCGAGTGGTGGTGCCCCGTCTTCGATCGCGGTCGCCATCGCCTGGAGCGGGATCCCCCAGAAAGGATGCTTCCCTGCGAGGCACTCCCAGAGGAGGATCCCGACCCCCCAGACGTCGCTGACGGGGCACGCCTCCTCGCCGCGGAGGCGCTCGGGCGAGATGTAGGCGAGCGTGCCGGGGACGTCGCCGACCGCCGTCAGCGTCTCCGCCTCGTCGAAGCGCGCCAGCCCGAAGTCGAGGAGCCGGATGGAGACCGCCTCCTCGTCGAGCAGGAGCACGTTCGAGGGCTTCACGTCTCGGTGCACGATCCCGCGGCTGTGGGCGTGTGCGAGCCCGTCCAGGATCTGGGCGGACGCCTCGACGGCACGAGCGTCGTCCAAGTCGCCCGCGCGCATGGCCTCGCGCAGCGTCCGCCCGCCGACGTACTCGTAGGCGATGTAGACGTGGCCGGCATCGGAGCCGAAGCCGTAGGAGCGCAGGCAGCGCTCGTGGCGCAGCCGGGCTGCAGCTTCCGCCTCGCGCTCGGCCCGATACGCCGCCTTGCCCTCACGCGGCACGATCTTGAGGGCGACGTCGAGGCCGTTCTGCTCGTCCCGGGCGAGCCAGACGGAGCCCGACGCGCCGCTCCCGAGGGGGCGGAGGGGCCGGTAGCGGTCGAGGACGAGCTCCCGGTACGGGAGTGCGGGTGCAGCTGACGACACGGTCACTTCCGGGTTGGCCGCGGCAGGAGAAAGTCCTTTCCCGGCCGAAGCAACGGTTAGAGTGACCCGGACCCGCCCCCTGACGTGAGCACCCGCGACCCAGACTTCGAGTTCGACTTCTTCGACGAGCCTGAGACGCAGGAGGCTCAAGGGCGCGAGCGCACGCTTCGGCGCCCGCTCGGGGGCGGACCGAAGGAGCCACGCGGCCCGCGCCGCCCGATCCGGCCGGCCGCGGGATTCACCCCGCTCGCCCGGCTCGTCGCGCTCGTCGCCTTCGCGATTCTGATCGTCGTCCTGCTCGTCTTCTGGGTGCAGAGCTGCCAGGTAGACCAGAAGCGGGACGCCTATCGCAGCTATCTCGAGAACGTCGCCTCGGTCGCCCGCGACTCCGAGCGGGTCGGTCGCGAGCTCAACGACGTCCTGACGACGCCGGGAATCAAGCCCGCCGATCTCGACAAGCAACTCGCCGGGCTCGTCCAGCAGCAGCGGATCAGCGCGGACGGGGCCGCAGACCTCGATCCCCCCGGCCCGCTCCGCCCGGCCAATGCGAGCCTCGTCGAGGCGCTCCAGTTTCGCGTCAACGGGCTCGAGGGCCTCGCGGCCGAGTTCCAGAACACCCGCACCTCGAAGGATGCGGCCGCCGCGGGCGCCCTCCTCGCTGCGCAGGCCCAGCGACTCGTGGCGAGCGACGTGATCTGGGACGACCTCTTCAAGACGCCTGCGATCGCCCAGTTGCGGCAGGCGGATGTGAGCGGGATCGAGGTGCCCGACTCCAACTTCGTCCAGACCCCCGACCTGGCGAGCACGCGATCGATGGTTCCGATCTGGCAGCGGATCAACGGTGCCCCGACGACGGGTGGGGCGACGGGGACAGGCCTGCACGGAACGAACATCGTCTCGGTGAAGGTGCTGCCGGGCGGGCAAACCCTCTCGGAGTCCACCGAGAACACGATCGTCGCGTCCACGGACCTCGCCTTCGCCGTGGCCGTCCTGGATTCCGGCGACAACCAGGAAGTCAAGATCGAGGTGACGCTGACGATCCAGCAGAGCCCGACCCCGGTGACGAAGAAGCAGACGATCGACCTGATCAACCCGGAGGAGACGAAGACCGTCGTCTTCCGCGACTTCCCCTCGATCGACTTTGGTGAGCTGCGGACGATGCGGATCGACGTCGATCCGGTGCCCGGCGAGAAGAACACGCAGAACAACTCGGCCGAGTTCAAGGTCATCTTCTCCGTCGAGTGACCGGCACGCTCGTCGTCGCGATCGCCGCCGCAGCGGCAGCCGCGGTTGCCCTCCTGCTCTGCGTCTGGCTCGTCTTCCGGGTCAAGCGCCTGCTCGACGGGCAGCGCGTCCTCCTGGGGGGAGGAAAGGCCGACCTCGTCGACTTCGCGGTCTCGCTCCAGGGACGGATCGACGATCTCCACCGCGCCGTCGACGAGATCGCCGCCGCGCTCTCCCGGGTCGACCGCCGCGTGGACGGTTCGATCACGAACACCTCGGTCGTGCGCTACGACGCGTACGCGGGAACCGGCGGGCATCAGTCCGCCTCGTTCGCCTTCCTCGACGCCAACCGGACGGGGACGGTCGTGACCGCGATCCAGGGCCGTGACTACGCGCGCCTCTACGTGAAGGAGCTGGATCGCGGCCGCGCGCCGACCGCGCTCTCCCCCGAGGAGCTGGAGGCGGTCGAACGCGCGATGGCCCGGTAGGCGCCCATTGGTAGGCTTGTCCCAGCTTGCAACACGTCCTCGTCTTGAATGCGAGTTACGAGCCACTGAACGTGTGCTCGGTGCGGCGTGCGCACGTCCTCGTCTGGAAGGGTAAGGCGGAGATTCTCGAAAGCCTTCCGAAGGCCCTCCACTCGGCGACCGACACCTATGTCTGGCCGCATGTGATCAGGCTCGTCCAGTACGTCCGCGTTCCGCGCGCGATTCAGCGGAAGATCTCTCGCCGCGCCCTCTTCGCTCGCGACGGCTGGAAATGCGTCTACTGCGGCACGACGAGCGGCCGGCTGACCCTCGATCACGTGATCCCCCGCTCGCGCGGCGGCGAGTCGGTGTGGGAGAACGTCGTCACCGCCTGCTCGCCCTGCAACCTGCGCAAGGGCAACCGCCTGCTCGAGGAGAGCGGCCTGACGCTGCACCGCCCCCCGCGCCCACCCGCGCCCGTCCTCTTCATCCATCTCGCGACTCCGTCGATCCCGTCCGTGTGGCAGCGCTACCTGCCGCGGGGCGCCACGGCCGCCGCGTAGTCGTGTCGTACACCTGCGCCGTCTGTGGATCGACGCACGCGGGTGAGACGCGGGACATCCGGATGAGCCTGCCGGAGCCGATCTTCGTCCTCGGGGACGAGGAGCGCGCGGAGCGGGCCGTCGTCGGGGACGACTCGGCCGTGCTCCAGGATCCGGCCGGCGAGCGCTTCTTCGTCCGCGGACTGCTCGAGCTGCCGATCGAGGGGGAGGAGGGGTACTTCGGCTACGGGACCTGGATCGAGGTCTCTCGGAAGGATTTCGAGGCGCTCGGAGAGCTCTGGTTCGACGAGGACGGCTGGCGGAGCCTGCCCTTCCCGGGAGCCCTGGCGAACGAGCTGACCCCGTATGAGGGCACGGAGGGACTGCCGGTCGAGATCCGGCTGCGCGATGTCCAGCTGCTCCCGCTGATCGAGTTGGACGGAGCCCACGAGCTCGTCGAGGATCAGCGCCAGGGGATCACGAGTCACCGAGCGCATGAGCTGGCAGCGACAGCGCGTTAGCGTCGCTCGTCGCAGCCGGATACGAGCCGAACAGTCGTAACTCGCGGGTCCGCGACCGCAGCTCCTTGAGTGCTCCCGCGATCTCGGGATCGAGAGGATGGCCACCGAGCACGGCGTCGAAGCGGTAGCGGAACGCAGAGCCCGGAATCGGCCGCGAGACGAGCTGGACGAGATCGATTCCGTGTCCCCCGAACGGCTCGATCGCCCGGTGGAGCGCACCGGGACGATGGTCGGTGACGAACGAGAACGCAGTCCGCCAAGGAGCTTCGGAACGGTCGAGCCGGGTGAACGGTGCGACGGCGACGAATCGGGTTGCGGCATCGGGGTGGTCGCCCACGTTGCCGGCGAGGATCTCGAGCCCGAAGAGCTCGGCAGCCCGCTCGCTTGCGATCGCAGCGATCCCCGGATCGCCGAGCTCCGCGACTGCGGCCGCCGCGTCCGCGGTCGTCCCGGCAGCGATCGGCGTCGCGTGCGGCATCCCGGCCAACAGCCTGCGGCACTGGTCGAGCGCGACCGGATGGGATCTGACCTCGCGGATCCGTTGTGGCTCGACGAGCTCTGGCCCCACGAGACAGTGCCGGATCGGGAGGATCGTCTCGCCTGCGATCGAGAGCGTGGAGTCGTAGAGCAGGTCGTGCGTCTCCGCGACCGGACCGACGAGCGAGCTCTCGATCGGAAGGACGCCGAAGTGCACGCTCCCCGAGACCGCTGCCTCGACCACCGCCGTAAAGCTCGCGAGCGGGACGAGCTCCGCTCGGGGAAAGAGGCGGTCGCAGGCAGCGGCGCTGTGGGCACCGTCGCGCCCCGGATACGCAACGGTTACGCGGCCCACGGCCCCAACCCACGGTTGAGGGGCTCCAGGCTCAGCGGGAGAGGGCGCCCGCAACGGGCGCAGACGGTCAGGGCTGCCCCCTTGTGGGTGGCGACCTGTGTCGGACGGGGGCTCGGACAGGAGCAGACCCTGGTCTTTCGTGAAGACTCGTGCATGGCTTTGCGCCTTTCTCGTTCGCCGTGACGTGCTTCCGTCTCTGTGGAGCTTCCTAGCCGGCGTCGAGGCGGAAAGGCGAAACGCCGACTAGCGCGCAAAGCGGCGCGCGTTGACGAGAATCTGGGTCTGCTGCAGATTGCTCGTCGGGCGGGCCATCAGGACTCAGAGACTAGCGAGAGTCCGGGCTGCGTTCAACGGGCCCTTTTTCGACGGGGTGGCCGAGCGACGACCATTCGCTCCACGAGCCAGGGTAGAGCCGCACGTCGTCGCGTCCGGCGAGAGTGAGCGCGAGCACGTCGACGCAGGCGGTCACTCCCGAACCGCAGTAGACGACGAACTCGTCCGCGTCGAGAAGGCCCGCCGGCAGCGGCTCGGCGAAGTAGGCGTTGCGGGCACCGGGAATCCGCCCGGCGAGCTTGTCGAGCGGTTCCACCTCGCCGCGGTAGCGCTCGGGGGCGCGGGCGTCGACGAGGGTGAGACCCGGGTCGCCGAGACGGCTCAGGATCTCGGCGGCGTCTGCGGTGTCGTCCGTTCGAGCGCGCGGAACGAACGTGCGCGACTCGATCAGCTCCTCGCCCGTGCGCAGCGGCCCGTGCCAGGCCTCGAACGCGATCACGCCGGCCTGGTCGTGACCGAAGTGGCGGAGGAGCCACCAGAGCCGTGCCGCCCAGCCGGTGCCGGTGTCGTAGGCGACGACGAGTGTCTCGTTCCCGATTCCGGCCGAGGACGCCCAGGCGACGAAGGCTTCAGCGGTCGGGAGGGGATGCCGCCCACCCCCGTCCGTTCCGGTCAGGTCGCGTTCGGGATCGGCGAGCGCGGCGCCGGGGACGTGTCCCGCGAGATAGGCGTCCCGGCCGCGGCAGTCGACGAATCGCACATCCAGAGGTACGGCGGGCACGAGGATCAGTGTGACGAAGGGCGAAGCAGCGGCGTATGAAGGACATGAGACGACTCACGATCATCATCAGTGCGCTACTCGCCGTCGCCGTCCTCGCAGCCGTGACGCGGGCGGGCGACGCCCCGGCTGCAGCAGGCGATCCCGGAAACGGAATCACGGTTCAAGGCAGTGGCACCGTTGGCTCCGTCCCCGACCGCGCGCAGATCTCCTTCGGCGTCGAAACCAGGGCAGCCACCGCCAAGGCGGCACTCGCCGCGAACGCGACCGAGATGCGGAAGGTGATCGCCGCCATCAAGGCCGCGGGCGCCACCGAAGTCCAGACCCAGTCCGTGTCGCTTCAGCCCCAGTACTCGGAGAAGAGCGGCGTCCAGGGCTATGTCGCCCAGAACTCGGTTTCCGGCACCATTCGCGACCTGGCGAAGGCCGGTGCCGTGATCGACGCGGCCGTCGCCGCAGGTGCGAACCAGGTCTACGGCCCCTCGCTCTCGCGTGGCGACCAGACCGAGCTCTACCGGCAGGCGCTTCGGGCCGCGGTCGCCGACGCGCGCACGCGCGCCCAGGCGCTCGCAGCCGCCGCAAACCTCACGCTCGGCAAGATCACGCAGGTCGTGGAGAGCGGCTCGTCTCCCTCGCCCCTGTTCGTCGGGGCCAAGGCGGAAGACAGCGCCACTACCCCGATCGAGGCCGGAACCCAGCAGATCGTCGCTT
>DATLXM010000182.1:0-2965 GCA_035575835.1 Gaiellaceae bacterium
GCGACCCGGTCGGCGTCGTGCGCGGTCTGGAGCCGATGCGCGATCGCGATCACGGTCCGCCCTTCGAGCACCGAGCCGAGCGAGCTCTCGAGATGGCGGGCGGCGCGGGGATCGAGGAGCGACGTCGCCTCGTCGAGCACGAGCGTGTGCGGGTCGGCGAGCACGAGCCGGGCGAGCGCCACCTGCTGCTGCTGCGGCGGCGTGAGCGGATGCCCACCTGCGCCGACGACGGTGTCGAGGCCGTCCGGCAGCGCGTTCGCCCACTCCAGCGAGTCGACCGCGTCGAGCGCCTTCCGCAGGTCGTCGTCGGTCGACTCGACCCGGGCGAGCCGGAGGTTGTCCGCGAGCGTGCCGACGAAGACGTGCTGCTCCTGGGTGACGAGTGCGACCTCGCGGCGCAGCGTCTCGAGCGTCAGATCGACGAGCCGGACGTCTCCGACCTCGACCCGTCCGGTGCGGGGCGGGTGGATCCCCGCCAGGAGTCGGCCGAGCGTGGACTTTCCGGCGCCCGACGGCCCCACCACCGCGATCCGCTCGCCCGGCGTCAGGTTGAGATCGAGCCCGTGCAGGACGTCGCGGCCCTCGGTGTAGGCGTAGCGGACGTCGAGGGCGCGCAGGCGCTCGTGCTCCGGCTCCTCCCCGGTCGCCGTCCGGTCGTTCGGCACCTGCTCGACTCCGACGAGCCGAGCGAACGAGGTCGCGCCCACCTGGATCTCGTCCAGCCACGAGATCAGGCGGTCGACCGGGTCGGCGAGCTGCTGGACGTAGAGCGCAACTGCGGTGACCTCCCCGATCGAGGCACGCCCGGAGGAGACGAGCCAGCCGCCCCAGACGAGCGCGGCGGCGACCGGGAGCACGTAGGCGACCTCGACGGTCGGGAACCAGATCGTGCGGAGATAGAGCGTCCGCCGCTCGGCGCGATAGGCATCCTCGAGGTCGGCATCGAGCCGGCGAATCCGCTCCTTCCCGAGGCCGAGCGCGTCGATCGTGCGGCCCCCGTCGACCGTCTCGCCCACGGTGCCGGTCAGCGTCGCGTAGGCCGCGCGCTCCCAGAGGTACCCCGCGGGGGCGCGGCGGAGGTACCAGCGGGTGCCGATCACGATCGCCGGGAGACCGGCCACGCAAGGGACCGCGGCGATCGGGCTGACGAGCAGAGCCGCGACGATCGTGAGCACGGTCGTGACGGCGGCGATCAGGGTTTCCGGGATCGCGAAGCGGACTGTGCGGGCCAGCGTGTCCACGTCCGCGGTCGTCCGCGAGACGAGGTCGCCGGTTCCTGCCCGCTCGACGGTCGAGAGCGGAAGCGCCAGCACGCGGCGCATGAAATCCTCGCGGAGGCCCGCGAACACCGTCTCCGAGAGCACGAACGACGTGCGCCGCGCAAACCAGGTCAGGGCCGTCTGGGCGAGCACGAAGCAGGCGAGGATCAGGATCACGGTGTTCACGTGCCCCGCCGTCGTTCCCTCCTGGACGTCCTCGACGAGGCCGCCGAGGAGGCGTGGGCCTGCGAGCCCCGCGACCGCCGCGAGCGCGTGCAGGCCGAGCACCACCGCGAATGCGCCCCGGTGCCGCCTGAAGAGGGCAAGCGCGTTCGCGCGCACCTCGGCGCCGCCTGCGATCGGCAGCTTCTCGCTCATGCTCCCGCTCCGGCGCCGCTCACGCCGCGTCCTCTTCCTCGCGCGTCACCGTCGCACGGTAGGCGGGCGTGCTCAGCAGCTCCCGATGGGTGCCTGCGGCGACGACGCGGCCGTGCTCGAGGTAGACGACTCGGTCGGCCTGGTCGAGAACCAGCGGGCTCGCGCTGACGACGACGGTCGTCCTCCCGGCCCGCGACTCTCGGAGGCGGCGCGCGATCCGGGCCTCGGTGTGCGCGTCGACGGCGCTCGTCGGCTCGACGAGGACGAGGATCTCGGCGTTCGAGAGGAGCGCCCGGGCCAGGACGAGCCGCTGCCGCTGGCCGCCGGAGAACTCGCGGCCACGCTCCTCGACGCGGCCGTCGAGCCCGTCGGGCAGCGCGTCCAGTACGTCCTCGGCGTTCGCGACCGCGATCGCGTCGAGCAGACGCGCGTCGTCCGTCCCGCCCCACGGGTCGAGCTCGTGGCGAAGAACGCCCGAGAAGAGGATCGGATCGGTCTCCGAGACGACGATCCGGCGGCGGACGGAGGCGAGCGGGAGATCGGAGAGCGGAACTCCTCCGAGCGTGACGCCGTCGTCGTCGGCGAACCGCCCCAGCCTGTCGGCGATCCCGACGGCTTCGTCGGGCACCGCCGAGACCAGACAGACGAGCCGGCCGGGCTCGACGACGAGACCCGAACGCGCGTCCGCGAGCAGGGCACCCGGAGGAGGCTCGGCGTGCGGCTCCGTCGGATTCGGGACGTGGGGCTCGACCTCGAGGATCGTCAGCATCCGCCGGGTTCCGACGAGCGCCCGCGTCACCTTGTCCACGGCCTCCGCCGCCGTCCTGAGCGGGATCACGAGGAAGGCGGCGTAGCCGTAGAAGGCGACGAGCTCCCCCGGGCCGATCTTGCCCTCGATCGCGAACCGCGCTCCGAGCCAGGTCACGATCACGACGAAGATCCCGGGCAGGAGCACCTGTGAGGCGTCGAGCGTGGACTGCGGGAGCGCGACGCGGACGCCCGCGATCCGGACCTCCTCCGAGCGGCTCCGATAGCGGTCGAAGAAGACCTGCTCGCCGCCGATCCCTCGGAGGACGCGGAGGCCCGCGACGGTGTCTGCGCCGAGTGCGGTCAGCTGGCCGACCTCCTCGCGCTGTTCGCGCTGGCGCTGCTGGAGCGGCTTGATCACGAACGAGAGGCAGCCGACAAGGAGCGGCACGCCGAGGAGGACGACGAGCCCGAGAGTGCGGGACGCGGAGAGCAGGATCGCCGCGACCACGAAGTACGAGGCGATCGCGCCGGCGAGTCGCGCCGTGATGTCGAAGGCGCCACCGGCGCGGATCGCGTCG
>DATLXM010000183.1:0-55681 GCA_035575835.1 Gaiellaceae bacterium
TCGAGCTGGGCATTCGGAATCGGATCCCCGTGCGGATCGTGCGTGGGGAAGCCGAGAGCCTTGTCGATCCGCGCCTCGAGCTCCTCGGAGAGAACGTGCTCGAGCCGGTCGGCCTCGTCGTGGACGTCGTCGACCCCGATCCCGAGCGTCTCCGCGAGGTAGAGCTCGAGCAGGCGGTGATGGCGGATCACCTCGAGCGCGACCAACTCGCCCGCGTGCGTGAGCTGGACGCCGTGGTAGGGGGCGTGCTCGGCGAGCCCCAGCGCGGCCAGCTTCTTGACCATCGCGCTCGCGGAGGCATCCGCCACCCCCTGGCGCCGGGCAAGGGCACTCGTCGAGACCCGCTCGCTCTCGCTGCCGAGCTTGTAGATCTGCTTGAGGTAGTCCTGGATCGACTCGCTGAGGTCGGTCTGGGCCATGGATCAAGTCTAGGTCTCCCGGTCGGGCCGGTCGCGCCGCGCCACGCGTTCGCGCGGGTATACCCTCGGCCGGATGCAGATCCGGCTCGGTCACAGCCCCGACCCCGACGACGCGTTCATGTTCTGGGCGATTGCGACGGGCGCGATCGACACGCGCGGCTTCGCGTTCGAGCAGGTGCTCCAGGACATCCAGACCTTGAACGAATGGGCGCTCCAGGGGCGGCTCGAGGTGACCGCGATCTCGCTCCACGCCTATCCCTTCGTCCAGGATCTCTACGCGCTGCTCCCGCACGGCGCGAGCATCGGCTCGGGGTACGGCCCCGTCGTCGTCGGCAGGGAGGAGCTGAGCCTCGACCGGCTCCGCGAGACCGAGATCGTGGTCCCGGGGACGATGACCACGGCCTATCTCGCGCTCAAGCTCGCGCTCGGTGATTTCGCGTTCCGCGAGCTTCCGTTCGACGAGATCATCGAGGAGGTCACCTCGGGCCGAGCCGAGGCCGGGCTCCTGATCCACGAGGGACAGCTGACCTACGGCGCCGAGGGGCTGCGGAAGTCGCTCGACCTCGGCGAGTGGTGGCTGCTCGAGACCGGCCTGCCGCTCCCGCTCGGCGTCAACGTCGCGCGCCGCGACGTCGGCGAGCGCCTGCCCGACCTGTCGGCGGTGCTGCTCGACTCGATCCGTGCGGGCCTGGACAACCGGGACGAGGCGATGCGCTATGCGATGCAGTTCGGCCGTGGGATCGACCTCGACCTCGCCGATCGCTTTGTCGGGATGTACGTGAACGAGTTGACGTGCGACTACGGTGACGAGGGTCGCAAGGCGGTCGAGGAGCTGTTGCGGCGCGGGGACGCGATCGGCGCCTTCCCCGAGCCGGTCCGGCTCGACTACGTCGGGTAGTGGCCGTGAATCAGGAGCTGACTGGTGAAGATGCCTTTGGGCCGCGGGCGGCCCCTTTAGGGGTCTTCGCGCTTGCGCTATGAGAACAGGCCGCGCCATCGTTCTCGCGGCGGTGCGCACGCCGGTCGGGCGCTACGGAGGAGGGCTCGCGGATGTCCGCCCCGACGACCTCGCGGCGATCGCGATCTCGGCGGCGGTCGAGCGCTCCGGCGTCGATCCCGCGGAGATCGAGGACGTCTACCTCGGCTGCGCGAACCAGGCGGGCGAGGACAACCGCAACGTTGCCCGGATGGCCGCGCTGCTCGCCGGCCTCCCCGAGTCGGTCGCGGGGATCACCGTCAACCGGCTCTGCGCGTCGGGGCTCTCGGCTGTCGTCGGCGCCTGTCACGCAATCGCGGCCGGTGACGGCGACCTCTTCGTCGCCGGCGGCGTCGAGTCGATGAGCCGGGCGCCGCTCGTGACCGCGAAGCCCGACGCGGCCTTCCCGCGCGGAGACCGGACCCTGTACGACTCGACGCTCGGCTGGCGCTTCCCCAACGAGCGACTCGCGGAGCTCTTTCCGCTCGAGACGATGGGCGAGACCGGCGAGAACGTGGCCGAGCGCTGGGACGTCTCACGGGCCGACCAGGACGCCTTCGCGCTCCGCTCGCAGGAGCGCTGGGCCGCGGCCGACTTCGCCGACGAGCTCGTCCCGGCCGGGGGGCTCGAGCGCGACGAGCATCCGCGCCCCGAGACCACGCTCGAGAAGCTCGGCTCGCTCAGGCCGGCGTTCCGTGCGGAGGGAACCGTCACCGCGGGCAATTCGAGCGGGCTGAACGACGGCGCCGCCGCGCTCGTGCTCGCCTCCGAGGAGAAGGCCGCCGAGCTCGGGATCCAGCCGCTCGGCGCCTTCGTCGCGAGCGCGGTCGCAGGCGTCGACCCGCGGGTGATGGGGATCGGGCCGGTGCCGGCGGTACGCAAGCTGCTCGATCGGGCCGGGATCTCGGTCGCCGACCTCGACCTCGTCGAGCTGAACGAGGCGTTCGCCTCCCAGAGCCTCGCCGTCGTCCGCGAGCTCGGCCTGGACGAGGATCGGGTGAACGTGAACGGTGGCGCGATTGCGATCGGCCATCCGCTCGGGATGAGTGGCGCCAGGCTCGTCGTCACGCTCCTCCATGAGCTCCGTCGCCGCGGTGGCCGCTACGGCGTCGCGACGATGTGTGTCGGCGTCGGCCAGGGCCAGGCGGCCCTCTTCGAGCGATGAGTCTCGTCGAGCGCTACCTCACCCTCGGGCTCCGGCTCGGCAAGCACGTCGACGGGCTCGTGGACGCCTACTACGGGCCGCCCGGGCTGGCCGAGGCGGTCGACGGCGAGGCGCTGTGCCCTGCCGCCCATCTCGCTGCGGACGCGGACCTGCTCCTTGCCGAGCTTCCCCATTCCGGGCTCGACGCCGGTCGAGCGGGTTGGCTCGCGGAGCAGCTTCGCGGCGTGCGCGTCTCTGCAGGCGTCCTCGCGGGCGAGGAGATCTCGTACCTGGACGAGATCGAAGGCTGTTACGGCGTTCGACCGGCTCGCGTGCCCGAGGAGGCGTTTGCCGAGACCCACGCGCGGCTCGACGCCTTGCTCCCGGCCGGGGGATCGCTACCCGAGCGCTACGAGGCCTGGCGGACTGCGAATGCTGTGCCGGCGGATCGGATCGTCGAGACGATGACGCCGATCCTGGCACTGCTGCGCGAGCGAACAGAGGCGATCGTCCTGCTCCCCGCGGACGAGGAGTTCGCGCTCGAGCTCGTCTCGGGCGAGCCGTGGGCCGCCTTCAACTACTACCTCGGCGACCATCGGAGCCGGATCGTGGTCAACACCGATCTCCCCTTCTCGGGTGCCGAGATCGTCCATCTCGCGGCGCACGAGGGCTACCCGGGCCACCACACCGAGCACGCCGCGAAGGAAGAGCTCCTGCTCGACCGGCAGGGTCACCTCGAGGAGTCGCTCCAGCTCGTCCCGACCCCGCAGGCGCTTCTCAGCGAGGGAATCGCCGAGCTCGGGAGCGAGCTGCTCGTCGACGCTCAGCTCGAAGCGGAGTTCACCAAGATCTTCGCCGCTGCGGGCGTCGAGTACGACCCGGCCGCGGCAGCCGAGATCCGGGCTGCGCGCGAGCCGCTCGGCTACGTGGGCCGAAACGCCGCACTCGCGATCCACGAAGACGGTCTGTCGGTCGAGGAAGCGCAGGCCTACATCGAGCGCTGGGCGCTCGCACCGCCGAAGCGCGCCGCGCACACGATCGCCTTCGTCACGGATCCCACCTGGCGCTCCTACGTCGTCACCTACACCGAGGGACTGAGACTCGCGCGCGCCTGGGTCGACGGCGATCTCGGCCGGCTCGGACGCCTGCTCACGGAGCCGGTGCGGGTGAGCGAGCTTCGGGCGGCGGCGGATGGAGCGGCCGCGGTATCGTCCGCGCCGTGAGCGTCGCCACCGCACGCGAGTTCGGGCTCTTCATCGACGGCGAGACCGTCGAGGGGTCGGGCATCCGCGATCTCGTCGAGCCCGCGACCGGCGAGGCCTTCGGGACGGCCCAGCTGGCGGGCGAGGCCGAGGTCGATCGCGCGGTCGCGGCTGCGCGCGCAGCGCTCGACGGCGACTGGGGCAAGACCTCGGCGAACGAGCGCTCCCGCCTCCTCCACGCGCTCGCGGACGCGATCCACGAGAACCGGAAGGAACTCGCCGAGCTCGAGTCGCGCAACGTCGGCAAGGCGATCTCCTCGGTCAAGGCCGAGATCGGTGGCGCGGTCGAGAACTTCCGCTTCTTCGCGTCCGCAGTCGGGACGATCGCCGGCCGCTCCAACCCGATCGGCGGCTCCCTCCTCTTCTACTCCCAGAAGGAGCCGGTCGGCGTCGCCGCCCAGATCGTGCCCTGGAACTACCCGCTCCTGATGACGACCTGGAAGCTCTCGCCGGCGCTCGCCGCGGGATGCGCCGTCGTCCTCAAGCCCGACCCGCAGACCCCGGCGACCGCGCTACGGCTCGCCGAGCTCGCGGCCGAGGTCGGCTTCCCGGCCGGCGCGATCAACGTCATCCCCGGCGACGGGCCGACGACCGGCGCCTACCTCGTCCGCCACCCGGGCACCGACAAGGTCGCGTTCACCGGCTCGACGAAGACCGGCGGCGAGATCATGCGCCTCTGCTCCGACCCAATCAAGCGCCTGACGCTCGAGCTCGGCGGCAAGAGCCCGAACCTGATCTTCGCGGACGCCGACCTCGCCTCCGCGATCCCGAGCGCGGTCTGGTCGATCTACTACTCCGCCGGCCAGAGCTGCGAGGCCCGCTCGCGCGTGCTCGTCGAGCAATCGATCTACGACGACGTCGCCACCGAGTTCGCGGCCAAGGCGCAGACGGTGAAGACCGGCGATCCGCTCGACCTGGAGACGCAGATGGGCTCGCTGATCTCGACCGGGCACCGGGAGAAGGTGCACGCGTTCGTCGAGGGCGCCCGTGCGGAGGGCGCAGAGGTGCTCACGGGCGGTGAGCCGGGTGAGACGGGCGCGTTCTACCCGCCGACCGTGATCGCGGGCGTCGAGAACGGGATGACGATCGCTCAGGAGGAGGTCTTCGGCCCGGTCGTGACGCTGATCCCGTTCGCGGACGAGAAGGACGCGATCCGGATCGCGAACGACGTCAAGTACGGGTTGATGGCCACGGTCTGGACGGGCGACCCCGCGCGCGGACATCGGATCGCGAGTCGGATCAAGTCGGGCACGGTCGGGATCAACATGCCGTACACGGCCTTCCCCGGGATCCCGTTCGGCGGCTACAAGCAGTCCGGCTTCGGCCGCGAGCTCGGGATCGATGCGCTCGAGCTGTACCTCGAGACGAAGAGCGTGATCGTGAACACCGGCGCCCGGCCGATCAACCCGTTCGGCCTGTAGCCCCCGACCGCTATCGCTGGGCCGTCCTCGCGGCGGGAACCACTGCGCAGGCGAGCTTCTCGACGATCTCGTTCGCGGTCGCGGTGCTCGCCCCGGCGCTGCGCGACCGTTATGACCTCTCCCTGACGCAGATCGGGGTCGTCCTCGCGGCCGAGTGGATCGGGCTCACGTTCGCGCTCCTCCCGTGGGGCTTCGCGGCCGATCGCTGGGGCGAGCGGTGGACGCTCGCAGGCGGTCTGACGGTGTGTGCCGGGTTCCTCGTGGGCGCCGCGTTCGCCCCGAGCTTCCTCTGGCTCGTCCTCCTGCTCGCGCTCGCCGGGGTGGCGGGCGGCAGCGTCCAGTCGGGCAGCGGCCGGGCGGTGATGCGCTGGTTCGCGGCGGACGAGCGCGGCTTCGCGCTCGGCGTCCGCCAGACCGCCGTGCCGGTCGGCGGCGGGATCGCAGCGATTGCGCTCCCCCTTCTCGGCGGCTCGAAGGCGGGCTTCCTCTTCCTCGCGGGCTTCGTGCTCGCGGGGGCGGTCGTCGGAGCCGTCGTGCTTCGCTCGGGGGCCGCGGAGCACCTCGAGGTCGAGGACGTGGAGTCGAACCTGCGTGACCGGGCGCTCTGGCTCGTCTGCGGGGCGAGCGGCCTGTATCTGATCGCCCAGATCGCGACGATGAGCTTCCTCGTCCTCTTCCTGGTCGACGACCGTGGCTGGTCGGCCGGATCCGCGGCAGGCGTGCTCGCCGCCGGACAGGGAGTCGCAGCCGTGCTCCGGATCGGGGTCGGTCGCTGGTCGGACCGGCTCGGTTCGCGGCTGCGCCCGCTCCGGATCGTCGGGGCGGCGATGACGGGCGCTCTCGCGCTCGTCGCCCTGGTCGCGGGTGCGCCCGGCTGGCTGCTCGTTCCCGTCCTCGTCGCGACGACCGGGCTGTCGATGGCCTGGAACGGTCTTTCGTTCACGATCGCCGCCGAGATCGGCGGTCGCCGCAGCGGGGCCGCGATCGGCTTTCAGCAGACCGTCCTCTCCGCCGTCGGCGTCGCGGCCCCGATCGCGTTCGCCGCCGCGGTGTCGCTGACCTCGTGGCAGGTGGCGTTCGGCCTGGCGGCGCTCTTCCCGCTCGCCGGTTGGCTCTCGCTGGGCCTGTTGCGGGACCGCTGAGAGCGGGTAGGGGGGCCTCATGCGCCTCTATCCCCAGCTGCGCGGGCCGCGCGTCGACGCGATGGCCCGGGACGCGGCCACGATCCTCGGGTTGTTCCTCTTCGCGAAGATCGCGCTCGAGGTGCACGACGCGGTCGACAAGCTCGCGATCCTCGGCGACGGGGTCGAGTCGGCCGGAAAGGCCGTGACCGGCGGCTTCGACAGCGCGGCCGACGCGGTCGACGGCACCCCGGTCGTGGGCGACGACATCGGCGACGCCCTCAGGGGCGCCGGTGAGGGGAGCGGCGGCGAGGTCGAGGATCTCGGCCGCGGCGGAGCGGGCGCGGCGCACGACCTCGCGAACCTCCTCGGGATCCTCTTCTTCGCGCTCCCGTCGGCGCTCCTCCTGCTCTGGGCGTTGCCGCCGCGGATCGCGCAGGTGCGCCGACTGAGGGCGGCGGCGCGAGTCCTCCGCGACCCGGAGTCGCCCGAGCGGCGGGAGCTCCTCGCGGCGCGAGCGGCGTTCGGGCTTCCCTATGGCACGCTCCTCCAGTACACGAAGGATCCGATCGGCGATCTCCAGGCGGGCCGATTCGACGCGCTCGTCCGGGCGGAGCTCGAGCAGTCCGGCCTCCGCGCTCCCTCGTAGTACTGTCGCTCCGTGCGGATCCTCGAACGACTGGACGAGCTCGCCGCCCTCGGCGACCGGATCGGCTATTCGGCCGAGGAGGACGCGGCGCACAGGCTGGCGGAGCGGTGGTTCCGCGAGGCAGACCTCGAGGTGGAGGTCGACGCAGCCGGAAATCTGAGCGGGCGAATCCCCGGTGGCGTGCGCCAGGTGTGGACGGGCTCGCATCTCGACACGGTTCCCGGCGCGGGCCGCTTCGACGGGACGCTGGGGGTCGTGGCCGGGCTCGAGGCGGTGGAGCGGCTCCGGCTCCCCGGCCTGGCCGTCGTCGTCTTCCGAGATGAGGAGCGCGGCTGCGCCGGGAGCAAGGGCTGCGTCGCGCTCCCGGACGCGTATGTCGAGCTCCACATCGAACAGGGGCCGACGCTTCTCCGCGCGGATGCGCCGCTCGGGGTCGTCACCGCGATCGTCGGCTACGTCCGCGGGCGCCGGACGTTCACGGGGACACCGGGCCATGCGGGGACGACACCGATGGACGTTCGTGAGGACGCACTCGTCGAGGCCGCTGAGTTCGTCCTCCACGCACGCGACGTGGCCCACGGGATCGAAGGCGCGGTCGCCACCGTCGGCCAGGTCACGGTCGAGCCCGGAGGGACGAACGTGATTCCGGGCCGCGTCGTCGTCTCCGTGGATGCGCGCGCGCCCGACGCGGAGCGGCTCGACCTGCTCGCCGCGGCGCTCGAGATCGAGGAGCCGATCCGGACCGAGCCAGCACCCATGTCCGAGGAGATCCGCGCCGCGCTCCGGGCGGAGATCGAGGCTCTCGGCCTTCCCGCTCTGGAGCTGCCCTCGGGCGCCGGCCACGACGCGGGCATCCTCGCGAGCGCTGGTGTTCCCTCGGGAATGCTCTTCGTGCGCAGCCTGAACGGCGGGGTCAGCCACAACCCGGCCGAGCTCAGCTCGCCCGAAGACATCGCGCTCGCGATCGAAGCGCTCACCGGAGCTCTTCGCCGCCTCGCCGGCCGCTAGGCGCGTTCGCGGAAGGAGATCTGCTGGGCGCCCTCCCAGAGGGTCAGCCGGCCCAGCTCCCTCAGCTGATCCTGGCCTTCGACGAGGGTCGCGAAGTGGTTCGCCCACAGGTGCCCCGCCTTGCTCGCGAAGGAGCAGTAGCCGTACGGGAACAGGAGCTCGGTCTCGCTCTCGCCGCCGGGATAGAGCGCGAGCTCCCCGGGGTGCGGGTAGCTCGTCGCGTTCTCGGGGCCGATCCCGAGGTCACGATCCCCCCAGGGGATCCAGTTCGACTCGCCGCTCCAGCGGCAGTGGATGATCCGGTCGTCCAGCGGCAGCATCGCCTTGAAGGCCGTGACGGTCTTGGGGGCGAGCTCGTCTTCCCAGCGGGCGAGGAAGCGCATTCCGGCAGCGGTGATCTCGAGCACGGCGAGAACCTACCCGGCCGCCGCTGCCCACGCGACGAGGAGCTCGCGTTCGTCGTCGGTCATCTGGGTTGCGTTGCCCGGCGGCATCGCTTTCGAGTCGACCTGACGCTCGATGGAGGAGGCATTCACGCGCATCCCCTCCAGCGATTCGAGGCGGACGCCGGCGGGCGCGGAGACGCCCGAGTGGCACGCGGTGCAGCGCTCGGTCACGACGGCTTGCGCCTCCGCATCGGTGACGTCGCGCGCAACCGTGGGCGTGTCGTCCGGCGCGAGCACGAAGACGAGCGCGACCGCTCCGATCCCAACCGCAACGAGGATTCCCCAGGCTCGCATGCCACGGTGGTAGAGGTTGAAGAAGTGCCGGATCGCGGCCACGAGGACGAAGATCGCCAGGAGTACGAGCCACGCCTGGCCGGCGCCGAACGCGATTGCGAAGTGTCCGGCGAGCATCGTGAACACCACCGGCAGGGTCAGGTAGTTGTTGTGCACTGAGCGCTGCTTCGCCCGGAGGCCCGGCGTCGGGTCGGGCTCGCGACCTTCCTGCTTGGCGCGGATCAGCTCCCAGTGCGCCGGGATGATCGTCGAGGAGACGTTCGCTGCCATGATCGTCCCGAGCATCGCGCCGACCTGGAGGTACGCCGCGCGGGGCGCGAACAGCTCGCTCGCGCCCCAGGCCGACGCGATCACGAGGAATCCGACGAACGCCGCGACCAGCCGATCGCTTTTCAAGACCCGACAGGCGATGTCGTACAGCTTCCAGGCGAGCGCGAGCCCCGCCGCCGAGATCGCCACGGCCTGCCACGGCGCCAGATCGGCGACCGACGGGTCGATCAGCCGTGTCTCGGCGTCCGTCCAGTAGAGGACGACGAGGAGCGCGAACCCCGTGATCCACGTCGTGTAGGCCTCCCACTTGAACCAGTGCAGGTGCTCGGGCAGCCGCGGCGGGGCGAGCGCGTACTTCTGCGAGTGGTAGAAGCCGCCGCCGTGCACGCCCCAGTACTCGCCGACGACGCCCTCCTTCGGTTCCTTCGGCGCGGCAAGCCCGAGGTCGAGTCGGATGAAGTAGAAAGAGGCGCCGATCCAGGCGATCCCGGCGACCACATGGAGGAGCCGGAAGACGAGGTCGAAGACGTCTCTGAGGTAGTCCGTGTCGATCACTGCTGCTCCCAGCGGGCTCTCGCGATCGCGCAAAGCTCGCGCAGCCCGGTCTCGAGCTCTTCGTCGCGGCTCCGTTCGAGGCGCTCCCGCAGGATCGGGAGCAGCTCTTCGCGCGGACGTCCGGCGACGAAGACGACGAAGGCGAAGCCGAACCGCTCCTCGTACTCGCGGTTCAGGCGTGCCAGTTCGGCCAGCACGTCTCCGTCTCCGCCGTGCTGCTCGGCCGAGTGGTCGCCGATTCGCGGATGGGCCGCGAGGGCGGCGAACCGGTCGGCCTCCGGGAGCGTGAGCGCGACCTCCTCCGCCACGGCGAGCGGATCCTCTCGGCCGGTTAGCTCGTCGACGAGCCGCGTCCGCCCCGAGAAGAGCGGCGCCAGCTCGTCGGCGCTCAGCTGCCGCGGTAGCTCGCGCATGCGTAGGGGGAGACGAGGAGCGGGACGTGGAAGTGGCCGGCACCGAGCTCGACCTCGAGCTCGACCCGCTTGAAGAACGGCGAAGGCGGGTGGAAGACGAGCCGGTAGGTGCCGGGATCGAGATCGTCGCCGAGACGGGCGCGGCCGTCGTCGTCGGTGCGGACCTCCATCATGAACATGTCCCCGCGGTAGAGGACGACGAGCACCCCTGGAGCCGGTGCGCCGGCTCCGGTGTCGAGGACGTGGGTGGAGAGCGAAGTCACGGCGTCGGCCTCATGGGGCGAATCTACGCGCCTGGAGACGATGAAGGCGAGCGATCTCGCTCTCGTCGGCCCTCGTGAGGGCGCCGCCCTCGACGACGGGCTCGCCGCCGACCCAGAGCCGGTCGACCCGGTGCGGGCCCGAGAAGACGAGACCATCGACCGGATCGGCTGCCCCACCCAGCTCGAGGCCATCGGTTCGCCAGACCGCGACGTCGGCGCACTTTCCGGCCGACAGCTCACCGATGTCGTCGCGCCGCAGGACGCTCGCACCGCCTCGCGTCCCGAGCCGCAGCGCCTCCCGGGCGGAAAGGGCAGTCGGGCCTCCGATCCCCCGCGCGACGAGCAGCGACTGCTTCACCTCCATGAAGAGGTCACCGCGCTCGTTCGAGGCGGAGCCGTCGACGCCGAGGCCGACCCGCACTCCGGCATCGAGCATCCGCCGCACGGGGGCGATCCCAGCGCCGAGTCGAAGATTGGAGCTCGGGCAGTGTGCGACCCCTGTCCCCGTCGCCGCGAAGCGATCGAGCTCCGGCGCGGAGAGATGGACGCAATGGGCACACCAGACGTCGTCGGCGAGCCAGCCGAGCTGCTCCAGGTACTCGACCGGCGAGCACCCGAACCGGGCGCGGCAGAACTCCTCCTCCTCCACGGTCTCCGCGAGGTGCGTGTGGAGCTGGAGGTCGAGCTCACGCGCGAGCGCCGCGGACTCGGTCATCAGCTCGCGCGTGACCGAAAACGGAGAGCACGGCGCGACGGCCAGTTGGACGCGGGCGCCGGGGCCGGACTCATGGAGGGAAGCGAGCCGGCGGGTGTCCTCCAGGATCGCGTCGAGTTTCTCGACGACTGAGTCGGGCGGGAGGCCGCCATCCGACTCGCCGAAGTCCATCGAGCCGCGGGAGGCGACGATGCGGACGCCGAGCTCCTGAGCCGCCTGGATCTCGGCCTCGATCAGGCCCTGCTCGCCGTGTGGGAAGACGTAGTGGTGGTCGAAGACCGTGCCGCAGCCCGAGAGGGCGAGCTCGGCCAGCCCGGTGCGCGCGGCCGCGTATTCGGCTTCGGCGTCGATCTTCGTCCAGGTCGGATAGAGCTCGACGAGCCATTCGAAGAGCGTTCCCTGCGGCGCTCGCGCCCGCGTGAGCGTCTGGTAGAGGTGGTGGTGGGTGTTCACGAGCGCAGGGGTTGCGACGGCGCCCGCGAGGTCGATCCGCTCGTCCGCCTCGGGCTCAGCACCCGTGCCGACCGCTGCGATGACCCCGTCCTCGAGCAGCAGCCAGCCGTCGGGCAGCTCTGTTCCGGCATCGTTCATCGTCACCACGTGAGCCTTCGCGAGCAGGGATTTCATGCTGGCGTACCGTACTCTTCCGGGCTGTGGACGTCCTCACTCCCCGCTCGCTCGACGAGGCCCTGCGGCTCAAGGCCGAGCGGCCGGGAGCACGGCCGATAGCGGGCGGCACAGACCTGCTCGTCGAGCTGAATTTCGACCGCGCGCGACCCGACACGATCATCAACCTGAACGAGGTGCCGGAGCTGCGAGGCTGGTCTCGCGAGAACGGCACGCTGCGGCTCGGCTCGGGCCTGACCTACGCGGAGGCGATGCAGTCGGAGCTGGCAGAGCAGCTCCCCGCGCTCGCGGAGGCCGCCCGAACGGTCGGCTCGCCGCAGATCCGCTCGCGCGGCACGATCGGCGGCAATCTCGGCACGGCCTCGCCGGCCGGCGATGCGCTGCCGCCACTTCTCATCGAGGGAGCGCAGGTCGAGCTCGGGAGCGTGCGTGGGATCCGCACGATCGCTCTGGTCGACTTCCTCGTCGGGCCCAAGCGGAACGCGCTCGAGCCGGACGAGCTCGTGCTCGCCGTGCGCCTCGACCCGAGCGGCGCCCCGCAGACGTTCATGAAGGTCGGGCCCCGGAACGCGATGGTGATCGCGGTGTGCTCGCTGGCTCTCGTCGCCGACCGCGAGCGTGGGGAACTGCGGGCGGCCTACGGATCGAGCGGGCCCGTGACCGGGCTCGTGACCGCTCCGATCGGTGATCGTGCGGGCTTCGCAGACGCCGTTGCCGCCGCGGCCTCGCCGATCGATGACATCCGAGGAACAGCGGCCTACCGTCGGCATGCGCTGCGCGTGCTCACGCGGCGGGCGCTCGACAGGTGTCTCGCATGAAGATCCGGCTGACCGTCAACGGCGAGCCGCGCGAAGCGGATGTCTGGGCGGGTGAGAGCTTGCTGACGACCCTGCGAGACGCGCTCGGCCTTCCCGGCTCGAAGAACGCCTGCGAGCAGGGCGAATGCGGCTCCTGCTCGGTACTCCTCGATGGAGACCTCGTCTGCGCTTGCCTCGTGCTCGCAGCGCAGGCCGACGGGCACGAGGTGACGACCGTCGAAGGGCTCGCCCAGGGCGACGAACTCCACCGGGTTCAGCGTGCCTTCGTCGACGCGGGCGCAGTCCAGTGCGGGTTCTGCACGCCGGGCCTCGTCGTCGCGACTGTCGCACTGCTGGACGCGAACCCGAATCCCTCGGAGGACGAGATGCGCGAAGCGCTGTCGGGAAACCTCTGTCGCTGCACGGGCTACGCGAAGATCTTCGACGCGGTTCGGATGGCGTCCCGGCCGTGAGGGACGTGCCTCCTTCGAACATGGCCCGGACTCGGCGGGAGGCGGAGTCCTGGGGGCCACCGCTCCTCCTCCCCGCTGAGAGCATAACGCTCGGCGCACCTGTCCTTTGCGCCGCCGGTGTGCCAGAAGTGTGTCACCTCGCATGAGCACGACTTCGGTCTCCACCTCGACCGAGGCGCTCGAGCCCGGCCACGTCGGCTCGTCCGTCCGCCGCCGCGACGGCGTGCCGAAGGTGACCGGCGAGTTCGCCTACTCGAGCGACCTCTATGCCGCCGGAATGCTCTGGGGGAAGACCGTCCGGAGCCCGCACGCCCACGCCAGGATTGTCGAGATCGACATCTCGGAGGCGATTGGGATGCCCGGGGTGCACGCCGTGCTCACCCACGAGGACGTGCCCGGCCAGAAGACCTACGGGCTCGAGTTCGCGGATCAGCCGGTACTCGCCTCGGACCGCGTCCGCTACTTCGGCGAGGCAGTCGCGCTCGTTGCCGCGGAGGAGCCGGAGCAGGCTCGCCGCGCCGCCGACGCCGTCCGCGTGACCTACGAGCCGCTCGAGCCCGTGACCGAGATGGAGCGAGCGACCGAGCTCGAGCCGCTCCACCCCGACCGGCCGACGATGAGCCACGGCTACCGCGACGATCCGCGTCCGAACGTCGTCCGGACGATCGTGATCAGCCACGGCGACCCGGAGACCGAAGGTGAGGTCGCCGTCTCCGGCGTTTACGAGATCGGGATCCAAGATCAGGCGTTCCTCGGTCCCGAGTCCGGGCTCGCGATTCCGGACGGCGAGGGAGGCGTCGACGTCTACGTCGCCACCCAGTGGCTCCACGTCGACCGCGATCAAGTGGCGCCCTGCCTCGATTTGCCGCCGGAGATGGTTCGCATCCACCTAGCCGGAGTCGGGGGCGCGTTCGGCGGCCGTGAGGATCTCTCGATGCAGGTGCACGGCGCTCTACTCGCCCTGCACACGAAGCGGCCGGTCAAGATCGTCTACAACCGCGAGGAGTCCTTCGTCGGACACATCCACCGGCACCCCGCGAAGATCTGGTGCGAGCACCGCGCGACGAGCACGGGCCGCCTCGTCAATGTTCGGATGAGGATCTTGCTCGACGGAGGCGCCTACGCCTCGAGTTCAACCGCGGTCACCTCGAATGCCGCCTCCTTCGCGCTCGGGCCCTACGCGGTCGCGAACGCGCTGATCGAGTCGACGTGCGTCTATACGAACAACCCTCCGTGCGGCGCGATGCGCGGATTCGGGGCGGTGCAGACGTGCTTCGCGGGCGAGGCGCAGATGGACAAGCTCGCCGCAGCGGTTGGGATCGACCCTGTCGACTTGCGACTCTTGAACGCGCTCGCCCCCGGCGATGTCCTGCCCACCGGTCAGGCGATCGAAGGCTCGCTCCCGGTCGCCGAGGTGATCCGTCGCGCCGCGGCGCTCCCCGTCCCCGAGGCCGAGGCGTTGCCGCGCGAGGCGATCCGGCTGCCGGGCGGCGCCGGCAACACGACGAGGGGTGAAGGAGTTCAGCGCGGCGTCGGCTTCGCGGTCGGCTTCAAGAACATCTGTTACTCCGAGGGGTTCGACGACTCGACCGGAGCGCGGGTGATCCTCCGAACCGACGGCTCGGCCGAGATCCATTGTGCGGCGGCCGAGGTCGGGCAGGGGGTCACCGACGTGATCCTTCAGGTCGCGCGAACGGAGCTCCGCACGGACGCGATCACGCTCGCGGCGCCGGAGACGGCGACGGTGGCGTCGGCAGGGTCGGCCTCGGCGTCGAGGATGACGTGGATGGCGGCCGGCGCCGTGCAGCTCGCCTGTCGGGCGGCGCTCGACGAGCAGGAGCGCGCCCCGGGCGTGGAGATCGACGTCGAGCGGATCTACCGGCATGCCCGCACGACCCCGCTCGACCCGGAGACGGGACAGATCACCGGTGAACGCGCCCACGTCGCCTTCGCGGTCGCGGCCATGCGGGCAGTGGTCGAGGTCGACGTCGAGCTCGGCCTGACCCGGGTCGTCTGGATCGGGACGGCGCAGGACGTGGGCAAGGCGATCAACCCGCTCGCGGTCGAGGGGCAGATCGAGGGCGGGACGGCGCAGGGTCTTGGGCTCGCGCTGATGGAGGAGATTCAGACCAAGGACGGCCTGATCACGAACGCCAGCTTCACCGACTACCTGATCCCGACGACGCTCGACATGCCGCCCGTCGTGACCGAGCTCGTCGAGGATCCGGAGCCCGACTCCCCCTACGGCGCCAAGGGAGTCGGAGAGCCGCCGACGGTCGTTTCGACGGCGGCAGTGGTCTCGGCGCTCCGCGCCGCAACCGGCCGCGAGCTCACGCGGGTGCCCGTCCGGCCCGACGACGTCGTCGGGCTCTAGACCGCGCGCCGTGAAGGCGAACCTCAATCCGGGCGACAAGCCGGCCGACAACGGGGACACCGTGCACCCAGTCCTGGACAACGCGACGGTCCCACACCTGCGGGGCCTCCTCGAGATGCTGCGCCTGCTCCGCTCCGAGCGGGAGCCGTCCGTGCTCCTCGGCCGGATCGCCGAGATCCTCGGTGAGACGCTCGACTTCGGGGCGGTCGTCGTCAATCTCTACCGCCCCGAGTGGGACGACTTCGAAGTGGCGGCCGCGCATGGCAGCGCTGCAGTCCGGGAGCTGCTCATGGGCACCACGACCTCGACCGACTCCTGGAGCTCGATGCTCGACGCACGCTTTCAGCGCGGCGGCGTCTACTTCATCCCGCACGGTGAGCTCGACTGGGCAGGCTTCGACGTCGTCTACACCCCCGAGCTACCGATCGACGACAGCCCCGGTTCCTGGCACCCGGCCGACGCGCTGATCGCTCCGATGCGCGGAACCGACGGCTCCCTGCTCGGAATCCTCTCCGTCGACGAGCCGCTCTCCGGAGCCGTGCCGGACGAGGAGGATCTCCAGCTTCTTGCGGCAGTCGCAGACCACATCGCGCTCGCGCTCGACGCTGCCCAGGCGCGCGCCGCTTCTGCCCGCGACCGCGTCTCGCTCGCGAGTCTGCTCGAGGTCTCGTCTCGCTTGACGAACCTGGAGACCGTCGACTCGCTGCTCGATGCGATCTGCCAGGGGATCGTGCGCTCGCTCGGCTTCGAGAAGGTCGTCGTCGCGATCGCGAGCGGAGCGGGGAACTTCGTGCCGCGCGGGTCGGCCGGCTGGGCGCCCGGCGATCCCGGCCTGGACTTCGAGATCACGGTCTCCGACCTCGAGGCTGTCTTCGACCCCGCCTTCGAACGCAACGGTTGCTACCTCCTCTCCCATTCGGAGGCGCACGAGCGCATCCGGGGGGTGAGCTCGAGCTACGCATCGAAACGCAATGGGCGCGGCCCGCACGCGTGGAACCGCCATTGGCTGCTGATCCCGCTCCACGGCCGCACGGGCGAGGCCACCGGCTTCATCTGGGCAGACGATCCCGACGACTCGCTCCTGCCGTCGGACGAGCGGCTCCAGGCTCTCCGGACGTTCGCGAACCAGGCCAGCGCCGCTCTCCGCAGCGCCGGAGACTTCGAGACCCTGAACCGGCGTAACGCCGAGCTCGCTGCTCTCCACCGGACGACCCTCGGTCTGCTCGACCGGCTCGACGTCGACAGCGTGCTCGAGACCATCGTCGACAACGCGCGCTCGCTCCTCGGAACCTCGCTCGGCTATCTCTACCTCGTCGACGACGATGGTGCCGAGCTGCGCATGCGCGTCCGCCTCGGCTTCTTCGACCAGGTCACCGGTGTCGCCACGCGTCGCGGTGAGGGGCTCGCCGGGCGGATTTGGGAATCAGGGCGCTCGCTCGCGGTCGACGACTACGTCGCCTGGGAGGGACGGCTCGCGGAGTACACGTCACAGCAACCGAGGGCCGCCCTCGGCGTGCCGCTCCGGGTCGGAGCCGAGGTTTGCGGCGTGCTCGGGCTGGCCCACGAGGAGCCGGGCCGCACCTTCGGGCAGACGGAGATCGCACTGCTCGAGCGCTTCGCCCAGTTGGCCTCGCTCGCGCTCCAGAACGCGCGGCTCTACGAAGAGGTGCAGCGGAGCGAGGAGATGTACCGCAGGGTGCTCGAGAACTCGAACGACATGATCTCGCTGGTCGACCTGGACGGTCGCATCACCTACGCGAACGCCGCTCACGAGCGTGTCCTCGGGTACCGCGTCGACGAGCTGGTCGGGATGGAGGCGGGTGCGCTCGCCGACCCGGACGAGCCTGCCGTCGCACTTGAGGGGACGCCGCCGCCGAATCCGACGCGACGCATCCGCCGCAAGGACGGAACCTGGGCGATCTTCGAAGGCAGCACCGTGCTTCTGCGCAACTCGGCCGGGGAGCCTGAGCTCACGCTCGTCTTCGCCCGCGACGTCAGCGAGCGCGAACGGGTCGCCGAACAGCTCCGCCAGGCCCAGAAGATGGAGTCGGTCGGACGTCTCGCAGGCGGGATCGCACACGACTTCAACAACCTCCTGACCGCGATCGGAGGCTACGCGGAGCTGAGTGTCCTCGATCTCGAGGCAGGCGAGACGACGGCGGTGCTCGAGAGCATCGAGCAGATCCGGCGCGCCTCCGCGCGCGCCGCCGAGCTGACCTCACAGCTGCTCGCCTTCAGCCGCAAGCAGGTGCTGCACCCACGGCCGCTCGACCTGAACGAGGTCGTCTCGGACATGGCAACGATGGTGGCCCGGATGCTCGGCGAGGACATCGTCCTCACCTCGGAGCTCGACCCCGGTCTCTGGACCGTGCTCGCAGATCCCACCCAGATCGAGCAGGTCGTGCTCAACCTGTCGATCAACGCACGCGACGCGATGCCGACGGGAGGAAGCCTGTCGATCCGAACCGCGAACCTCGAGCTCGACCGCGAGCAGACGCCGCCGCATCTCGAGCTCGCGCCCGGCGCGTACGTGGCTCTGACAGTGCGCGACACCGGCACCGGGATGGGAGCACGAGCTCGCCGAGCGCATCTTCGAGCCCTTCTTCACCACGAAGAACGTCGGCGAGGGGACGGGTCTCGGCCTCGCGACCGTCCACGGAATCGTCAGCCAGAGCGGCGGCACGGTCTGGGTCGAGTCCCGGCCCGGCCACGGCACGGCTTTCACGATCTGCCTCCCGCGCGCCGACTAGCTGCGGTAGAGCGAGAGCCCGGCACCAACGGCGAGCAGGACGACCCCGACCGCTCGCGGCCAGGAGAGCGCCACCCGCTCGAGCCCGAAGAGGCCGAAGCGATCGATCACGACGCCCATCGCCAGCTGGCCGGCGATCAGGATCCCGATCGTCGCGGTCGCGCCGATCCTGGGGGCGCAGACCGTGATCGAGAAGACGACGAGGACGCCCATCACCCCACCGGCCCAGAACCACCAGGGTGAGCGGGCCGCTTCGACGAAGCCGCCGAGGCTCTGCCGAAGCGCAAGCAGGACCGTGGTCGCGATCAGCGTCGAGAAGGCGAGCGAGAACGCGAGCGCCTCGATCGAGCCGACGCGCTCGCCGAAGCGCCCCATCACCGCGACCTGGATCGAGCCCGCAAGACCTGCGACCAGCGCGAGCGTCGCCGCAGCAGCCGTTCCTCCCGACACAGGCGCAAGCTATACGCTCCCGCCGTCCGAGCCGAAAGGAGCAGTCCCATGGTGCGTGCGGTGATCCAGTACGAGCGCGAGCCCGACCCGGAGCGCTACCAGCGCCACCTGGACGAGTTCGTCGCCCCGATCGAGTGCAAGGCCTTCCGCCACGGCAAGGCATTCGGAGCCGCTGTGGGCGAGCCCCCGTTCGCGTACGTCGCCGAGTTCGAGTGGGACGACAAGGACGCGTTCAAGGCGGCCGTCCGCTCCGAGGAGTTCGCCGCGAGCGGCAAGGACGCGATGGAGATGGGGATCCCCTTCACGGTCACCTTCGTGGAGCTCTCGTAGTGGCGGAGCCGAAGCAGCCGCTCCCGCTCTCACCCGAGGAGCTCGGCTTCGAGACGATCGTCTACGAGAAGGCCTATCCGCGGGCGACGGTGACGCTCAACCGGCCCGACGTCCTGAACGCCTTCGACTTCCAGATGCTGCGCGAGCTCGCGCGCGCGTTCGAGGACGCCTCCTGGGACGACGAGATCCGCGTCGTCGTCGTCACCGGTGCGGGTCGCGCGTTCTGCGTCGGCGCCAATCTCCGCACCTGGGACGAGGATCTGCTCGGGAACTCGAAGGCGTACTGGAAGTGGTTCGGGGCTTTCAAGGACATGCACGACCGCCTGCGCGAGATCGGCAAGCCGACGATCGCGCGGGTGCAAGGGATCGCGGTCGGGGGCGGCAACGAGCTCCAGATGGGTTGCGACCTGACCGTGATGGTGGAAGACGCGTTCATCCGCCACGTCGGCCTCGAACACGGCTCCGTACCCGCCGGCGGAGCGACCCAGTGGCTGCCGATCATGGTCGGCGATCGCCGCGCGCGCGAGATCATCCTGCTCTGCGAGGAGATTCCGGCCCCGAAGGCCGCGGAGTGGGGGCTGATCAACCGCGCCGTCCCGGCGGCCGAGCTCGACGCGGTCGTTGACGCCTGGGTCGAGAGCCTCGCGCGCAAGCTTCCCGAGACCACCCGCTACGCCAAGCAGCAGCTGAACTGGTGGCGCGACGTCTCTTGGCACGAGACGGTCGGACACGCGCGGGACTGGCTCGCGCTGTCGATGCTCGGCGACGAGGCCCAGGGCGCTGTCCGCGCCTTCCTCGACCGGACGAAGGATTAGGCTCGCGTCGTGCCCGAGGTGCTGACAACGCGGGAAGGCGCCGTCCTCACGATCACGCTGAACCGGCCGGAGGTGTTCAACGCCTTCAACGCCGCCTTGCACGCCGCGCTCGCCGACGCGCTCGCCGAGGCGGCCGCACCCGACGTGCGAGCCGTCGTTTTGACGGGGGCGGGGAAGGGGTTCTGCGCGGGACAGGATCTGAAGGAGTTTCAGGAGATCACCGGCTCGATCCGCGAGCGGCTCGAGTCGACCTACCACCCGAACATCCGCACGATTCGCGCGCTCGAGAAGCCGGTGATCGCCGCCGTCAACGGGCCGTGCGCCGGCGCGGGGCTCTCGCTCGCGTGTGCGTGCGACATCAGGATCGCCGCCGACGTCGCCACCTTCGTCCCCGGCTTCATCGGGATCGGCCTCGTCCCGGACTCCGGCGGCTCGTGGTTCATCCACCGTCTCCTCGGTTTCGCCCGTGCCTTCGAGTGGATGAGCTCGAATCGCCGGGTGACCGCTGCCGAGGCGCACGTGTGGGGGCTGGTCTCTGAGGTGAGCGAGGACGTGGCCGCTCGCGCGGCGGAGCTCGCCGCGACCTACGCGACGCTGCCGACGCGCGGAGTTGGGATGACGAAGCGCCTCTTCGAGCATGCGGCCACCGCCTCACTCGACGAGCAACTCGAGCTCGAGGCCGAGCTGCAAGGCGTCGCCACGCAGACCGCCGACTTCGCCGAGGGCGTCGCCGCCTTCCTCGAGAAGCGCCCGCCCAGCTTCAGCGGCGCGTAGTCAGCGAGCCCGATGGGCTCCGGATCCGGAGCGAAGCGACCCTTCAGGGGTCTTGGCGCGGATCGGGATTCGCGCAAGCGGATCCGGATCCTGTCTGCGCCCTAATGTAGTCGGCCCCGACGGTGGCGAGACCGCCAGGGCCGCCGCGCAGTTTACGGCGCGCGGAGCGCTGCGAGGATCTCGTCGGCCTCAGGGAAGCGGCCGCTCTCCTGCTTCGAGAAGACGACCTCCCCCTCCGAGAGCACGTCGAACTGGCTGTTTGCGCCCTCGGCGATCGAGGCGTCGAACCCGTTCTCGTTCAACTCGGCCGCGAGACTCGCGGCCCGGACGTCATAGCTGCTTCAGGTTGGGCAGTAATGGATCTCGACGGCCATGAGCCGATCCTACCGGGGCGCACCCGGCTTGCCGCACGACTCCAGCCCCAGCTCGTTCGCCGCCCGGCGGGCCTGAGCGGCGGCCCGTGCTCCCGCTGTGGCCGCTGCCTGCGCGGCCGTCTGGTCGCCGCGCCCCGCGGCACTGGTCAGGTCGGTCAGCGAGCGGACGATCGCGCCAGAGGCGTTGACGAGCAACTCGTGCGACTTCTCGAGCTCGGAGGGTGGCTCGAGCTCGCTCAGCGCGACCGCTTCGCGCGACCGAACCTCGCCCACGGCCTCGCTGTAGGCGGCGACGGACTCGGCGGAGTCTGCGGGCGGCGCCACCGCTGCGGCGTCGCGGGTCGCGGTCGCGCAGATGTCGTTCGCCTCGTCGCGATAGCCCTCGATCGAAGGCCCACCGTCCCCGCCGCAGCCGGCGACCGCGACCAGCAGGAGCAGCAGAAGGGTGGGGCGCATCGAGGCCAACGCTACCCCGCTCAGATCGTCTTGAACTGCTCGAACGGCTGCCGGCAGGCGTCGCAGTAGCGCACGGAACGGCACGGGGTCGGCCCGAAGATGTTCTCGAGCCGCGTCTCCGTCGAGCTGCAGTAGGGGCAGCGGAACGCCTTCGACTGGAGCTGAACGAGCGTCGTCGGCCCGGCGGCTCGCGGCGTCGGCGGAGCGAAGCCGGCTTCACGGAGCTTCTCGCGGCCGGCGGGGGTGATCCGGTCCGTCGACCAGGAGTCGTCCATGACGACGTCGACCTCGGGACGGCCGCCGATCGCCTCGACCGCGCGCTCGAGCTCGCGCTTCATCGTCTCGAGCGCTGGGCAGCCCATGAACGTGGGCGTGAACGCGATCCGGACGCGGTCACCGTCGACAGACACGTCCTTGACGACGCCGAGGTCGACGAGCGAGATCACCGGAATCTCCGGATCGGGAATGTCCGCGAGCGCCTCCCACACCGCCTCTGCGGTCACGCTCTTCATCACCACTGGGCACCGACCGGAGCAGAGCGGCGCACCATCGTCATCTCGTCCCACAGCTCGGCGAACTCCGCGCCGGGCGCGGTGCGCTCCACCGCGTCGACCTCCGGCCGACCGATCCGCTCGGCAAGCCGTGGGCGAAGCGGCGGGTCGAGCACCCCGAGCGCGTACGGCCAGAGCTCGTCGACCGCGGCGCGAACGCGCTCCTCCGCGCCCAGCCGCTCGAGCCACATCTCCGCGTGGAGGCGGTGGTAGACCTCTTCGCGCTCGATCTTGCCCGCGAGCCCCGCGAGCTCGACGTCGTCGCTGCCCTTCAGGTGCGCGATCCGGATTGCGTCCGCGGTTTCGTAGAGGACGTGCCGCGCGATCGTCCTCGCCCAGTCGGGCACGAGCCGGAGCTGGACGAGCGGGGCGCAGCGGTACTCGCCCGGCGTGCGGTCGAACGCGAGTGCGTCCGCGTCGGTGCCGAGGTCCCGCGCGGCGAGCTCGTAGAGCGCGCGGGCGTGCCCGATCTCGTTCTGGGCGATCGACGAGAAGGCGACGTCCTCCTCGAGGAAGGGTGCGATCCCCGTCCACTCGGAGTCGCGCCAGCCGAGGATCAGCTCGTCGTCGGCCAGCTCGAGGAGGAGCTCAGCTCTCGAGCGTCCCTGCACGTTCGCGAGCCTCCTTCAGCCGGGCCTTGATCGAGTAGCCGTCGACGCGGCGGTACTTGAGGTCGAATTCGTCCGGGAACTCGTCGATCTCCATGATCTCGGTACGCGGGACGACCCAGAGCGCGACCGACTCCTGCCGCCGCGCGTAGAACTCGCGCGCGTAGCTGTCGGCGAACGCCTTGTCGGGGGCGTGGAACGAGCCGCCGTGCACGAACGGCTGGCCCTTCCGCTCCTGCCGAAAGACCTCCCAGATCATGCGGCTTCGGGGAGCATCGCCTTCGAGACCCAGTCCACCTCGGCGCGCGAGAGCGCCCGGAAGGCGAGCCGCTCCTGCGAGGCGGGGCCGTGGCCCGTGACGACAGCCGTCAGCTTCTCCCAGTCCGGCTCCGTGTACTCCCACACTCCGTCCTCGTTCTTGCGCAGGTTCGGATCCGGGATCTCGAGCCCGAGCTCGAGGATCTGCGGGACGTAGCCGTCGAGGAACTGCTGGCGCGCGTCCTCGTTGCCCTGGCTCTTGATCCGCCAGTGCACCATCGGATCCTCCGCAGCGGGGATCGGCGTCCCGTGGAAGTGCATCAGCGGCTCCCACCAGCGGGTGAGCGCCTCCTGCACGAGTTCTCGCTGCTCAGGAGTGCCAGTGACCATCGCGAGAATCGTGTCGCGGCCGTGGAGGATGTGGAACGACTCCTCCCAGCAGACCTTCTTCATCACCCGCGCGTAGGGCGCGTACGAGCACTTGAGGAGCGCCTTCTGGCTGATGATCGCGGCAGCGTCGACGAGCCAGGCGATCACGCCCACGTCGCCCCAGCTCTTCGTCGGGTAATGGAAGACGTTGTGGAACTTCGACTTGCCCGAGATCAGGTCGTCGAGGCACTGCGCGCGCGGCTTGCCGAGGTCTTCGACGACCCGGTAGATCAGCTGGCAGTGACCGACCTCGTCCTGGATCTTCGCGGTCAGCGCGAGCTTCCGCTGCAGCGTCGGCGCGCGGAGAATCCAGTCGCGCTCGGGGAGGACGCCCATCAGCTCCGAGTTGCCGTGCATCTCGATGAACTTGATCAGTCGTTTCCGGTACTCGTCAGGCATCCAGTCGTCGGTCTCGACCTGCCCTCCGGCCTGGACGAACTCGAGGAACTCTGCGGTGCGCGCGTCGGACATCTGGCCTCCCTACCTAACGGTCGTTAGCATCAGTGTATCCCCACCCGTCGACACGAGCTAACCAGGCAGGCCGCACGCCTTTTCGCCCAGAAGGGCTACCACGGCACGTCCATGGGCGACCTCGCCGAGGCGATGGGGGTGCAGAAGGGCTCGCTCTACTCGCTGACCGAGTCCAAGCACGAGCTCCTCTATTCGACGATGCGCGAGGGAGCGACCGCCTTTCACGCCGGCCTCGACGGGATCCCCGAGCGCGCGCCTGCCGGTGAGAAGATCCGGCTCGCCCTGCGCGCGCATCTCCGCGTCGTCGCCGAGCAGCTCGACGTCGCCACCGTCTTCATCCGCGAGTGGCGCTACCTCGAGGGCGAGCGGCGTGCCGAGATCGTGGCCGAGCGCCGGCGCTACGAGGAGCGGCTGCGCGCGTTCTTCCGCGAGGGCCGGGACCGGGGTGAGCTGCGCAGCGACCTCGACGACGCCGCAGCCGCGCTGCTGGCCCTCTCGGCAGCGAACTGGGCCTACACCTGGCTTCGTCCCGGCGCCGACACGGACGAGCTCGCCGACCGATTCACGGATCTGCTCGTCGACGGGATCCGGGGATACTCGACCCGATGACCCAGGCGATCCTCCTCCTGCTCCGCCGGGTTCTCGTTGCCACCCTCGTCGGGCTCGCGGTCGCGGCCGTGATCGGGTACGCCGTCGACCGGAGCTCGCAGGCGCCTTCCAGATCGCGGTCTGGTCGATCGGCTGTCTCTCCGTCCTCCTTGGTGCGACCGGCAACTCGCCGTCGATGGATCGCGCGATCGGCCAAGAGGCCAGGATGATCGTCGGTCCGTTAATGGGACGGCCGGACGAGTCCTACACCGGGCCGAAGGTCTCGACCTCTGCCGTGTTCGTCTTCGCCGGGCTCCTCCTCTTCGCGCTCGGCATCGCGCTGGAGCTCTGATGCGCATCGCAGCGTGTCTCGGGGCCCTCACGTGGGGATGGGCGGCGCTCGTCGCGCTCCTCGACCGCTGGGCGCGACTCGACGTCCGCGACATGGAGCCCGAGCCGAACGGCCCGCTCGTCAGCGTGATCGTCCCGGCGCGCGACGAGGAGCGGGGGATCGAGCGGGCGGTCGCCTCGCTCGTCGCTCAGGACTACGGGCCGACCGAGGTGATCGTCGTCGACGACGAGTCGTCCGACCGGACGGCCGAGCGGGCGGCGAAGGCCGGGGCGCGGGTGCTCGCCGGCGAGCCGTTGCCGCAGGGCTGGGTCGGCAAGTCCTGGGCCTGCCATCAGGGATTCCGCGCGGCGCAGGGCGAGTGGCTCCTCTTCACGGACGCGGACGTCTTCCACGCGCCCGAGGCGCTCGGCCGCGCGCTCGCCCTCGCGCGCCGGGAGGGTCGCGGCGGCTTGACCGTCCTCTGCCGGCTCGATTCCGGATCCCTGGCCGAGCGGATCGTCCAGCCTGCCGCCGTCGTCCTGATCCGCTCGTTCGTCGCCCCGGGCTTCCTGATTCGATCGCCGCGCACCAAGGTCGCGCTCGCCGCGGGCGGGTTCATCCTGATCGAGCGAGCGCTCTACGAGCGGATCGGGGGGCACGAGGCGATCCGCGACCGGCTGATCGACGACCAGGCGCTCGCGCAGGCGGTCAAGGCGGCCGGTGGCCTGCTCGTGCCCGCGTTCGCGGGTGAGCTCGTCCACGTGCGGATGTACGAAGGGGCGGGTGAGCTCTGGCGGGGCTGGCGCAAGAACACCTCGGTCGGTTTGGCGCGAAGCTCGGCCGGGCTCGCCGCGGCGGGAGCCGTGGGTGGCGCGGTCGCGTCGGTCGCGCCGCTCGTGGCGCTGGCGCGAGGGCCGCGTCTCCTCGGCCTGGCCGGGGTCGTTGCGCAACTGCTCGCCCGGGCGGACGTCGATCCGATCGCGCCCTCGCCTCGACGCTACTGGGCGACGCTCCCGCTCGGCGCGCTCTTCCTCTCGCTTCTCTCGCTCCGCTCCTCACTCGATCGTCTCCGCGGCGGCGTCGAGTGGCGCGGGCGCCGTTACGCCTGACACGATCCCGGTGTGGCGACCACGCTCATCGTCAACCCGTTCGCGACGCGTGTCACCGACGAGCTCGTGGACGCGGTCGCGCGCCTGCTCGGGGCAGCGCAGGTTCTGCGGACGGAGCGGGCCGGCCACGCCACCGAACTCGCCCGGGAGGCGGACACGGACGCGATCGTCGTCTTCTCCGGGGACGGCGGCTTCAACGAGGTTCTGAACGGAGCGCGCGCCGGGGTCGCGCTCGGATTCGTCCCCGGGGGTGGTACGAGCGTGCTCCCGCGCGCGCTCGGGCTTCCACGTGAGGCGCTCGCCGCGGCGCGCGCGATCGCAGCGGGTCGGACGCGACGGATCTCGCTCGGCCACGCCAACGGGCGTCGCTTCGGGTTCAGCGCCGGGATCGGACTCGACGCCGAGCTCGTCCGGCGGATGGACGAACGCGGACGCGATGCGGAGGGTCGTCGGCCGGGGGATCTCATCTTCGCCTGGACGGCGCTGCGCACGCTCGCGGCGCATCGGCTTCGGTTCGACGACCAGCTCGAGATCGAAGGTGAGGGCCGCGCCGCCTTCGCCCTGATCGCGAACTCCGACCCCTACAGTTACGCCGGCCCCCTGCCACTCCGGCTGCCGCGAGGCGCCCACTTCGAGGGCGGCCTCGACCTGCTCGCCCCGAGAACCCTCCGCGCCCGACATCTCCCGGGGGCCGGCCGCTATCTGCTCACGGGGCACACGCGGATGCCGCTCCTGACGCTGCATGACCGGGACCGAATCGTGATCCGGGCGGACGTCCCCCTGCCGCTTCAGGTCGACGGTGAGGATCTCGGTGACGTGACGGAGGTCGTGCTCGAGGCCGAGCGCGACGCCGTCGACGTCCTCGTCTGACCAAAGCGCGGCGACAACGTCTCAGCGGGTGTGCGGCGCTGCCTGATCCTGCCTCTCTGCCTCCTCTCGGGCTGCGGCGGTGGCTCCGACGGCCCGGCGAAGGCCGAGCCGCTCGACGAGGAGACCGTCGCGATCTTCAGCTTCGATCGCGAGGGTGCGCTCGCCGCGACCGAGGGCGAGACGGCGACCGGCAAGGGGGTCGTGCTCAAGGGAATCTCCTACGCCAGCCCCGGTGGCGGGCGGGTGTCCGGGATCGTCGCGCGACCGGAGAAGCCCGTGGCCAAGCCCGCCGGCGTGCTCTTCATGCACGGCTCGGGCGGGAGTCGCGCCGACTTCCTCGACGAGGCGACCGACGTCGCCGCGCGCGGGGCGGTTGCGGTCACGATCGACTCCGCTTTCACCCGCTCGACGAGGGCGGACGTTCGTGCCGGTACCGAGAGCTTCGAGACGACGCGGAAGTTGATGGTGCAGACCGTGCAGGACCTCGAGCGCGGGCTCGACCTGTTGGTGCGCCGCTACGGAGCCGATCCCGAGCGGCTCGCGATCGTCGGCTACAGCATGGGCGTTCAGTCCGCCGCGCTCACGGCCGCGCTCGACGCGCGGGTGCGGGCACTCGTCGTGATGGCCGGACGGGCCTACCCTTCCGGCCGCTCGGGGAACCGGAAGTCGAGCGCGTCTTCGGCCCGCTCGACACGGTCCGCTACATCGACAACGTCGCCCCGGCGGCGATCTTCTTCCAGGGCGGCAGCCGCGACACGGTGATCCCGCGCGCGGAGATGGAAGCGCTCTTCGCCGCGGCGAGCGAGCCGAAGGAGATCCGCTGGTACCCGACCGGCCACGAGCTCCTGAACACGAAGCCCGACCGGCTCGCCTGGCTCAGGCGTCAGCTCGCGCTGAAATAGACTTCCGCCGCGATGGCGAGCACCCTTCCTGTGGAGCACGAGCTCCGGCGTGTGATCGGCGACGGCGCTGCCGTCCCGGACGGAGAGGTGGACGGCCTCGGCGATGACGACTACCTCGCGCTCTACCGCTCACTCGTCCTCCTCCGTACCTACGACGACCGCTCCGTGATCTATCACCGTCAGGGCCGGATCGGAACGTACGCGATCTACTGGGGACACGAGGCGATGCAGGTCGGATCGTTCCACGCGCTCGGGGACGAAGACTGGATCTTCCCGAGCTACCGCGAGTCGGCGATCGGGCTCCTGCGCGGGATGCCGCCGGAGACGATCCTGTCCTGGTGGCGCGGGCACCCGGCGGGCTGGTGGAACCCGGCCGACTACAACCTCGCGTCGATCTGCGTCCCGATCGCGACCCACGTGCCGCACGCGGTCGGGCTGGCCTGGGGGAAGCGCCTGAAGGGGGAGGACGCCTGCGCGATCGCCTACTTCGGGGACGGCGCGACGTCGGAGGGCGCCTTCCACGAGGGCGCGAACTTCGCCGCCGTCATGCGCGCCCCCGTGATCCTCTTCTGCAACAACAACGGCTGGGCGATCTCGACCCCCGTCTCGGCCCAGACGCGCGCGCAGGCGCTCGCGGACAAGGCGGTCGGCTACGGGATCCCGAGTGCCCGGGTGGACGGCGGCGACGTGCTCGCCGTCTTCGAGGCCACGCGCGAGGCCGTCGCGCGCGGCCGCGCCGGCGAAGGACCGACGTTCATCGAGGCGGTCACCTACCGCGCGGCGCCACACGCGACCGCCGACGATCCGAGCGCCTATATCGACGCCGAGCTGGTTGCGGAGGCGCGCGCGAACGAGTGTCTCGGCCGCTACGAGGGCTTCCTCCGCCGCCAGGGGCTGCTCGATGACCCGCTCGAGCAGGAGATCAAGGGCTCTGCGGCCGACCTGATGAGGGCCGGGATCGCGGCCGCCGAGGCGCAGCCCGCACCCGATCCGGGCCTGCTCTTCGAGCACGCGCTCGTCGATCCGCCCGCGTCCTTCCAGACCGATCTCTCCGAGCTGCGCAGGATCATCGGTGGCTGAGCGATTCCTCGTCGAGGCGGTCAACGACGCCCTCCACGTCGAGATGGAGCGCGACGACGCGGTGCTCGTCCTCGGCGAGGACGTGGGGCGGGCCGGCGGTGTCTTCCGTGCGACCGCAGGCCTCCTCGATCGGTTCGGTCCTGACCGCTGCGTGGACACGCCTCTCGCGGAGGCCGGGATCCTCGGCTCCGCGGTCGGCCTCTGCATGGCCGGCTTCCGCCCGGTCTGCGAGATGCAGTACGACGCGTTCTCCTACCCCTGCCTCGACCAGCTGATCACCCACGTCGGGCGCTACCGCTGGCGGACGGGCGGGAAGATGACCTTCCCGCTGACGATCCGGATGCCCTACGGCGGCGGCGTGCGCGCGCCCGAGCTGCACGACGACTCGCCCGAGACCTACTACGTGCACACGCCCGGGATCAAGGTTGCGATCCCAGCGACCGCGGCCGACGCGAAGGGCTTGCTCGCCGCGGCGATCCGCGATCCCGATCCCGTCGTGATCCTCGAGCCGAAGCTCGTCTACCGGACGGAGCGGAGCGAGGTTCCGGAGGGCGAGCACGTCGTCCCCCTGGGTAAGGCGAGGCTCGTGCGCGAAGGCGCCGACCTCACCCTCGTCGCGTATGGCGCGATGGTCTCGGTGTGCGAGCGTGCCGCCGCCGATCTCGACGCCTCGGTGGAGGTGCTCGACCTGCGCAGCCTGAAGCCGCTCGACGAGGAGGCGCTGCTCGCCTCTGTCCGCAAGACCGGCCGGGTCGTCCTCGTCCAGGAGGCGCCGCGGACGTGTGGCTATGCCGCCGAGTTGGCGGCGATCCTGGCGGAGAAGGCGCTGCTCGACCTGCAGGGGCCCGTGCTCCGCGTCACCGGGTACGACGTTCCCTACCCGTACTGGTCGATCGAGGACGCGTACATGCCGTCGGTCGCCCGCGTGGTCGATGCGGCGCGGCGCCTGCTCGAGTTCTGAGATGCGCGCCGAGCCGCCTTACGCGATCCGGACCCAGCGGTTGCTCATCCGCTGTTGGGAGCCCACCGACGTCGAGGGGATCCGGGACGCGATCGGCTCGAGCCTCGAGCAGTTGCGCCCCTGGATGCCGTGGGCCGCGGAGGAACCGAGGTCGATCGAGGACCAGGTTGCGCTCCTGCGCACGTTCCGGGGGCGCTTCGACCTCGGCCAGGACTACGTCTACGGCATCTTCACGCCTGACGGCTCGGAGGTCGTCGGAGGAACGGGGCTGCACACGCGCGTCGGCGACGGAGCCCTGGAGATCGGCTACTGGATCCGCACCAGCCGGATCGGCGAAGGGTTCGCGACCGAGGTCTCCGCGGCCCTGACGAGGATCGCGTTCGAGCACTGCGTCGTCGACCGCGTCGAGATTCGCATCGATCCCGAGAACGAGCGCAGCGCCGCGATTCCGCGCAAGCTCGGCTACGTCGAGGAGGCCCGATTGCGACGGCGCCTGCCGCCGCGCACCGATGGGGTGCCGCGCGACGCGGTCGTCTTCACGCTGTTCGGCGATACGTTCGCGGGATCGCCGTCGGCGACCGCGGCGATCGAGGCGTTCGATGCGGTGGGCAACCGGGTGCTGTGAGCGAGCGGCTCCGGCTCTGGTTCGAGCGCGGCGAACGCGGGTTCAGGCTCCGCGACGTGGCGAGCGGTGAGCCGGTGCCCTGGGAGGACGAGCGAATCCGCGTCGTCGCGGTCGCTGGCGTCTCCTACCGGGCCGACGCGCTCGACGACCCCTCCTTCTACCCCGGCCGCAGGCTCGCGCTCGTGTCCGAGCCGGAGAACGAGCACGACCCGAACGCCGTCGCGATCTGGAACGCCGGCCGGACGCTCCAGCTCGGCTACGTACCGGCGGCGACCGCCCCGGAGCTCGGCGGCGACGAGCAGGCGGTCTCGCTCTGGCGCGTCGAGAGCGGACTGCGGGTGCTGCTCGCTCCCGCGGACGCGTGGCTCGGCCTGCCCCGAGAGCCCTTGAGCTAGGGTCTGCCGCCGTGGCCTACGAGTTCAAGCTGCCGGATCTGGGCGAGGGCCTGACTGAGGGCGAGATCGCGCGCTGGCTCGTGACCGAGGGCCAGGAGATCGCCGAGGACGACCCGCTCGTCGAGATCCAGACCGACAAGACGACCGTCGAAATCCCCTCGCCGGCCGCGGGCACGGTCGCGCAGATCCTCGTCGCCGAAGGAGCGGTCGTCCCAGTCGGCACCGTCCTCGTCGTGATCGGGAGCGACGGCGACACCGCCATGGCTGCCCCGGCCGTCGTCGCCGCCCCGCCCCGCGCCGCAACGCCGGCGCCGGAGCTCGCGTCGGCTCGGCCCGATGTTCCGTCCGGGCGGATTCAGGCGACACCTCTCGTCCGCCGGTTGGCCGCCGAGCTGGGCGTCGAACTGGCTCGGTTGAACGGGTCCGGGCCGAACGGCCGGATCGTCGAGGCCGATGTGCGCGCCGCCGGTGGCGGGGAGGTCGGGCCGGATCAGCCCGAGGCTTCGGAAGGCAGACGCGAGCCCGTCCGGGGCGTGCGCCGCGTGATCGTCGCGCACCTGACCCGCGCTCACCGCGAGGTCCCGGCGGTCACCTTCGTCGAGGAGTGCGACTTCACCGGGATCGATACGAAGCAACTCCTGCCGCTCGTTCTCAAGGCGACGGCCGCGGCGCTCGCGGAGTATCCCGAGCTGAACGCGCGCCTCGAGCGTGGCGGCGACGGGGGCGAGGAGATCGTCTACCTCGACCGCTACGACCTCGGGATCGCCGTCCAGACCGAGCAGGGGCTCGTCGTGCCGGTCGTTCGCGGCTGCGACACGGCCTCGCTCGAGGAGATCGCCGCCGAGATCGCCCGACTTGCCGAAGCGGCGCGGGCAGGCTCACTGAAGCCGGACGAGCTTCGGGGCAGCACCTTCACCGTCACGAGCGCCGGCAAGCTCAGTGGCCTGTTCGTCACCCCGCTCGTCAACCACCCCGAAGTGGGGATCCTGGGGATCCACCGGATCGGGCCGCGCCCCGTCGTTCGCGACGGAGAGGTCGTCGTCCGTCAGGTCGGGAACGTGTCCGTCACGTTCGACCATCGCGTCGTCGACGGGGCGCGGGCGGCGGCGTTCACGCTCGACGTGATCGCGCGGCTTCAATAGCGCAGCGATGAGCATCCGCAGGAGCGGACGCCCATCGCGCAAAGACCCCTGAAGTGGGCCGCTTTTCGTGGCCCGGCTCCCCCTCTACTCGTCGTCTCCTCGGTCGTTGATCTGTGCGCGGATCTCGCCGCCGGCGAACTTCGACGAGTGCACGTTGGCGTAGGCGTGTCCGGCTCGCATCGCCGCCAGGATCTCCCCGAGCTCGCCCGGTGCGATCCCCTGGCCGGTCGGCCCGAACACCTCGGTCATGTCGATCTCGCCGCTGACCGTGCCCGACTGCGGGCACGTCGGCGTCGCAGCCGATGGCGACTGGTTCGTCGCGGACTCGCACAGCCAGATCGAGATCCCGCCGTTCACGGCCCGCTTGCCGAAGTGGATGTGCGCCTGGGTGACGGTACCCTCGAGCCCGCCGTAGCTGAGCTCGTACGCGAGCGTGTCACCCGCCTTCGAGAGCCTCGCCTCGAACGAGCCGCTCGCGACCGACGACACGTCCGGGTTCTCCTCGTAGCCGCTCAGCACCTTGGCCTTGAAGCTCTTCGACCCGCCGTCTGCGAACGCGTACGACCCGAGACTCACCAGGAGAACGAGCCCACCGACGAACGCCGCCTTCAAACCGAGTTTCGCCACCCCCGAACCTCCATCCCCGTAGGACGCCGACCGGCCCGGGTGGGCCGTCGACTGCTCCTACGCGAGTGGGCGGAGGTCGGTTTTAGGCGAGCGCGAGCTCTGCCGGCAGATGCGGCTCGAGCATCGCTTCGATCCTGGGCGCACTCGTACGACCGTCGATCCGGGCGACCGCATGCTTGTCCTTGACGAGCACGAGCGTCGGCACGACCTCGACCTTGAAGCGCTCCGCGAGCTCGGGGCTGGCGTCGATGTCGACGCGGCGGACGCGCAGGCGGGCGCGCTCCTTCCTCGAGAGGTGGGCGAGCAGGCTCTCCATGCGACGCGCGGGGCCCGAGCGCTCGGACCAGAAGAACACGAGTAGCGGACGATCTTCGTTCAAGTTTCTCTCCTCCAGAGTCGAGCGGGGTCGCGTGTTGTATATCCAGAAAACGCTCCATCGAAACTCGGGCGGTTTCGTGGCGGCGCTCTAGACTTCCGGTGATGGGAGACTGGTACTCGATCGGGATCGCGCTCGGAGTCGGCGTCGCTCTCGGCGCCCTCTTCGCCGGCCTGCTCTCGGCGACGCCCCTCGGCCGGTTCGCCGCGATCGTGCTCGCCGGGATCGCCGGCGCCCTCGCAGGGATCCTGATCGACGACACCGCAGAGCTCGTCGCGGGCGCCGGAGCGGGTATCGCAGGAGGAGCCGCGTCGGTCGTCGTCGTCGCGGGGGCGCTGCGGCGCGGGGGAACCCGAGTCGGGCTCGCACTGATCGTCGCGGGCGCGGCGATCGTGCTCGCGGCCCTCGCCTTCATCCCGGTCGTCGGCTACGTCGAGGCGATCGCGTTACCTGCGCTCGCCGCGAGGCTCCGGCGGACGCAGGCCGATCGCTATGCCGGTCTCCGCTCCCTCGCCCGCGATTAAGAAGCTGATCCTGATCGTGATCGACGGGCTGACGCCGTCGATGCTCGAAGCCGTCGTCGGCGACGGCTCGGCCCCCGCGCTCGCGTTCCTAGCCGAGCACGGAAGCTACCGCCGCGCCATCTCGACGTTCCCTTCGCTCACCCCCGTGTGCCTGTCCGCGCTCGCGACCGGAGCCCACCCCGACGTGCACGAGATCCCGCACCTCGTCTGGTTCAACCGGGCCGAGCAACGACTCGTCGAGTACGGCTCCTCGTTTGGCGCAGTCCGGGCCGCTGGCACGCGCCGCTCGCTCCAGGACACCGTCTACGAGCTGAACGCGAGTCACCTCGGCAAGAACGCGGTGACCGTCTACGAGGCACTCGAGGATGCCGGCCTGACGACCGCCGCGGTCAACATCACCTGCTACCGAGGGCGGCACCCGCACCTGCCGACGGTGCCGATCCTGACCCGTCCCGCGTACGGGCCGAAGCGGTTCTTCTTCTACAACCTGTTCGAATCCGACGTCACCGGGGCTCCGCTCTCCGTCCGCAACCGTCCCGGCGGCACGATCGACGCCTACGCCGGCGCAGTCGCCCGCTGGCTCGTCACCCGCGACGGCTTCGACTTCCTCGTCTACTACCTCTCCGACTACGACTACGCCTCGCACGTCCAGGGCCCCGACGCCGCCCACGAGGCCCTCGCCCGCTGCGACGAGGCGGTCGGCTCGCTGATCGCCGCCGCGGGAGGGGAGGAGGAGTTCCTCGAGCGCTACGCGGTCGTCGTCTGCGCCGACCACGGCCAGACCAGCGTGACCGACTCGGCGCGGCTCGAGGATGTCTTCCCGAACGAGCTCGTGACCGCATCGAACCGGGCCGGAATGATCTACGCGCCGGACGCGGAGCTTCGCTCGCTCGCTTCCCGACTCGACGGGCACGAGGCCGTCGACGTCGTCCTCTACCGGGACGGCGAGGAGGCGATTGCGCGCCGCGACGCCACCGAGCTTCGCTTCGTCCGCGAGGGCACAACGTTCACGACGAGCGGCGACGCCTCGATCCTCGACCATCCGCAGGGCCTCGAGCGCGCCTGGGCCGCTCTCGCGAATCCGAACGCGGGCGAGTTGCTGGTCTCTGCCGCGCTCGGCTGGGAGTTCGCCGACCTCGCCGGGCGCCATCACACCGGCGGCGGCTCCCACGGCTCGCTCCTCGTCGGCGACTCCGAGGTCCCGATGTTGACCGTCGGGCTGAGCGAGCAACCGGGCTCGATCACCGATGTGATGCCGCTCGCGCTCCGCCACTTCGGCGTCGAGCCACCCGCGTACGCCCGCCGCTGAGGGTTGGCCGCCGCCGAGACGGGCATACCTCGGAGCGATGAGGGGTCATCTTGCTCGTGAGCTGCTGCGGCGGCCGGTCCGGCTACGCGGCGTGCGGCTCGGCGAGACGGTCGACCTGATCCTCGATCCCGAGCGGACGCGTGTGCTCGGGTTCGATGTCCTCTGCGGCGACGATGTCCACCGGTTCCTGCCCTTTCCCGCTGCCGACATCGCCGGCGGGAGCCTCGTCGTCGACTCGACGCTGACGCTTCTGGACGAGGACCAGCGCGCGTTCTACCACCGGTATGGCCACTCGCTCGTTGCGGAGACCGGGCTGCACGACGTCGAGATCTCAGCGAGCGGCGAGCTCGCGGCCTGAGCCCGCTGCTACGCTCGCCCGCGTCTCATGGAGCGGTCCTCAGACGTCGGCGCCCCGGGCGCGCTCGCCCGCACGAGGGAGGCGCTCGGCCGCCGCGCGAACTGGCTTCAGCTGGCGAAGTTCTGCACCGTCGGGGGCAGCGGCTACGCCGTCAACCTGGCCGTCTTCACGCTCCTGGTTCAAGGCTTTGGCCTCCACTACCTGCTGGCCGCGACCTGCTCGTTCCTCGTCGCCGTCACGAACAACTACGTCTGGAATCGGCTCTGGACCTTCCGTGACGACCGCGGGCATATCGCCTACCAGGGACTGCGCTTCCTGATCGTCTCCGGCTTCGCGCTCGCTGCGAACCTCGTCATCCTCCACGTGCTCGTGCAGCTCTGGGATCGTGAGGTCCTCCCACAGGCGATCGCGATCGTGCTCGTGACCCCGCTCAACTTCATCGGCAACAAGGTCTGGTCGTTCAGAAAGCGCTAGCAGCCGCGGTGGCGGCCCTCGCCCTCGTCGGCACGGCCGGGGCGGCGACCACCTCGACCGTTCCGGTCTACGACGACGAGGGCCGGCTCGTGCAGGTTCCGTTCGCACCCGAAAGCGGCGCGGCACGGCTGACCGAGCAGCAGGCGCTGGACATCTTCCGGCGGGAGCCAAAGGTCGCCGGCTGGCTCGCCCGCTACCCCCCGAAGCCGACGACCGACGGCGAGTACAAGCCCGCGACCGACGAGTGGACGCTGAAGCTCTGGTCGGGGGAGGCCGGCCAGATCGCGCTCGGGAAGCTCGACGACCGCACGGGGGAGGTTCGCGAGGCCTGGACGGGACCCCAGGTCGCGTGGACGATGGCGCGCGGCGGCACGGGCGCCTTCGGCGGCAAGACGATCAACACCGCCTGGGTCTGGCTCCTCTTCTGCGGCGTCTTCCTGCTCGGGCTCGCCGACCTCCGTCGCCTCCGCTCGCTCCGCAACCTCGACCTGCTCGTCCTGCTCTCGTTCACGGTCTCGCTCCGGTTCTTCAACGAGGGCGAGGTGCTCTGGAGCGCGCCGCTCGCCTACCCACCGCTCGTCTACCTGCTCCTGCGCTGCCTCTGGATCGCCCGTCGCGACCGACCGCCGCGCGCCTCCCGACCCGTGTGGCCGATCTGGGTCCTCGCGGCCGCGGCGATCTTCCTCGTCGGCTTCCGGGTAGGCCTCAACGTCGAGGCTCCGCGGAGCACGATCGACGTCGGCTTCGCGGGCGTGATCGGCGGACAGCGGATCGCGAACGGCCAGATGCCCTACGGCCACATGCCCGATCAGGGAAGCCTGAAGCCGTGCGGGCCCGCCGACGCGAACGGGGAGATCCGCGAGCGGATCCAGACGAACGGCCGCTGCGAGGCCTCGAACGGGCGCGGTGACACCTACGGCCCCGTCTCCTACCTCGCCTACGTCCCCGGGTACGCGGTCTTCGGCTGGACCGGCAAGTGGGACGAGCTCTGGGCCGCGCACGCGACCTCGCTCCTCTTCGATGGGCTCTGCATGCTCGGGCTCGCGCTCGTAGGCAGGCGCTTCGGTGGCAACCGGCTGGCCGCGACCCTCGCGTTCGCCTGGGCGTCCTACCCGTTCACGCTCTACGCCTCGAACTCGAACACGAACGACGCGATCATGCCCGCGTTCCTGATCTTCGGCTTCTGGCTCGCGTCCTCGCCGTGGGCCCGCGGTGGCGCGGTCGCGCTCGCCGGGTGGACGAAGTTCGCGGCGCTCCTGCTCGCACCGCTCTGGCTCGGGTATCCGAACGGCCTGCGCTGGCCGCCGCGGCTCGGCCGGAACGCGTGGCGTTGGGCCGCAGGGTTCGCGGTCGCGACGGCGGCGGCGTTCAGCATCCTCCTCCTGGAGCCCGATCCGCTGCACGCGGCCAGGGTCTTCGGAGAGCGCACGTTCGGCTTCCAGCTCGACCGGGAGTCGCCCTTCTCGCTCTGGGGCTGGGGGCAGTACCACGCTGCAGGAGTTCCAGACCTCCATCTCGTCCAGCAGGTATTCGAGGTGGCCCTTGTCGCCGGTACGGTCGCGCTCGCCTTTTTCCCCCGACGCAAGTCGCCGCTGCAACTCGCGGCCCTGAGTGCGGCCGTCCTGATCGGCTTCGAGCTCGTGTTGACGCACTGGTTCTACCTCTACATCCCCTGGTTCTTCCCTTTCGTCGCGTTCGCCGTCCTCAGCGCCCGTGATCGCGTCGAGCCGGTTCACTAGCCTCGCCGCGCTCGCGGCGCTGCTGATCTTCCTCGGCTCCTGGGGTGCGGTGCATGGGGGCTGGTACGACGACGAGGAGATCGTGGACATCCCGGTCTACGAGACCTACGGCAACGCGATCGAGAGCGGGAACGTGCCCTACCGCGACTTCCGCCTCGAGTACCCGCCTGCTGCTCTGCCCGTTTTCGCGCTGCCCGCGCTCCTGAGCGAGCGCGACGACCAGCAGTCGTTCAGACGAGCTTTCGAGTGGGTGATGGCGGCCTGCGGCGTGCTCGCGATCCTCTTCGCGGCGCTCATCCTCGCCGCGCTCCGCGCCCCCCCGACCCGGGTCGTGGGGACGCTGATGACGATCGCCGTCTTCCCGCTCCTGCTCGGGTCGGTCGTGCTCACCCGCTTCGACCTCTGGCCCGCAGCGCTCGTTCTCGGCGCGCTCGCCGCGCTCCTCTGGGAGCGGCATCGGCTCGGCTTCGGTGTGCTCGGGCTCGCGGTTGCGGCCAAGCTCTTCCCCGCCGTGCTCGTCCCGCTCGCGCTCGCTCTCGTCTGGCGGCGGCGCGGCCGACGCGAGGCGCTTCTCTGCCTCGGTGTCCTCACCGGCGTCGTGGCGCTGATCTTCCTTCCGTTCGTTGTCCTCGGGGCTGACGGTGTCGCCTACAGCCTCGGCCGCCAGCTCGGCCGGCCGCTCCAGATCGAGAGCCTCGGCTCGGCGTTCTTCCTCGCGGCGCACCACCTCTTCGGGCTCGAGATCGAGATGCGCTCCGGCCACGGCTCCCAGAACCTCGACGGCACCGGGCCTGCCGTCATCTCGTTCTTCGTCACGCTCGTCCAGCTCGGAGCGCTTGTCTGGATCTGGCTCCGCCGACCGGGAACCGGCGTCGACCTCGTCCGCTGGAGCGCGGCCGCGCTCGTCGCGTTCGTCGCGCTCGGCAAGGTGCTCTCGCCGCAGTTCCTGATCTGGCTGGCGCCGATCGTGCCCCTCGTCGCGGGTCGGCGCGGGATCCGGGCGTCCGCGCTCCTGGCGGTCGCGCTCGTGCTCACCCAGCTCTGGTTCCCGACGCGCTACTGGGAACTGGCGCTCGAGTTCCAGCCGCTTCCCTCGGGACTCGTGCTGGCGCGCGACCTCGTGCTCGTGGCGCTTCTCGTCGTCCTCGTCAGACCCGAACGCGCACAGGCTCGATCGCCGTAGCGCGACCGGCCGCGTCGCACTCGACGAGCGCGCCCTCGAGCCGGACGTCGCCGTCCGCGATCTCGAAGCGCACCGGCATCCCCGTTCGCATCCGCTGGATCGCGAGCGGCGCCTTGACGCCGATCACGGAATCGTGGGGCCCGGTCATGCCCACATCGGTCATCGCTGCAGTGCCGCCGCGCTGGACGCGCGCGTCGGAGGTCTGGACATGGGTGTGGGTGCCGAGGACGGCCGTCACGCGGCCGTCGAGCCAGTGCGCGAGCGCGACCTTCTCGCTGGTCGCCTCGGCGTGGACGTCCACGATCACGACCTCGGCCCGACGTTTCGCCTCGTCGACGAGACCGTCGATCGTCTCCCACATGTCCTGGGCGACGTTGAGGAAGAGCGAGCCCATCACGTTGATCACGGCCACGGGTGTCCCGTTTGTCCCGGTGGCGACGGTCAGCCCTCGCCCCGGGGATGCTGCAGGGAAGTTCGCGGGCCGGATCACGCGTTCGGAGCCCGTCAGGTACGGGTTGATCTCGCGCCGCCGCCAGGTGTGGTTGCCGAGCGTGATCACGTCGGCGCCGGCTGCGAGCAGCCGCTCGGCGAGCTTGGGCGTGATCCCGACCCCGTCCGCGACGTTCTCGCCGTTGACGATGCAGAAGTCTGCGCCGAGCTCCTCGCGCAGGCCCGGGAGTCGTTCCTCCACGGCCTTTCGGCCGGGGGTGCCGACCACGTCTCCGACGAAGAGGATCTTCAGCGGACGGACAACGTCGCTGCGGGATGCACCTCGAGCGACACGTTGTTGCCGGCGTCCTGGGTGAAGCGGGCGAGGGACTGCTGCTCGACTCGGGAGAGATCGACCACGACGCCGATCTTCGAGCCGGCCGCCGCGACCGCGGAGCCGACGGTGAGCGCCGGGTCCGGCCTCAGGTGGGTCAGCGAGACGACGACGGACGGTGCCTCCTGTGGCCGGATGTCGATCCGGGCGCCTTGGACGCGATTCGAGAGGACGTGATCGGTGATCCCGACGACGGTGCCCGCGATGGGCGAGTAGACGTCCGTTCCGGGCGCCGCGCCGATGTCGATCGCCGACGTGCCAGGGCCACGGTTGCCGCTGAGCTGGTACCAGACGAGCGCCTCGGTGTTCGACCCTGCGATCCGGTGCCAGACGCGCGAGAAGAGGCCCGCGTTGCCCTGCCGTCCCACCGGGTCGAGCGTGAGGGCGCCGCTTCCGGCGCGGTGGTAGCCGATCGCCGTGACCGCGGTCTGGGCGATCGGGAGCTGGATCTGGAGCTCGGCCGCGGAGGCGACGGTCTGCGGCTGTGGGCGGCCCCCCGGGAGGACGCCGGTGGCGGCGAGCGGGGCGGCGGCGACAACGACCGTGCCCGAGCCGAATGCGGTCAGGAGCAGGGTCAGGAGGAGAATCGACGAAAGGACCGCGGCGAGGACGACCCGTCCCCCGTGGCGTCCAAGCGATGAAGAAGTCGAGCTGCGCGGGCGGCGCCTGTGTGTACGAAGGCGCGCCGCGTCCCGTTGTCGGGCCGAAGCCATTGGCGGCAGGATAGCCGAGTCTGCCGAAACCTTCCACCCGGACCTCGGCGGAGGCGAGGGATAGCATCGGGCCGTGCCGTTGCTGAGAGCCCAGGGGGTCTCCCGGCGCTTCGGCTCGCGCACCGTGCTCGAGCCCTGTGCGCTCGAGCTGCGGGGCGGTGAGACCGTCGCGCTCGTGGGTCCGAACGGTGCGGGCAAATCAACACTCCTCTCGATCCTCGCCGGCGCGCTCGATCCCTCGACCGGTCAGGTCGAGTCTGACGCAACGGTCGGCTGGGCGCCGCAGCGACCGGCGCTCTACGGGAAGCTGACTCCGAGCGAGAACCTGGCGCTCTTCGCCTCCCTGGCGCACGTGGCGTCCCGCATCGCGGACCTTCCCGAGCGGCCGGCCGCGCAGCTCTCGGTCGGCCAACGCCAGCGACTGAACCTCGAGCTCGCACTGCTCGGCGACCCGGAGGTGCTCCTCCTCGACGAACCGACCGCCTCGCTCGACGTCGATCGGCGGGAAGAGCTCTGGGCCGAGCTCGAGCGGCTGCGCGCCGCGGGTGGCGCAGTCTGCTTCGTGACCCAGAACCTGGAGGAGGTCGGCCGCGCCGACCGCGTCGCGCGAATCGCGCACGGGCGGCTCGACCTCTCGTGACCCGCGTCCTCCTGATCCTGCGCAAGGACCTACGGGTGCTCTGGCGCTCGCCGGTCGCGCTCGGCGTCCTCCTCGCCTACCCGCTCGTCGTCGCGGCCCTCGTCGGTCTGGTCGCGAGCTACGCGAACGCCCAACCCCGGGTAGCGCTCGTGGACGAGGACGGCCTCCCGGCCACGATCCTGATCGGCGACGAGACCTTCAAGGTCGAGGAGACGATCGACCGGGTCGCGAAGGAGGTCACGCTCGTCCGGCTCGACCGCGACGAGGCCGAGCGCCAGCTCGCTTCGGGCCGGATCGTGGCGCTGCTCGTCGTCCCGAGTGGGTTTGTGGCAGACCTCCGGAGCATGGCCCGAAGCCCGCGACTCGAGCTCGAGACGACTCGCGGCGGCCTCTCGATCCGGGTCACGCAGCAGGTGCAGGCGCTCGTCTACCAACTCAATCGCCAGCTCTCGGACGCCTACGTCGAGGCGAACCTCCGCTACATCGAGCTCCTCCTCGACGGGGGCAGCGGCGACTTTCTCGGCCAGCGGTTCGACGTGCTCGGCCTCGCCGGGGCCAGACGGCTGCTGGACGAGTTGCCACCGGGCCCGCGGCTCGATCGTCTGCGCTCCTTCATCCGGACGGCGCAGATCGCACTCGGGGAGACCGACGACGCGTTGCGCGCGACCGCGAACCCGATCGTCCTGGTCGAGTCGACGGACTCGGGGCGCACGTGGGCACTCTCGGCGCAGGTGCAGTCGTACGCGCTCGCGCTCACCATCTCGTTCCTCGCTCTGCTGCTCGCCGCGGCGGCGCTCGCCGGCGAGCGGGACGAAGGGGCGCTCGCGCGGTTGCGGCGCGGGCTCGTCGGGCCAGGGGAGCTCGTCGCGGCCAAGGTCGGCCTCGCCGCGGTCGCGGCGCTCGTCGTCGGGGTGGGGATCGCGTCGGCATTCGGGTTGATCATCGAGCTCGGCGACGTCGAAGGCGGGCAGCCGTGGACGAGGCTGCCGCTGCTCGCGCTCGGGCTTGCACTGACCGGCGCCGCGCTCGGGGCGCTCGGCTCGCTCCTCGGAGCACTCGCGCGTGACGGTCGCACGGCGTCGCTCGTAGCGATCCTCGCCGTCCTCCCGATCGTCTTCCTCGGGCTCGTCCCGCGCGAGGTCGCTCCGGCCGCCGCGGCGCTCAGCGATGCCTTTCCCTTCGCGCACGGCTTCCGCTTCTTCTCGACGGCGCTCTTCGAGCTCGATCCCTGGCGCGCCCTCGCCCGTGAGGGCGCCTGGCTCGTCGGGCTGACGCTCGTCTACGGCGCCCTCGCGCGCCGCGCGGTCGCCCGCCTTCCCGCCTGACGTACCCTTTCCCGCGTGAACGCTTTCCCCGTCACGCGCCTGCGCCGGCTGCGTCGCACCGATGCGCTCCGCTCGCTCGTGCGGGAGACGCGCCTCGACCTCGACGACTTCGTGGTGCCGCTCTTCGCCTGCCCGGGCGAGGGGATCGTCCGGCCCGTCGAGGGTCTCGAGGCGATCGCTCAGCGCTCGGTCGACGAGCTCGTCCGCGAAGCAGGGGAACTCGCCTCGCTCGGGGTCAAGGCCGTCCTCCTCTTCGGGATCCCGGCGGAAAAGGACGACGAGGGCTCGGGCGCCTGGGACGAGAACGGGATCGTCCAGGAGGCGCTGCGCGCACTCCGGGCGGAGCAGCCCGGGCTCGTCCTGATCACCGACGTCTGCCTGTGCGAGTACACCGCCCACGGTCACTGCGGCGTCCTCCGCGACGGTGAGGTCCAGAACGACGAGACGCTCGACCTCCTCGCCCGGACCGCGGTCAGCCACGTGGAGGCAGGTGCCGACGCGGTCGCGCCGAGCGACATGATGGACGGGCGCGTCGCCGTGATCCGCGAGGCGCTCCCGGAGACGCCGCTCGTCTCCTATGCAGCCAAGTACGCCTCCGCCTTCTACGGGCCCTTCCGCGAGGTCGCCGAGTCGACCCCGGCCGAGGGCGACCGGCGCGGCTACCAGATGGATCCGGCAAACGCCCGCGAGGCCCTGCGCGAGTGCGAGCTCGACCTCGCAGAGGGCGCAGACGTCTTGATGGTCAAGCCCGCGCTGCCCTACCTCGACGTGATCCGCGCCGTCCGCGAACGCTTCGACTGTCCCGTCGCCGCCTACAACGTCTCGGGCGAGTACGCGATGATCAAGGCGGGCGCCGCCGCTGGCCACCTGGACGAGCGAGCGGCCGCGCTCGAGTCGCTGACCGCGATCAAGCGGGCCGGCGCCGACATGGTCTTCTCGTACTGGACGAAGGATCTCGCGCGGTGGCTCTAGCGGCGAAGTCGGATCTCTGGCGTCGAGCCACGAAGCTGATTCCCGGCGGCGTCAACTCCCCGGTCCGGGCGATGCGCTCCGTCGGGCTCGCCGAGCCGGTGTTCATGCGGAGCGGCGAGGGCTCGACGATCGTCGACGTCGACGGCAACCGCTATCTCGACTGGGTCATGTCGTGGGGCCCGCTCGTCCTGGGTCACGCCGACCCGGAGACGCTCGAGGCGATCGTGGACGCGGCGCAGCGGGGGACGACCTTCGGCGCGCCCACCGAGGGCGAGGTCGAGCTCGCAGCGGAGGTCGTCGACGCCGTCCCCTCCGTCGAGCTCGTCCGCCTCGTCTCGTCCGGCACCGAAGCGGCGATGAGCACGATCCGTCTCGCCCGCGCCTTCACCCACCGCGACCGGATCCTCAAATTCGCCGGCGGCTACCACGGGCACGCCGACGCACTGCTCGCGAGCGCCGGCTCGGGCCTCGCGACGCTGGGAATCCCCTCCAGCCCGGGCGTCCCGAGCGGGGTAACCGCGGACACGATCGTGACCACCTACAACGACGTCGACGCAGCGGCGGTGGCCGTCGAGCGCTATGGGGAAGGGCTCGCGGCGATCGTCGTCGAGCCCGTCGCGGGAAACATGGGCGTCGTTCCGCCCGAGCCGGGCTTCCTGGACGCGCTGCGGGCGCTCTGCGACGCATCCGGCGCGCTCCTCATCTTCGACGAGGTGATCACCGGCTTCCGGGTCGCGCGTGGCGGCGCGCAGGAGCGCTACGGCGTCTTGCCCGACCTGACGATTCTCGGGAAGATCGTCGGCGGCGGCCTGCCCGCAGCGGCCTTCGGTGGGCGCGCCGAGATCATGGAACGGCTCGCTCCCGCGGGCGACGTCTACCAGGCCGGGACGCTCTCCGGAAACCCGCTCGCGACCGCGGCTGGTACCTCCGTCCTCCGACGGCTCCGTGACCCGGCCGTCTACGACGAGCTCGAGCGGAAGGGCGCGCGGCTCGAGGCGGGGCTGGGTTCGTTCGGAACGGTTCAGCGGGTGGGCGCGATGGCGACCCTCTTCCTCGGCGACGGCCCGATCCGGAGCTTCGCGGACGCGCAGCGGAGCGATACGGACGCCTACGGAGCCCTCTTCCGGCACCTGCTCGAGCGCGGGATCTACATTGCTCCATCCCAGTTCGAGTGCCTCTTCCTCTCACTCGCCCACTCCGACGAGGACATCGACCGCACGGTCGAGGTCGTTGCCGAGTTCTTCGACCGCTGAACCCAGGATGATCGAGATCTGGACGACCCTGGCGGCCGAGGCGGCTGCAGAGAGCCCGCTCTGGGAGGCCGCCCTGCGCGACGACCCGGAACACCTTCCCGTCTTCTCCCCGCTCGCGCCGGAGCGGTTCGCGCTCGCGCTCGAGACGATCTACGAGGGGTACCTGGTCCATTACGGTCGCCCGCGTCTCTTCGCTCCACCGGGGGACGACGAGGCGATCCTGCTCGGCGACTACCTCTACGCGCACGGGCTCGTCCGGGTTACCGAGACCGGTGAGCTCGACGCCGTCACGGCGCTCGCCGACCTGATCTCGACGTGCGCGCACCTGCGAGGTGAGGCGGCTCCCGGTGACGGCGAGGCGTGGATCGAGACCTGCGTCCGCCTCGGCGGGGATGCCTCCGGCGCCGACGCGGCACTCGCCACTCACGCAGAACGGTTCGGATAAACTCGCGTACATGGTCGCCTGGCTCCTCGCGAACGCCGCCGAAGAAGGGCGCAACGTGATCACCGGCATGTTGCTGACGGGGCTGATCTTCGTGGCCGTGATCGCCCTCGGCGAGACTTCGCAGTGGCTCCGCCGCCGCCGCCACTAGTCGTCTCCGTACACTGAATCGGAGATGGCTCCGCCCTCCGATCTGCGCGAGTGGATCCGGCTCCTCGAGCGGGAAGGTGAGCTCCATCGCATCTCCGCCGAGGTTGATCCGGATCTCGAGATCACCGAGATCGTCGACCGCACGGTGAAGGCCGGCGGCCCTGCTCTTCTCTTCGAAAACCCGAAGGGCGCGAGTCACCCGCTCCTGATCAACCAGTTCGGGACCGAGCGGCGGATGTGCCTGGGCTTCGGGGTCGAGCGGCTCGACGACATCGCCGCCCGCCTCGAGGACGTGCTCGAGATGCAGCCGCCAGAAGGCCTCGTCGACAAGGTCCGCGGCCTCAAGAAGCTGAAGTCGATCGCGGACTCGCGCCCGAAGACGGTCTCGCGCGGGCCGAGCCAGGAGGTCGTCCTGACGGGCGACGAGATCGACCTCGACCTGCTTCCCATTCAGCGTTGCTGGCCCGGCGACCCCGCTCCGTTCATCACGCTCCCTGCGGTGATCACGAAGGATCCGCGGAACGGAAACCGCAACGTCGGCATGTACCGGATGCAGAAGATCGACGGGCGCTCGACGTTCATGCACTGGCAGATCCACAAGGACGGCCGCGCCGACTACCTGGCGACCGACGGCCGGATCCCCGTCGCCGTCGCGCTCGGGCTCGACCCGATCACCGCCTACTCCGCGAGCGCGCCCCTTCCGAAGCACATCGACGAGTTCATGCTCGCCGGCTTCCTCCGGGGCGAGCCGGTCGAGCTCGTCAAGGCGAAGACCGTCGACCTCGAGGTGCCCGCGCAGGCGGAGATCGTGCTCGAGGGCTACATCGAGAAGGACGAGGTCGGAATCGAGGGCCCGTTCGGCGACCACACGGGCTACTACACCCCGCCCGAGGAGTTCCCCGTCTTTCGCCTGACCGCGGTGACGATGCGCCGCGACGCGATCTATCCGTCAATCGTCGTCGGCAAGCCGCCGCAGGAGGATCAGTGGCTCGCGAAGGCGACGGAGCGGATCTTCCTCCCGGCCGTGAAGCTGACCGTTCCGGAGATCGTCGACTACGACCTGCCGGTCGCCGGCACCTTCCACAACTGCGTGATCGTCTCGATCAAGAAGTCGTTCCCAGGGCACGGCCGCAAGGTGATGCACGCGATCTGGGGACTCGGGATGCTCAGCCTCTCGAAGTCGGTCGTGATCGTGGACGCGCACGTGAACGTGCACGACTACGAGGAGGTCTTCTTCCACGTCTGCGCCAACGTCGACCCCAAGCGCGACCTCGTGATCACCGAAGGGCCGCTCGACCACCTCGACCACGCCCCGACCCTCCAGTTCTTCGGGGGCAAGCTCGGGATCGACGCGACCGCGAAGGGGCCGGCCGAGGGGACGCGGGAGTGGCCCGACGAGATCGAGATGAGCGCAGAGGTCAGGGATCTGGTCGACCGCCGCTGGGGCGAGTACGGGATCCCGACGCCGCTCCCTCTGCAGGGGGTCGGCGGACTGGTGCAGAATGGCGCCGGCAAGCGCTTGCGGCAGCTGGTACGTCGTTGACAGGCGCGAGGGCGGACGGGTTGAATCCAGGGGAGACGCAGACGTGAGTTCGCACGACACGAAGCCACCGCACGTCCCGCCGCCGAGCCTCTGGCCGCTCGGCTTCGCCATCGGCATCGCGTGCATCCTCACGGGCCTCGTCGTCAGCTGGCCCGCGGTCGCCGTCGGCACGGTTCTCGCCGTCGTCTTCGGCTTCCTCTGGATCCGGGACGTGACCACGGAAGTCCGCGAGCCCGCGCCCCACGTCGAACCCGAGACGCGGCACGTCGCCGAGACGACGGGCGCTGCACCACCCGCGACCGCCGGACTAGAGGCGATGCCGCCCTCGACCGAGGCAGAGCGCGACGCGTATCCGCGCAGCACGTTCCTGTCAGCTGCGACCCTCGGTCTCGGCGGCGTGGTGGGCGGGTTGATCACCATCCCCGTGCTCGGCTTCGCGGTCCTGCCCTCGTTCACGGGCCAGAAGGAGCAGCAGGTCGAGCTCGGCCCGCTCGACGACTTCCCAGAGGGCGAGTGGGTGATCGCGAGCTACTTCGAGGACGAGTCGATCGGCGAGGTCAGCCGGCGGACGGTCTTCGTCCGCAACAACGGCTTCCTCGAGCAGGCGCCGAGCTACACGATCCTCTTCTCCCGGTGCGTCCACCTCGGCTGCCCGATCCAGCCGAACGGGATCGTCTACGACGACCGGAAGAAGACCGTGGGTGACAAGCAGCAGGTCGAGCTGACGCCGAGCCTCGTGACCGGTTTCGGCTGCCCCTGCCACGGCGGCCAGTACGACACCGAGGGCAACCGCACCGCCGGTCCGCCCGTCCGCGCGCTCGACCGCGCCGAGTTCTCGATCCGGGACGGGAAGCTCTGGCTCGGCAGCTTCTACAGCGTCGGCAGCGTCGACTCGACCGGAGCCCGAGCGCGGATCAAGAAGTACGGCCGCGCCGTCCCGGGCGTCCACGTGGACGGCCCCGAGGCTTGGCTCTATCCGATCGAGATCCCGCGCTGATGGCGACCACCCCGGCAGGCCGCACCAAGAACCCGCGTCGCGCTCAGCTCGAGGCCGCGGCGCTCTATCCGGTCGACTGGCTCGAGGAGCGCTCCGGCCTCGTCGGCGGGCTCAAGTATTTCCTCTTCCGCAAGGTCCCGCGCGACACGAGTTGGGCGCAGACGCTCGGCTCGGCGACGCTGACGGCCTTCCTCGTCCAGGCGGTTACGGGCGTCGTGCTCGCGTTCTACTACAAGCCCGATCCGGACAAGGCCTACGACTCGATCGTCCACATCACGAACGACATCACGCTCGGCTGGCTCGTCCGCGGAATGCACCGCTGGGGCGCGAGCGTCTTCATCATCCTGATGTTCCTGCACATGGCGCGCGTGTTCCTCTTCGGGGCGTACAAGTACCCGCGGGAGCTGAACTGGATCATCGGCGTCCTCCTACTCGCGCTCGGGATGGGCGAGGGCTTCACCGGCTATCTGCTCCCGTGGGATCAGACCGCCTACTGGGCGACCATCGTCGGGATCAACATCAACGGCACCGCCCCCTTCCTCGGCCCGTTCATCGCCCAGTTCCTCCAGGGCGGCGCCTCGATCGGAGAGGACACGCTGAGCAAGTTCTACTCGCTCCACATGCTCGTCCTCCCCGGGGCGATCGGCGGCTTGATCGGCCTTCACCTCTACCTCGTGATGCGGCTCGGCGTCACCTCGCCGCCCTGGTCGCCCACGGCTGCCGGCCAGGACCGCGTCGAGGCGCCGGTCTCGACGAACGGGCGCGAGGGCCTCGTCCGCCCGAGCGGGCGCGGAGGCTCGAATGGCGAGTAGGCGAATCGAGGAGCGCCGCGCACAACACAAGCGCTACAAGGAGGACGTCGACGCGACAGGGAAGCCGTTCTTCCCGCACGCGATGTTCCACGACACGGTGATGAGCCTCGTCGTGGTCGCCGTGATCGTCGGGCTCGCCACCATCTGGTACGTCGACGCGGACGGCACCGAGGCGGGCGTGCTCGGCCCCCACTTCACCGACGAGGCCGACCCGGGGACCACGAACTTCATCCCGCGGCCCGACTGGTACTTCTACTTCCTCTTCTACCTCCTCCGCGTCTTCAAGTGGCCGGAGTCGGTCATCCTCGGCACGGTCGGGATCCCGACGATCGCGCTCATCCTGCTGATCGCGCTCCCGTTCATGGACCTCCGGCGCGAGCGGCGGATCCTCCGCAGACCCGTTGCGATCGTGGCCGCGATCCTCGTCGTTCTCTCGATGGGCGTCTTGACCTACAAGGGCGCGACCGCACGGGAAGCCCTCGGCACCGAGCTCCTCGAAGCGGTACCGGTGTGGGCCGAGCGGCAGGACTTCCAGGGGAACGCGGATGCAATCGCCGGCGCCGAGGTCTTCGCGCAGGTCGGTTGCGCCCAGTGCCACCTCTATCTCGGCACCGGCTCGCAGAACCTGGGCGCGCCTGAGCTGACCGAGATTGGTAAGGACGGGCGCGGCGCCGACGGCTTCGCCCGCTACGTGCGCAACCCGGCCGAGTTCGGGAACAACGTGATGCCGCCGTACGCGGGACTCGGCGACGAGAACCTGCAGAAGCTGGGCGTCTTCCTCGACGCCTCCAAGGGCCTGAAGGACAAGTAGTTGCGCGTCTTCCTCGGCGTGACGGGCGCTTCCGGCGCGCCGTACGCCGCCAGGCTGCTGCGCGCGCTTGCGGACGGCGGCTGCGAAGTCGGTCTCGTCGCCTCGGCGGCCGGCGTCGAGGTGATCGCGACCGAGCTGTACGGCGACGCGACGTTGCCTCGGGAGCAGGTGCTGGAGCGTCTCATCGGCGACGCTCCGGGCGTGACCACCTACGCGATCAACGACTACAAGAGCCCGTACGCGTCCGGGTCGGCCAAGGTCGACGCCTACGTCGTCTGCCCTTGCTCGATGTCCACGGTCGGGACGCTCGCGACCGGCGCGATGGCGAACCTGATCCACCGGGCCGCCTCGGTCGCGCTCAAGGAGGGCCGGAAGCTCGTGCTCGTTCCGCGCGAGACGCCGCTCTCGTTCATCCATCTGAACGGGCTCGCGACCCTGCAGCAGGCGGGCGCGACGATCCTCTTCGCGGCGCCGGGCTTCTATCACGGGGCGAAGACGATCGATGATCTCGTCGACTTCGTGGTAGCGCGGATCCTCGACCAGCTCGGTCTCGAGAACACGCTGACGCCGCGCTGGGGCCAGTCGTGACGCACGAATCGGGCACGCTGCCGGCCGAGGGCGTTCGCTCGATGTTCGATCGGATCGCGCCCGTCTACGACCTGATGAACCGGGTGATGACGCTCGGGCTCGACCAGCGCTGGCGGCGCCTCGCCGTCCGGCTGACCGTCCGGCCGGGCGACCGTGTTCTCGACGGCTGCTGCGGCACCGGCGACCTCGGGATCGCAGCGCGGAAGGCCGGGGCGACCGTGGTCGGGCTGGACTTCTCGGCCGCGATGCTCGAGCGGGCGCGCCGCAAGGCTCCCGAGCTCGAATGGATCCAAGGCGACCTGCTCGAGCTGCCGTTCGAGGACGCCTCGTTCGACGCCGCGACCGTCGGCTTCGGTGTCCGCAACGTCTCCGATCTCGAGCGCGGGATCGGCGAGCTCCGCCGCGTGCTCCGTCCGGGTGGTCGGCTCGCGATCCTCGAGATCACGACGCCGCGGGGGCCGCTGAAGCCGTTCTACAAGCTCTGGTTCGACGTCCTGATCCCGGTCGCGGGTCGAGTCCTCCCGGGAGGCAAGGCCTACACGTACCTCCCCGCGAGCGTCCGGCGATTTCCGGGGCCCGAGAAGCTGGCTGCGCTGATCGGGGCACAGGGATTCGGCTCCGTCCAGTTCCGTCGGCTCGGAGGCGGGATCGTCGCCCTCCACACGGCCACGGCGACCCCGGAACGTGTCCAGTGACGACGCTCGAGGACGTGCGCAAGCTCCCGGGTCTCGACGCGTATCTCGAGCAGGTCGAGCGGCGGCTCGGCAGCGCCGTGGCCGGCCGGCCGGGGCTCGTCGCCGAGGTCGGGACGGGGGCACTCGCGGCGGGCGGGAAGCGACTTCGTCCGCTCCTCTGCTTTCTCTGCGCGCCGGAGGGTGGGTCTCTGCCGGTCGCGGCCGGCGTAGCCGTCGAGCTCGTGCACATGGCGACCCTCGTGCACGACGACCTGATCGACGGCGCCGCTGTTCGGCGTGGACGCTCCGCTGCGTGGGCCGAGCACGGGGCGGCGGCCGCGCGCGCCACGGGCGACTACCTCTTCGCGCGTGCCTTCGCCGAGCTCGCCGCCGCGGGGCGGATCGAGGATGTCGCCGTGCTCGCGGAGGCATCGCTCTCGCTGGCACGGGGTGAGGCGATGCAGCGCCGCCAGCAGCGCGATCCGTCCACCACGGTCGACGAGTACCTCGAGCGGTGCGCGCTCAAGACCGGCAAGCTCTTCGAGGCGGCCTGCTCGCTCGGCTCCGGCGGCGCCCTCGCCCGGTTCGGGCTCAACCTCGGAATCGCCTTCCAGATCGCGGACGACGTCCTCGACTGTGCGGGCGACTCGACCGAGACCGGGAAGATCTCCGGGACCGATCTGCGCGAGGGCACGCCGACGCTGCCGCTGCTGCTGGCCGCGGAGGGAGACGAGGTAGTTCGCCTCGCGCTCGGCGGTGGCCCGACCGCAGGTGTGCTTCTGCGCGTGGCCGCCACCGGAGCCCTGGAGCGCTCGCGCGAGGTCGCCCGGGACTATGCCCGCGTCGCGCGTGAGAGCCTCGACGGCGGGTCCCACCGGGACGAGCTCGAGGCGCTCGCGGATGCCGTGGTGGATCGAACCGGATGATTGCTCTCGGCCGCACGATCCCCGCGCTTCCGACCCTGGACGTGGCAGCGTCGGTGGAGTTCTACGGCGATCGCTTCGGCTTCGAGTCACTCCACCACGAGGGCGGCTTCGCCGTCCTTCGCCGGGACGACGCGGTGCTGCATCTCTGGCAGGCGGACGACGCCAGCTGGAAGGAGCGTTCCGCGGGCGAAAAGCCCGTCTGCTCCGGCGCGGAGTCGTTTCTCGCCGGCACCGCGAGCTGCCGGATCGAGGTCGACGGGGTCGACGAGCTCTACGCCGAACTGCGCGACCGGGACGTGCTCCATCCCGTCTCGCGCGACGGCGTCACCGACACCGATTTTGGGACGCGCGAGTTCGCGACCCTCGATCCCGACGGGAACCTGATCTCGTTCTTCCGGTGGGTCGAGCGATGATCCGACTGGGCCGCATCTCCTACGTGAACATGGCGCCGGTCTTCCATCGCCTGGTCGCCGACGTGGAGGAGATCACCGGCGTCCCCACGGAGCTGAACGGCATGCTCCTCGACGGCCAGCTCGACATCGCTCCCATCTCGTCGATCGAGTACGCGCGCCATGCGGCAGCGCTGCGGATCCTGCCGCGAATGTGCGTCTCGTCGGAGGGCGCAGTCGAGTCGATTCAGCTCGTCTCGAAGCTCCCGTTCTCGCAGATCCGGTCGGTGGCCGTCACTCCCGAGAGTGCGACCTCGGTCGTCCTCATGAAGGTGCTGCTCCCGCAGGCGAGGCAGGTTCCGCTCGACCCGGTGCACGGACAGGGCAATGCGGACGCGAAGCTCCTGATCGGCGACGCCGCGCTCCGGAGCGCGTTTGCCGACCCGACTCCTCACTACGACCTGGGCAAGCTGTGGCTCGAGCGCACGGGGCTGCCGATGGTCTTCGCCGTGTGGGCGGCTCCCGAACCGAACGTTCCGGGCCTGCCCGAGCTCGAGCACGCGCTCGTCGCTTCGGTTCGGCTCGCCCGGTCCGAGCCCGAGGTCCTCGCCCACGAGGCGAGCGAGCGCTACGGGTATCCCGCGGGCTACCTGGCGCGCTACTTCGAGAAGCTGCGCTACTCGTTCGGGCCGCGCGAGAAGGCGGGGCTCTACACGTTCCTCGAGATGGCCCGGGACGTCGGCGAGCTCGAGCACGTTCCCGAGCTGCGGTTCGTGAACGCCACGGGCGCCACGGTCTGAGCCGGGCTCACGGGGAGGGGGGTGCTGGTGGCCCGCCCGGAAGCGCGACGGTCATCGCCGTCCCCACACCCACCGTCGAATCCACGTGGATCGAGCCGCCGCTCTGGGAGACGATCCCGTAGATGGTCGCGAGCCCGAGGCCCGTTCCCATCTCTGCCGACTTCGTCGAGAAGTAGGGATCGAAGATGAACGGCAGCACGTGTTCGGGGATGCCCGAGCCCGTATCCGCCACCTGGAGCCATCCGCCGTGCCCCGCGCCGCCCTGAATGTCGGGGTCCTGGCGCACGGCGCTGGGGTCGCTCGTCGTGGCGATCGTGACCGCGCCGGGGCCGTAGATCGCGTCGCGTCCGTTCACGACGAGATTGATCACGGCCTGTTCGACCTCAGAGCGGTCGGCGTAGACGACCACCGGGTCGGGCGCGAGCTGGAGGAGCAGCGCGATCGAGGAGGGCATGAGCTGGATCAACAGCGGGGAGAGCTCCTCGACGGCCTCGTTCAGATCGAACAGCGTCGGGGCGAGAGCCTGCTCGCGGGCGAACGAGAGCAGCTGCCGCGTCAGGGCCGTGGCCTTCTTACTCGCCGAGGCGATCTGGTGGAAGTACAACCCGGCCTTCTCCGGATCGGCGAGTTCGACCTTTCCCAGCTCGGCGAATCCGGCGATCGCGGCGAGGAGATTGTTGAAGTCGTGCGCGACCCCGGCAGTGACCTGGCCGAGCACCTCCAGCCGCTGGGTCTACCGCTGCTTGGCATCGCGCATCCGGTCACCCGTGACGTCGCAGAAGTAGACCGCCAACCCGTCGGGGATCGGGTAGACCCTGATCTCGAGAATGCGGCCGAGAGGCTCGTAACGCTCCTCGAACCGGACGCCGACCTGTCCTTCCAGCGCGCGACGGTATGCGTCCTCGAAACCCGAGCCGACAGCTTCGGGGAATTCCTCCCACATGTTCTTGCCGAGGAGGTCCTCCCGGGGACGGTCGAGAATCGCCTCGGTCTGCGGGTTCAGATAGGTGAACCGCCACTCGGAGTCGAGCGTCAGGAACGCGTCGCTCATCGACTCGAGCGTCTCCAGCGCGCGCTGCGCGGCGAGCTTGGCATCGGTTCGATCGTGGAGCGCCTCGATGCGACCGCGGGCCGCTTCCTCCCGGTCGACCGCGGCCTCGTCGCGATCCTCGGCCGAGTGGACCCGGTCTCGGCTCGACTCATCGCGCGCCAGGAGCCGCTGGCGGTGCACGCTGTCGGGCTCGACTTCGATGTCGACGGCCCGCTGGACTTCCCCGCTCACCGAGCGGTCGTAGCGGCGAGCCGCGGCATCACGATCCTCCGCGCCGCGATCTCGCAGGTCGGCGGCCCGGTCGCGGTCGTCCGCGGTCAGGTCGCGATCGCTCGCCGCCTCGTCGCCTTCACCGGACGCCATGCGGTCCTCCTGGTTGGCCGGCCGGCGCCCGAGGGACGCCGATGAGACCCCGCCCACAGACTTGTGTCCAAGGTCACGAATGTCAACCCGTGAGCCGACCTAATTCATGGTGGTCAGCGCGGTGGGTCGCTCGGCGTGCCGGTACTCGACGGAATAGCCGAGCCGCCGTGGGACCGCCAGCAGCCCCTCGAGGTCGAGCTCGATCGTGGCGCCGGCCTTCTGCGTCACCTCGTCCTCGATCGGGAGGTCGAAGTCGTCGGCTCCGTAGTCGAGTGCGCGGAAAGCCTCCTCGTTCTGGGTCAGCACCGACGTCCGTACGTGTTTGACGTTGTCGAGGAAGATCCGACTCAGCGCGATGTGCCGCCAGTACTCCTGCGGGGAGATCTCGACTCCTGCGAACTCGGTCCCGTATGGCTTGTAGGTCCAGCAGAGGAACGAGAAGAGGCCGTCGAGCCCGTCGCGCAGGCAGGCGTCCTGGAAGTCGCGGGTGCGCTGCAGGTGCTCGAGCCGCTCGTCGAGGGTCTCGTCGAAGCCGATCACCATCGTCGCCGTCGTCCGCAGGCCGGCCTCGACGATCGCCCGCTGAGCCTCGAGGTACTCCCGCACCGTGTACTTGAACTTGGCGTGTCGCTTGCGGAAGTCCTCCGTCAGGATCTCGCTGCCGCCGCCCGTGATCCAGTGCACACCGGCATCGCGGAGCCGGACGGCTGCCTCGGCGTGCGAGAGGTTCGCGCGGTCCGCGAGGTAGACGAACTCGGCGATCGTGAGCGCGTAGAACTCGACGCGGTCGCCGTAGCGCTCGCGCACCGCGGCGAAGAGATCGCAATAGAACTCGAGGGGGAGCTTCGGATTGAAGCCGCCGTTGAAGGCGACGAGGTCGCCGCCGGCCTCGAGCAGGTCGTCGATCTTGGCAAAGACCGCCTCGCGGCTGAGGACGTACCCGCCCTCCTGGTTCGGGAGGACGTAGAAGGCGCAGTAGTCGCACTGGGCGACGCAGACGTTCGTGTAATTGATGATCCGCATCACCATGTAGGTGGCGCGCTTCGGCTCGTGGAACCGGTCCCGTACGCCCAACGCGAGCCGTTGCAGTTCCTCGTCGGACGCCTCGAGCCAGAGCGTCCGCGCCTCCTCGACGCTGATCCTGCCGTTCACGCGGGAACGGCCTCCTCCTCGGTCACGACCTCGGGAGCCAGCGTGTCCATGAACGAGCTGACCGAGAAGACCGCGTTCCCGGCGCCGGCGATCCCGTAGCCGGGCGGCGGCTTCAGGCCGTGCTTCTCGAGGGTTTCGCGATAGGCCTCGAGGAGGCGGATGTGGTATTCGAGGGGCGCTCCGTTCGGGTTGTCGCGGCCGAGAGGGGTCGTCGGCTCGGGACACCAGGTCGTGAACCGCGGCGTGATCCCGCGGCTCATGAAGAACTCGAGCCCCTCGGTGGTCGACGCGATCGCCTCGTCCACGGTCTCGAACCCGTACGGCTTCGCCATCTCGACGCCGGCCACGAAGTTCGGGATCACGTAGCGCTGCCCGAAGACCTCAGCCGCGTCGAAGATCCGCCGGTGCCATTCTTCCCGGCCGACGTAGCGCTCCTTGCCGGGCGAGATCAGCGAGAAGAGCCGCTTGTCCCAGACCTCGTAGTTCGGGTGGTAGATCGTGATCCCGTAGTCCTTGTAGCGCTGCACGTCCGCGCGGGGCAGGGCCTGTGCGACGACCTTGCCGATCCACCGGTTCGGGAAGCGCTCCTCGATCGCCTGGGCATAGCGTCCGTAGAAATCGGCCTCGCCGAGACCGTCGACCGTGCTGGTGACGGATCCGCCCGTGAGGGTGTACGCCTTGCTGATCTTCTCCGTGTCGTAGCGGTCGATGATCGCGAGCGCCTCGAGGACGTCCTCGACCGGCTTCACCCCGGTGTAGGGCCGGCCTTCCTGCTTGTGCTGGCGCCAGTTGTGGTTGATGTCGCAGAACTGGCACTCCTCTTTCGCCCCGAAGTACTGGCAGAGGCGGAGCACGGTCAGGTAGACGAGGTAGCCCCACTGGATCGTGGGCGCCGTCTCCATCACCGTCTTGCCGTTCGCGAGCGTGTGGCGGTAGTACTCGGGCATGGGAGGTAGGCCGACCGTCGCGATCTCGCGCCCGTCGAGGGAGAGGAGCAGGACGCCGGCTTCGTCGCGCGCGATCCGGTAGGGCGAGTCGGGATTGACGCGGACGGAGACGATCGTGCGGCGTAGCTCGTAGGGCCCACCGGTCAGCGCGATCTCCTCCGGCGGCCGGCGCTTCGCCGCCTCGCCGAGCTCCGCGAGCGGCTTCTGGTCGAACGAGAAGATGAA